>JAKFUL010000018.1 GCA_021732665.1 Acetobacteraceae bacterium
AGCCCGCCCTGCCGAACTTCAACGCCGCCGCCGCCGCCCTCGCCACCGCGCCGCTCTGCGGCTTGTTCAACGCCACGGCCCTGCCCAACGCCCTGGCACTGGAAGGCGTGCTGCGGCGCGGCGATGATGCCGCCCTGCGCCGGCTGCTGGCCGCGCGCGACATCCCCGCCGCCGCCACCCGCCTTGCGCTGCAAGGCTTCGACGGCCCCTATTGCCCGGCGCTGGATGCGCTGCGCCCGGTCCTCGCCGGCCCGGGCCAGGCGCCGCGCGTGGCGCTTATCGGCAGCATGCCGCTGCTCTCGGGCCAGTTGCTGCGGCTGGACGTGACCATGCCGGAATGGCCGGCGCATCTCTACGTCGCCTATTTCATGGCCTCGGGCGAGGTGGCCAATCTCGTCCCCTCGGCCACCCACCCGCCCGGCAGCACGGTCAGGCTGGGCGAACCCCGCGCCGGCTTCCCGGGCTGGGAGGTGAGCGAGCCCTTCGGCACCGACCTGCTGGTCGCCGTGGTCAGCGAGGGGCCGCTCTTCGGCAATTCCCGCCCCGATCTGGAGCCGCAGGCGAGCTATGTGGCGGCGCTCGACGCAGCGCTGGGCGAGGCCAGGCGCGCCGGGCGGCGGGTGCTGATCCGCCCCTTCGTGGTGGAAACCGCGCCGCGGTAGCGGCCTATGCCGACTTCACGGTGAAACAGTTTCACGAGGAGCTGGTGCGCCGGCACGACGACAAGCCGGGCTACAGGGGGGCGCGGCAACAGCTTGCGCATGCATTTCAGTAGGTGGCGCGGCCGCCCGAGCAGTCGAACACCGCCCCCGTCGAGAAGCTGCACGCATCGCTGGCAAGCCAGCCCACCAGGGCGGCAACCTCCTCCGGCAACCCGAATCGGCCCATCGGAATCTTGCTCTTCATCCAGGCGATCTGCTCGGCCGTCATCTGCTGGAACAGCTCGGTCTCCACGGCCGCGGGGGTGACGCAATTGACCCGGATGCCGGTGGTGGCCGTCTCCTTGCCGATGGATTTGGTCAGCCCGATCACCCCCGCCTTGGCGGCGGAATAGGCCACGGCATTGGGGTTGCCCTCCTTCCCGGCGATCGAGGCGATATTGACGATCCGCCCCCAGTCCCGCGCCCGCATCCCCGGCAGCACCGCCCGGTTGCACAGGAAGACGCCGGTGAGGTCGATGTCGATGACCTGGCGCCAGGCCTCGACCGGATAATCCTCGGCGAGGTGGTTGGGGCCGGTGATGCCGGCATTGGCGACCAGGATGTCCACCGGGCCCAGCGCCGCCTCGGTTCCGGAAAGGGCGGCGGCGATGCTGGCGGGGTCGGTCACATCCATCGCCTGGGCGTGGCACCCCAGCGCATGGGCGGCGCTGGCCAGGGCAGCTGAATCTCTATCCCATATAGCGATATGATATCCGTTATTTGAGAGATACCGGGCAATGGCCAGGCCCAGTCCGCGGGCACCCCCGGTGACCACAGCCACTCTTCGCATTTTGCTCATACCTGCCTCTATTCCGTGGTGGGTCTCAAGATACGCCGCTTGGACTACAACAATAGAGTCCAGAGATCGCCCAACTCGGAATCATTTGCCGGGTCGGGTCTGGGGAAGGTGGCGTAGAGGCCGGAGTACGGGTGCGCATTGCCAAGGCTTGGGGCTGGTTTACAACCCGAGGTGGCGAGGCCCCTGGCGGGGCCAAAGTTTTTTTGCGATGTTGACAAGCGGCGATATGGCCTAAGCCCTTGAAAACACAAAAACGTGATCGCTTCAGATAGCAGAAAGCGACAAATGTCTCGAAAAAAGAGACAAATCCCAGATTTTCCTCTTGCTCACGAATTAGGGAGCCGTTAAGCCTCGCTGCAGAAGCGGGATCAATCCCGGATTTTGCGACGTCGTCTCAGCGAAAGGCTCCCCCCCAGAATGGCCGCCACCCCTGTCGTCTCCTTCGATACCTCCACGCTCTCCGCGTTCCTCGGAACGCAGCAGACCGTGACGCTGACGTTCGACAACACAGGCACGGGGGCGGAGACGGGATACGCGCCCTATATCGACGTCATCCTGCCGACCAACGGCATCGACGGCGCCGGCGTGGGCAACAACCCGGTCAATGACGGCCTCACCTTCGTCTCCGCGACCTATCTCGGCGCGTCGGTGGCCAGGCCACCGGTGCAGTTCGACGCCGACGGCCGCGCGACCCATCCCTTCGCCCGCGACACGGCGGGCAACCCGGTCATCGTCTTCGGCAACCCCGGCGACACGCTGCTGGTGCTGCAACTGCCCTTCGGCAGCTTCACCACCGAGCAGACCCCGGCCGACATCAAGCTGACCTTCAACATCTCCAACCTGGCCGATCTCAACCAGTTGCTGGCGATCAAGGCGACGGGCGGCTTCGCCTATGGCGCCGATGAGTTCAACAACCCGGGGGCCGACCCGATCATCCCCGGCCCCACGGCCACGGTGAACATCGACCCGACCGTAGCCCTGCTGGACGTGATCTATAACGGTCCCGAGCAGGAGACCGCGACCGGCCCCTCCTACCCGCGCGAATGGCTCACCAAGGGCATCTTCGCCCAGGGCCAGACCTTCACCAATGTCGTGCTGAAGAACATCCTGCCCGATGGCGTGGAGATCATCGGGACGCCCCGGCTGATTGACGCCAACAACACCATCAACCCGGCCCTGCCCGGCACCGTCACCGTCGTGCGGAATGCCGATGGTACGCAGACCGTCACCGGCACCTTCAGCGGCACCATCACCGGCGGCAGCCAGGTGCCGGCGCTGGACATCGACTGGTTCGTCCCGGAATTCTTCTACAGCTTGGGCCCCAAAGCCGGCCAGCCCGTCCTCGACCCCGCCACCGGCGCCTTCTACCCGCTGCGCGACAATGCCAGCCTGACGGCCGACTGGAAGCCGATCGACGGCCGCGACCAGAACCCGACCAAGATCAACATCAACCCTCCCGACCCCGAGGACGTCGTCGACGCGCAGTCCATCGCCATCCAGAAGAGCGTGGCGCTGATCAACGGCGACGCGAACGGCAATGGCGTGCCCGACTGGCAGAAGAACGGCACGCTGGAATACACGCTGGACGGCCAGATCTCGAACTACTTCGAGATGAAGAACACCATCGTCAAGGATACGCTGGGCGACGGCCAGACCTTCGATGCCAGCTTCACCCCCACGGTGAAGATCTACGAGGGTGGCCAGCTGATCTATGACGGCGCGGTGGTGTACAGCGTGGGCGTGGGCGGCGCCGGCGCCCTGGCCAAGACCGCGGCCGGCACCACGCCGATCAATTTCGACATCGCCCAGACGCTGATCGACGCGAAGAATTCAGGGCTCTGGCCGCTGGTGACCGATGCCGTGCTGGATGGCAATGGCGGCGGCGTGGGCGCCGTGCCGCATGCCACCGACTACACCCCGCCGCTGATCCTGGTGAAGTTCCACACCACGATCGACACCAACTACACCGGCCCGATCGCCCCTGGCCTCGACCGCATGGTCGACCAGGGCGACCCGGTCGGCAATTCGGTTCTCTATGGTGGCAAGGTCTTCCTCACCAACAACTACATCGAGGATGACAGCGCCGCCGGCGTGACCCTGCCGGTCAGCCAGGTCGACAAGTCGATCTACGCCATCAATGGCGACACCTCGAAGGGCACGGTCGACTTCGCCAACGCGCCCAAGATCCAGGCCGGTGACCTGATCACCTTCCGCCTCAAGCTCGACATGCCGCTCACCTCCGCGCATCAGGTGAAGCTGACCGACTTCCTGCCGCTGCCGGTGCTGACCGCCGCCAACCCCGATGCCAACAACACGTCCGGCGGCGCCTTGGAATACAGCTTCTCCGCCGTCTCCGACGCCTCCTCCCCCGGCGTGGGCGTGATCAAGTTCGGCCCCTCCGACAATTTCCACGACAATGTCCCGGGCAAGACGCCGAACATCTCGGTCAGCCCGAACGGCAATTCCTTCACGCTCGATTTCGGCGACGTCACCAACCCGAACTATCCGCGCACCCTGCTCGACCTGCTGGTCACCCTGCGGGTGAATGACCGGCCCTTCGGCGACGGGCTGCTGCTGACCAACCAGGTCACCTCCTTCGAGACCAACAGCTTCGACGCCGTCTCCAGGACCAACGACATCATCCAATTCGTGCTGACCGAGCCGGCGCTGAAGATCACCAAGGGCGTGATCGGCGTGGACAACCCGCTGGGCGTCTACACCAACGCCACTCTGGGCGATGGCACGATCGGCCCGGTCGCCTTCACCGCGCCGGGCAGCGGCGGCGTGCGCTTCAATGTCGCCACCCCCATCACCAGCACCAGCCTGGCCACCAAGCCGGTCGACGCGAACCTGACCTATGCCGATGCCGGCGACACCGTCTCCTTCGCCGTCATCGTCGAGAACCGCGGCCAGGGCTGGAAGGGCGCCTTCGACGCCACCATCAGGGATGACGTCCCCACCGGCTTCACCCTCAACCCCGCGACGCTGAACCTCAAGGTCACCGACGGCACGGGTGCGGCGCTGAGCTACAACGGCGATCTGTTCGGCGCCGGCCTGACGATTGACGACGCCCCCAACATGGGCGGCATCGGCGCCTATGACGCGACGAGCGGCAAGAACATCGTCGTCATCACCTATGACCTGAAGCTGATCGACACCCTGGCCGCGCCCAACACGGGCCTGACCAACACCGCGCAGATCGTGAGATACGCGGCCGAAGAGGGCGGCATCGACCGCAAGGATTTCGACAGCCTGCCCGACAGCGACACCGCCAATGTCACGGTGCTGCCGACCATCGACAAGGCCGTCACCGCCACCTCGCTGGCCGACACCACCAAGGCGCAGGGCGATGGCAATATCGACGACCTGGCGATCGGCGAGCAGGTCACCTACACCATCACCGTGCGGCTGCCCGAGGGCAGGCTGACCGCGGTGACGCTGGCCGACCTGCTTCCCAGCTCAAACGGCCTGATCACCCCGGTCTCGGCCGTGGTGACCGCGGTGGGCGCCAATCTCTCGGGTGGGGCGGGCCTCAGCGTCGGCGCCGCCGGCACGCTGAACGGCAATGGCTACCTGTTCAATTTCGGCAACGTCACCAACACCGTCGACAACGTCAACGACAACAAGGATGTCGTGACTGTCCAGGTCGTGGGCGTGTTGTCGAAGGACGACAGCAACGCCGCGGGCGACGTGCTGACCAACGTCGCCACGCTGAGCGCCGACAACCCCAACGTCCCCGGCGGCCGCATCAGCGTGAGCGATGACGCCAGGATCGAGGTGGTCGAGCCCGATCTGCGCATCGTCAAGACCGTCAACCCCACCACGGCGGATGCGGCAGACACGGTGACCTACACCGTCACCGTCACCAACCGGCGCGACGACTACTACGACGCGGCCGCCTATGACCTGTCGATCATCGACGACGTGCTGGCGCAGCTGCCGCCCAATGCGGCCTTCGTGCCCGGCTCGGTCACCCTCGTCTCCGGCCCCTCCGGCACCGCCATCGTCAAGGGCGGCAGCGCCAGCGCCGACCAGAGCACCGTGGCCCTCGCCGCCACCCGCCTGGGCATTGGCGAGCAGATCAGGTTCACCTTCCAGGCCAAGCTGACCGACAATGCGATCGCCAACCAGGTGATCACCAATGTCGCGAGCGTGACCGGCACCACCACCCCCGGCGCCAACCCAGACGAGCGCAGCTACACCAGGACCGATGACGCCAAGGTCACCGTCGCCTCGCCGCTGATCGAGAAGACCATCCTTTCGACCAGCTATGCCGATACCGGTTCCAGCCAGTTCAACGGCACCAATCCGGATGTGAAGGTCAACGAGGTCGTCACCTACCAGATCAAGGTGACGCTGCCCGAAGGCCAGATCCAGAACCTGAAGATCAGCGACCTGCTGCCCGATGTGATCACCGCCGGCGCCTCGGGCCAGCTCGTCTATGTGCCGGGCACGGCCGTGATCACCTTCGGCAACAACCTCTACACCGATGCCGGCTTCACCACGAAGCTGACCAGCGCGAACCTCGTCTCCAGCAATGTGGGCGGCGACCCCAACGTCCAGGATCTGATGACCTGGAGCTTCGGCACCGTCTACAACAAGCCCGACAATTCGGGCAGCGACGCCGACACCATCATCATCACCCTCGATGCCCGCGCCACCAACGTGGCGGGCAATGAGAGCTCGGATGTGCTGACCAACACGGCCCGCGTCACCGCCGATAACGGCATCGACGCCACGGCCCAGACCAGCGTCGACTTCGTCGAGCCCAAGCTGGACGTGCAGAAGAGCGCCAGCTTCGACAGCGGGCGGCCCAATGGCGATGCCGGCGACATCGCCACCTTCACCATCACCATCAACCACCTGGGCGGCGGCGATGCGGCCAGGAGCTCGGCCATCGCCTATGACCTGGACCTGACCGATGTGCTGCCCGCCGGCGTCAGCTATGTGGCGAACAGCCTGAGCACGCTGCCCAGCGGCGTGACCGGCGGCATCGACGGTGCCGGCAAGCTGACCCTGCATGCCGACAGCCTGGCACTCGGCTCCTCCATCACCCTGTCCTACAAGGTCAGGCTGCTGGACAATGTGGTCAGCACGCAGCAGATCCTCAACATCGCCAATCTCGACTACCAGACCCATGCGCCGGGCCAGGTGGATGCGCCGGGCCGGACCTTCACCGACAGCGACGACGCCAGGCTCGACGTCCTCATCGTCGATGACGTGGCGAAGCAGCTGAACAGCACCGACAACCCCTTCACCACCGGGGCCAACGTGGCCGTGGGCGAGACGGTGAAGTACCTGCTGACGGCGACCCTCGGCGAGGGCAGCCAGAACCTGATCATCAAGGACCTCCTGGAGCCCGGGCTCAGCTACGTCTCGTCCCGTGTCGTTTCCATCGACAGCGACATCACCGGCTCGCTCCTCGCCGTGAACGCCGCCGGCACGCCGAGCGGCCAGACCGTGACCTTCAACTTCGGCACGGTGCAGAATATCGGCAACAACAATGCCGGGCCGGACACCGTCGTCGTCGAGGTCGTGGCCCAGGTCACCCCGGGCTTCGCCGGCAATGTCCGCGGCAATCTGCTGACCAACACGGCCAGCCTGGAGCCGCTGGTCGGCACCAACCCCTATGGCGTGAACCCCAACACGCCCATGCCGGTGATCACCAGGACGGTGGACACCACGGTCGTCTCGGCCCAGATCGGCAACCAGATTTTCGAGGATCGCGACGCCAACGGGATCTTCACCGGCGTCGACCAGGGGCTGGCCGGCGTCACCGTCACGCTGCTGGACGCCAATGGCGTGACCGTCAGCTCCTTCACCACGGGCAGCGACGGCAAATATCTCTTCGACAATCTGGTCCCCGGCGTCTATTCCGAGACCTTCTCGATGCCGGTCACGCCGAGCATCCCCGGCCTCTGGTTCCGCTCGCCCACCGGCAGCGGCCTGGCCACCGACAATGACAGCGACCCCTCCGCCAATGGCACGGGGCAGACCGTCACGCTGATCGACAATGCCGTCGATCTGACCCACGACGCCGGCTACTACCGCCTGGTCAATCTGGGCGACACCGCCTTCATCGACGTGAACGGCAATGGCGTGGCCGATGACGGCCCGGCCAGCGTGCTGGCCAATGTGAAGGTCGAGCTGCTGAACAGCGCCGGCAATGTCGTCGGTGCCCCCAAGTTCACCGATGGCCAGGGCCTGTACAGCTTCACCAACCTGGTGCCCGGCACCTATTCGGTGCGCTTCACCGCGCCCAATGGCAGCAGCTACGTCCTCACGCCCAACGACCAGGGCGGCAATGATGCCACGGACAGCGACGCTGTCGTCGCCGGGCTGAACAACACCACTGGCACCACGGCGCCGCGCACGCTGTTCTCCGGCGACACCGACAACACGATCGATGCCGGCTTCTACATCCCGGCCAAGCTGGGCAACCAGGCCTTCATCGACGCCAATGGCAACGGCACCTTCGACCTGGGCGAGAATGGGTTGGACGGGGTGACCGTGCAGCTCTTCGCCGCCGGCAACCCGATCCCCATCGCCACCGCCACCACGACCAATGGCGGCCTCTACCTCTTCGAGGGCCTGCGCCCCGGCACCTACACCGAGCGCTTCACCGCCCCCAACGGCAGCACCTTCGTCCTCACCAAGCAGGGCTTCGGCGCCACCACCAACAATGACAGCGACCCCAACGGCACCGGCACGCCCAGCGGCACCGGCCCGTCCATCACCCTGGTCTCGGGCGATGACGACCGCACGCATGACGCGGGCTTCTACCAGCCGCTGAGCATCGGCGACAAAGTCTTCTACGACGTGAATGGCGACGGCATTCAGGGCGGCCTCGGTGAGGTCGGCATCCAGAACGTCACCGTCACGCTGGTCGATGTGAACGGCAACCAGATCGCCGGCGTGAACCCCGTGCAGACCGACGCGAATGGCAACTACACCTTCGCCGGCCTGCCGCCGGGCGTCTATGGCGTGAAGTTCACGACACCCGCCGGTTACCAGATCACCGCGCCGAACCAGACAGACGACGCCAATGACAGCGACATCAACCCGCAAGGGCTGACGCCCACCCGCCTCTACACCTCGGGCGAGGTCGAGACGACGCTCGATGCCGGCTTCTGGCAGCCCGTCGCCATCGGCGACACGGTGTTCCTCGACAACAACGGCAATGGCCTGCTGGATGGTGGCGAGGGCGGCGTCCAAGGCATCACCGTCAACCTGCTCGACGCGATGGGCATGGCGATCTCCGGCAAGACCACGACGACGGACGCCAACGGCAAGTACCTCTTCGACAACCTGCCGCCCGGCACCTATGGCGTGCAGTTCGTCACGTCCGGCGGCTACAAGCTGACCCGCCAGGATGTCCCCGGCGGCGATGACGCGAAGGACAGCGACGCCAACACGGTGACCGGCAAGACCGGCAGCTACACCCTGCCCGCCGGCACCACGAACAACACGGTCGATGCCGGCGTCTATCTCCCCGTCACCATCGGCAACTACGCCTTCGACGACAAGAACGGCAACGGCGTCCAGGACCCCGAGGACACCGGCGTGGGCGGCGTGACCGTCAAGCTGATCAACGACAACTTCCCGACCGAGACCTACACCACGGTCACGGCGCCCGATGGCAGCTACCTCTTCACCAACCTGCCGCCCGGCTCCTACCACGAGGAGTTCATCACCGCCCCCGGCTATGTCTTCACGCCCTCGGGCCAGGGCACGGCGGCGACCGACAGCGACCCCAACCCCGCCACCGGCGTGGCCCCGGGCTTCAGCATCGCCTCGGGCCAGACCGACCTGACGCGCGACGTCGGCCTCTACATCCCGATCAAGATCGGCGACCGCGTCTTCGAGGACCAGAACGGCAACGGCGTGCAGGATGCCGGCGACACCAACCTGGCCAACGTCACCGTCAACCTGCTCGACGGCAACAACATCGTGCGCGGCACGATGCAGACCAATGCCAATGGCAACTACCTTTTCACCGGCCTGCCGCCCGGCCAATGGCACATCCAGGTGGTGAAGCCCGCAGGCTTCGAGTTCACCGCCGCCAATGTCAACGGCAACACGCTCCTGGGCGAGCCGCTGGACAGCGACACCGACCAGACCACCGGCATCTCGCCGATCAAGACCTATATCTCCGGCGATGACGACCGCACGGTCGATAGCGGCCTCTACCGCCCGGTGAGGATCGGCGACACCGCCTTCACCGACCGCAATGGCGACGGCATCCAGAATGCCGGCGACACGCCGCTGGCCGGCGTGACGATCAAGCTGATCAACACCATCACCGGGCTGGAGGTGGCCTCCGCCACCACCGGCGCCGACGGCGCCTACCTCTTCATCGTGCCGCCGGGCAGCTACAAGGAAATCTGGACGGCGCCGGCCGGCTATGTGCCGACCATCACCGGCCAGGGCACGCCCGCGACCGACAGCAACCCCAACCCGACGACGGGCGAGACCACGCCCATCACCCTGAGCTCGGGCCAGAGCGACCTCACGCAGGATGGCGGCTTCTACATCCCGGTGAAGATCGGCGACCGCGTCTTCGAGGACCAGAACGGCAACGGCATCCAGGACGCCGAGGACACCAATCTCGGCGGCGTGAAGGTCGAGCTGCTGAACGGCGCCGGCAATGTCGTGGCCACCACCACCACGGCGCCCAATGGCAGCTACCTGTTCGACGGGCTGCGGCCGCAGGAATACCAGGTCCGCTTCACCACGCCGCCGGGCTTCGTCATCACCGACCGCGATGTCGGCCTCAACGACACCATCGACAGCGACCCGGTGCCCGCCACCGGCCTGGCGCCGTCCCGGACCTACTTCTCCGGCGACGTCGATCTCACCATCGATGCCGGCATGTATCGCCCCGTCACCATCGGCGACCGCGCCTTCCTCGACATCAAGAAGGACGGCATCCAGCAATTCCTGGAGCCCGGCCTGGCCGGCGTCACCGTCAACCTGATCGACGACCGCACCGGCGCGACCGTGGGCACGACCACCACGGACGGCAACGGCTATTACCTCTTCACCGGCTACAAGCCGAGCGAGTACCATGTCGAGTTCACCGGGCCGAACGGCTACGTCATCACCCTGCCGCTGGTGGGCAATGACCGCGCCATCGACAGCAACCCCAACGCCGCCGGCGTGGCGCCGGGGATCCGCCTGCTCTCGGGCCAGACGGACCTCACCATCGACGCCGGCTTCGCCGGCACCGGCAAGGTCTCCGGCTCGGTCTTCCTAGACCTGCCGCCGGGCATCTGCACCTACAAGCTGCCGGATGCGGTGTTCGAGGGCATCAAGGTGGAGCTCATCACCACCACCGGCCTGATCGCCGCGGTGGGCTACACCAACGCCCAGGGTCAGTACCTCCTGGACGGCCTGTCGCCCGCCGACTACGTGCTGCGCTTCACCAACCCCGACGGCACGGTCTTCACCTCGCCCAAGGTCGCCGGCACCCAAGGGCCGCGCGACAGCGACGTGAACCCCGGCACCGGCCTGACCGATGTCTTCACCCTGGCCCTCGGCCAGGAGATCACCCAGATCAATGCCGGCCTCGACTACACCGGCGTGGGCTTCCAGGGCCAGGCGCCGACCTACCTGCCCGATGGCGGCGGCAGCTACAACTTCCAGGGCGGCGCCTACGCCATCGGCGGCAACGGCTCCTACAGCATGGTCGGCAATGGCGGCGCCCCGGTGTACTTCATCGGCGGCACCGGCTCGAACAACCTGCAGGGCTCCGGCTCCTCGGGCGCCATCCTGGTGGGCGGCGGCGGCTCCAACATCATGGAGGGCACCGGCGGCCGCGACATCATCATCGGCGGCTGCGGCCCGAACAACTTCCAGGGCCTCGGCTCCAACAACTTCCAGGGCCTGGGCGGCGGCAACAATGCCTGGAACTACGACCTGCTGATCGGCGGCATCCAGAACGACATCATCACGTCGAACTCCGGCAACGCCATCATCACCGGCGGGCGGGGCGACGACGCGCTGGACGGCCAGGGCGTCTTCGTCGGCGGCCCGAACAACGGCACCGCCACCGCGAATGGCAGCGTCGCCACCAGCTACACGGTGGGCGACCACATCAAGATCAGCGGCCTCTCCACCGTGAACTACCAGGTGGGCGACGGGGTGCAGTGGATCGAGAATTTCAATCCCGGCCGCGGCGACACCATCGAGGTCTGGGGCTATGCGGCGCCGACCGCGACCGGCCTGGTGAATGGCCAGTACGTCCTCTATTTCGGCCCGAACTCGGCCATCGTGCTGAACGGCTACCAGCCGCAGAACGGCCCGCTGACCGGGATCAACTACCACCCCGGCCAGGCCCAGATGCCCGGCGCCTTCGGCCGCCTGGATGCGCTGCCGCCGGTGATCCTCGCACCGGGCACCATCAGCTTCACCGGCACCCAGGGCGATGACATCGCAATCGGCACCGACGCCTTCACTGTGCTCGATGGGCGGGGCGGCGACGACATCCTGTTCGGCGGCGAGGCGGGCAACCTCTTCATCGGCGGCACCGGCAATGACAGCATGATCGGCGGGCGGGGGAACGACATCTTCCGCGCCGGCCAGGGCTCCGACCAGGTGATCGGCGGCGATGGCAACAACATCGTCCAGTTCGATGTCGCCAGCTTCCAGGCGAGCATCGTCAACAAGGGCAATGGCAACTACGTGGTGACCACGCCCGATGGCGAGCAGCAGCTCTCGGGCATCCAGTGGATCAGCTTCACCAACCAGAATGTGCGGCTGAACGACGTGGCGCTGGCGCCCGGTGCCATCACCATGGGCACCACTGGCAACGACACCTACACCATCACCAGCGCCAGCGACCTGATCTTCGAGCGCACCAATGGCGGCACCGACACGGCCTTCGTCACGGTGAATGGCTGGACCATCTCGCCGGAAGTCGAGATCGGCCGCCTGACCGGCAGCGCCACCACGCTGTTCGGCAACACCACGGCGAATATCCTCTTCACCAACGCGCTGCTCGCCTCCAGCCTCGATGGCGGCGCCGGCGACGACACGCTCTATGGCAATGCCGCCCAGGGCTCCACGCTCAATGGCGGGGCGGGGGATGACCTCATCATCTCCGGCACCGGCGCCGAGACGCTGATCGGTGGCGCGGGCTCCGACACCCTGACCGGCGACGCGCAGGACTTCGCCAGCTACGCCCAGGCCACCCAGGGGGTGACGGCGCGGCTGGATTATTCCTGGCTCAACACCGGCGAGGCGCTGGGCGACAGCTATGTCGGCATCGGCGGCCTGATCGGCAGCGGCTTCTTCGACTTCCTGGTCGGCGACGGCCTGGCCAACACCATCCGCGCCGGCGGCAGCGGCGACTATGCGGCCGGCAATGCCGGCAACGACCTGCTCCTCGGCGAGGACGGCAATGACACGCTCGATGGCGGCGCGGACAGCGACACGCTGATCGGCGGCGCCGGGGCCGACAGCCTGATCGGCGGCACTGGCACCGACTATGCCAGCTATGCCGGTGCCGCGGCCGGCGTCACGGCCCGGCTCGACTTCCCCTCGCTGAACACCGGCGATGCCGCGGGCGACAGCTACTCGGGCATCGAGGGCCTGATCGGCACTGCCTTCTTCGACTTCCTGGTCGGCGACGACCAGGCCAACACCATCCTCGCCGGCGGCAGCTTCGACTACGTGGCCGGCAATGCGGGCAATGACCTGATCCTCGGCGAGGATGGCAATGACACGCTCGATGGCGGGGCGGACAGCGACACGCTGGTCGGCGGCGCCGGGGCGGACAGCCTGATCGGCGGCGCCGGCTTCGACTTCGCGAGCTACGCCGGTGCCGCGGCCGGTGTCACGGCGCGGCTCGACTTCCCCTCGCTGAACACCGGCGACGCGGCGGGCGACAGCTACTCCGGCGTCGAGGGGCTGATCGGCACCGGGTTCTTCGACTTCCTGGTCGGCGATGGCGGCGCCAACACCATCCATGCCGGCGGCAGCTTCGACTACGTGGCCGGCAATGCGGGCAATGACGTCCTCCTCGGCGAGGATGGCAATGACACGCTCGATGGCGGGGCGGACAGCGACACGCTGGTCGGTGGCGCCGGGGCCGACAGCCTGGTCGGCGGCGGCGGCATCGACTTCGCCAGCTACTACACCGCGGCCGCGGCCGTGACGGTGCGGCTGGACTTCCCCTGGCTGAACACCGGCGACGCCGCCGGCGACAGCTACACCGGCATCGCCGGCGTGATCGGCTCCAGCTTCGATGACACGCTCATCGGCAGCCTCGGCGCGGATACGCTGCATGGCGCGGCAGGCAGCGACATCATCCTCGGCAACAAGGGTGCCGATGTCCTCTACGGCGGCACCGGCACCGACTTCTTCGGCTTCGCCGTCGGGGATTTCGAGGCCGGGGTCTGGGATGTGATCAAGGACATGAATGCCGGCGGGGAAGCGGACTGGTTCGCCGTCTCGGGCATCGCGCAGTCCAACCTCTGGGCGCTGGACTGGAATGGCGGCGTGATCGTCACCATCGACACCCTGGGTTTCGGCCCCGGCGGCGGCGGCGTGTTCATCGAGAACTTCACCACGGCGCAGTTTTTCAACCAGATCTTCATCGCCTGAAGCCCTTGAGGGCCGCGCCCCGGCGCGGCCCGGACGTGCCGGGATGGGGATCCCGACGCAGGAGACGGTGGCCCGGGCGCAAGCCTCGGCCGCCGTTTTCGCGTGCCGGGTTTGCGCGGCGGCGGCGGCCATGGCTAGTCTTGGTTGCTGAACCGGAGAGCCCTTCATGTTCGCCTTGCAACTGGCACCCTTCCTGGCGCGGCGCGGCATCCATTATGGCTGGCTGATGGTGGCCATCACCTTCCTCGTCGCCCTGGCCTCGGCCGGGGCGCTGGGCATCCTGGGCGTGCTCATCCTGCCCTTGCAGCGCGAAACAGGGTGGGAGACCGCCGCCATCTCCGGCCCGCTCGGCCTGCGCCTGCTGCTCTTCGGCGTGATGGCGCCCTTCGCCGCCGCACTGCTGCAACGCTACGGGCTGGTGCGGGTGGTGACGCTGGCCATGATCCTCTCCTTCATGGGCGTTTTCCTGTCGCTGTTCATGACGCAAATTTGGCAGCTCTGGCTGACCTGGGGGGTGATGACGGGCATCGGCACCGGGATGACGGTGCTGGCGCTGGGCGCCACCGTCGCCAATCGCTGGTTCGTCGCCCGCCGTGGGCTGGTGGTGGGCATGCTGACGGCGGCCGGGGCCTCCGGCCAGATCATCTTCCTGCCGCTGGCCGCCTGGATGGCGCAGGATGGTGGCTGGCGTGAGGCGCTGGTGCCCGGCCTTGCCATCTGCGCCGCGGCCGGGCTGCTGATGGTGCTGTTCGGCACCAGCCACCCCGCGGATGTGAACCAGCCGGCCTATGGCGAGGACCGCATCACCCCGCCGCCGCCGCACCCCGCCCACAACGCCTTCAACACCGCCATCTCCGGCCTCGCCGAAGGCTCGAACAGCCCCGCCTTCTGGATCCTGTTCGGCACCTTCCTGATCTGCGGCCTTTCCACCGCCGGCCTGGTGCAGACCCATTTCGTGCCGCTCTGCGCCGATTACGGCATGGGCGAGGTGGAAGCGGCCGGCGTGCTGGCCCTGATGGGCGCTTTCAACTTCGTCGGCACCATCTTCTCCGGCTGGCTGTCCGACCGATACGACTGCCGCAAACTGCTGTTCTGGTATTACGGGTTGCGCGGCCTCTCGCTGCTCTGGCTGCCGATGAGCGATTTCTCGCTCTACGGCCTCTCCATCTTCGCCATCTTCTACGGGCTGGACTGGATCGCCACCGTCCCACCCACGGTGAAACTGGCCGCCCAGCATTTCGGCCGCGACAAGGGACCGTTGATGTTCGGCTGGATGTTCACCGGCCACCAGATCGGCGCCGGCATCGCCGCCGTCATGGGCGGCATGAGCCGCGACAACCTGGGCAGCTACCTGCCAGCCTTCAACGCCGCAGGGGTGGCCTGCCTGATCGCGGCGGTGGCGGTGCTGGCGCTCAGACGACACGAGCCGCCGCCGGTGCGGGTGGCGGTGGCTTGAGGGGGGTGCTTGTGGCGCTGGGGGAAGGCTCTGCCTTCCCCCAGACCCCCATCCGCCAAGGGCCGAAAGGCCCTTGTATCCCATGAGTTTATCGGAGTTTGAGAGAGGGGGCGTGCGCCACCGCGACGCCAGCGGTCGCTCTGGCCCCCTCTCTCAAACTCCGATCAAAAACCCCCGCGGTCCAGGAGCCCGTGGCTCCTGGCGGTTGGGGTTTGGGGAAGGCAGCGCCTTCCCCAAGGGCCACCCGCGCCGCCTCAAACCCCCGGCCTCCGCCCCCGGAACCCGGTCGCGCGTTCGAACGCATGCCCTGCCGCCAGCACCCCCGCATCGTCGAAGGGCTTGCCCACGATCTGCATGGACAGCGGCAGCCCGCCCTCGCCGAAGCCGGTGCAGACGCTCAGCGCTGGCCAGCCCGTGACGTTGAACGGGATGGTGAAGTTGGGGGCCAGCAGGCTGGCCCATTTCGGCACGGTTTCGATCACCGGCGCCTCGCCCATGGCGGCGGCGGTCACCAGCAGATCGACATCGGCGGTGGCGGCTTCGGTCCGCGCGATCAGGTCGCGGCGGCGGCGTTGCGCCTGGAGGTAGTCGGCGCCGCTCAGCAGCGCGCCGAGTGCGAGGCGGTGGCGCAGGAACTCGCCATACTTCTCCGGCGCGGTTCGCATCCAGTGCTCATGCACCGCATAGGCCTCGGCGACGAGAACGACCCAGCCGGTGGCATTGAATTCGGCCAGCGGGGGCAGGGTGACATCCACCACCGTGGCGCCCTCGGTCTTGAGCACGGCCAGCGCGGCTTCCATGGCCTTCAGCGTGGTCGCGCTGGCGGGGTTGTCGCGTTCATGGAAGTGGCGAACCACGCCGATGCGCTTGCCGCCCACCCCCGCCGCCAGGCCGGCGTGGAAATCCGGCACCGGTTTGCTGGCGCTCGCCGGGTCGGCAGGGTCGTGGCCGGCCATGGCTTGCAGCATCAGCGCTACATCCTCGACCGTCCATGCCATGGGGCCGGCATGGTCCAGCGTTTGCGCCAGGGGCAGGATGCCGGTGCGCGGGCACAACCCATAGGTCGGCTTCAGGCCGGCGATGCCGCACAGCGCCGCCGGGCCGCGGATGGAGCCACCCGTGTCGGACCCCGTGCCGCCCATGATGATGCCCGCCGCCACCGCCGCCCCGGTGCCGGAGGAGGAGCCGGAGGTGAAGCGCGTCGTGTCCCAGGGGTTGCGGGCCGGCGGCCAGGGCAGATCGAAGCTGGGGCCGCCAAAGGCGAATTCATGCGTCGCCAGCTTGCCGAGGGATACCACGCCGGCCTCGGCCAGCATGCGCACCGTGGTCGCGTCCTCCGTGGGGACATGGTCGATCAGCTGGGCGGAATGCGCGGTCGTGGCGATCCCGGTGGTGCAATAGATGTCCTTATGGGCGATGGGGATGCCATCGAGCGGGCCGCGCAGGCTGCCCGACATCTGCCTGGCCTCGGCGGCGCGGGCGGCGGCCAGCGCGGGCTCGGGGGTGATGCGGATGAAGGCGTGGATCTTGTCGTTCAGCGCCTCGGCCCGGGCCAGCCCGGCTTGCGCCAGTTCGACCGGGGAGAGCTTTTTCGCGGCGATCAGCGCCGCGGCTTCCGCGATGGTGTGCATCAGCCTGCGCCTGCCGCGAAAGTCACCGAGGGCTCGGCCGCGGGCGGGATCAGCGGCTGGCGGATCATCTCCAGCATCGGCGCCAGCAGGGCGTAGGCCGCGCGAATGTCATCCTGCTCGGGTTTGGGCAGTGTGATGCCGGCCTGGGCCAGGCGGGCGGCGAGGTCGGCCTCGGACAGGGGGGGCATCATCGCTCCATGCGCTGTGGCAGTGGGCCTAAGGTTGCGCGCGGCGGCGGCCCCGGTCTAGCCTGCTCCGCAAGCGAGCCATAAGGCCGCGGGAGGATACGCATGAAGGTGGGCGACGCGATCGCGGAGATCATGCGCCGTGAGGGCATCGAGGTGCTCACCGGCTATCCCGTGAACCATCTGATCGAAAGCTGCGCCGCCATCGACATCCGCCCCGTGATGGTGCGGCAGGAGCGGATCGGGTTGCACATGGCCGACGCCATCAGCCGCGTCACCTCCGGCCGCACCATCGGCGCCTTCTGCATGCAGCACGGGCCGGGGGCGGAAAACGCCTATGGCGGCGTGGCGCAGTGTTACGGCGAGAGCATTCCGGTGCTGGTGCTGCCCATGGGCTATGCGCGGCGGATTTCGCAGATCAAGCCGAATTTCTCCTCGACCGTGCAGATGGCCGGCATCACCAAAAGCGCCGAGACGGTGTCGCTCGCCGCCGAGGTGCCGAACATCATGCGCCGCGCCTTCTCCCGCCTTCGCAATGGCCGCGGCGGGCCGGTGCTGGTGGAAATCCCCACCGACATGTTCGCGGAAGAATTTCCGGGCGAGCTGGTCTATGAACCGGTGCTGACCGCGCGCTATGCGCCGGCGCCCGATGACGTCGCCCGCGCCGCGGCGGCACTGCGCGCGGCGAAGCGCCCGGTGATCTATGCCGGCACCGGCGTGCATTGGGCCCGCGCCTGGCCGCAGTTGAAGGCGCTGGCGGAGTTGCTGGCGGCGCCGGTCACCACCTCGCTCGGCGGCAAGTCTTCCTTCCCCGAGGATCATCCGCTGGCGCTGGGTTCCGGCGGCCTGGCCATTCCCGCCCCGGTTCGGCATTTCCTCGACCACGCCGATGTGATTTTCGGCATTGGCTGTTCCTTCACCGAAACCAGCTTCGGCGTGGCCATGCCCAAGGGCAAACGCATCATCCACGCGACGCTCGACCCGGATCATCTCAACAAGGATGTGCGGGTGGAGATGGGCCTGGTCGGCGATGCGGCGCTGACGCTGGACGCGCTGCTGGCCGAACTGGCCGGGCTGGCCCCGCGCGACCACGCCCCTGTCGCCGACGAAATCCGTGCCATTCGCGCCCCCTGGCTGGCGAAATGGGCGCCCAAGCGGGATTGCAACGACGCGCCGCTCAACCCCTATCGCGTGCTGCGCGACCTGTGGAACACGGTCGATGTCGACAACACCATCATCACCCATGATGCCGGCAGCCCGCGCGACCAGCTCTCGCCCTTCTGGATCGCCCGCACGCCGCTTTCGTATCTGGGTTGGGGCAAGACCACCCAGCTCGGCTATGGGCTGGGCCTGGCCATGGGCGCCAAGCTCGCCGCACCCGACAAGCTTTGCATCAATGTCTGGGGCGATGCCGCCATCGGCTTCACGGGGATGGATTTCGAGACGGCGGTGCGCGAGCGCATCCCCATCCTCTCCATCCTGCTGAACAATTTTTCCATGGCCATCGAGCTGAAGGTGATGGCGCTGAGCACCGAGAAATACCGCACCACCGATATTTCCGGCGATTACGCTGCCATGGCGCGGGCCTTCGGTGGCTATGGCGAGCGGGTTGAAAAGCCCGAGGATATCGTGCCGGCGATCCAGCGCGGCATCGCGGCGACCAAGGCGGGTCAGCCGGCGCTGCTGGAATTCATCACGTCGAAGGAAACCATGGTGTCGAGACTCTGATGGCGACGGTACAAATCCGCGACGTCCGCAAATCCTACGGCTCCAACGCCGTTCTGCACGGCGTGTCCGTCGATATCGATGATGGCGAATTCGTCGTCCTCGTCGGCCCCTCGGGCTGCGGCAAATCCACCTTGCTTCGAATGTTGGCCGGCCTGGAGAACATCACCGGCGGCGAAATCTCCATCGGTGAGCGCGTGGTCAACAACGTGCCGCCGAAGGACCGGGACATCGCCATGGTGTTCCAGAACTACGCGCTCTATCCGCACATGACCGTCTTCGACAACATGGCCTTCTCGATGAAGCTCGCGAAGGCGCCCATGGCCGTCATGCAGGCCGAGGTCGGCCGCGCCGCGAAAATTCTCGGCCTGGAGAATTTTCTCGACCGCTACCCGCGCCAGCTTTCCGGCGGCCAGCGCCAGCGCGTCGCCATGGGCCGCGCCATCGTGCGCAACCCGCAGGTCTTTCTCTTCGACGAGCCGCTTTCCAACCTCGATGCCAAGCTGCGCGTGCAGATGCGCTCCGAGATCAAGGAATTGCACCAGCGCCTCAAGGTCACCACCGTCTACGTCACCCATGACCAGATCGAGGCCATGACCATGGCCGACAAGATCGTGGTGATGGAACTCGGCCATATCCGCCAGGCCGGCCCGCCGCTCGAACTCTACGACCGCCCGGCCAACCTCTTCGTCGCCGGCTTCATCGGCAGCCCCGCCATGAACCTGCTGGAAGGCCGCATCGAACACGGCGCCTTCCACACCCCTGATGGCGTGAGCTGGCCCTTGCCACAACAAAACGCCCCCGACGGCCCCGCCGTCTACGGCATCCGCCCCGAACACTTTCGGCTCGCCGGCGACGGCATGCAGGCTCGCGTCGTCATCGTTGAACCCATGGGCAGCGAAACCCAGGTCATGATGCGCATCGGGGAGACCGCCGTGAACGGCGTGTTCCGCGAGCGCATCACGGCGCGCCCGGGGGATATCCTTCCTGTGGCGCCGCAGGCCGCGATGGCGCATCTTTTCAGCAAGACAACCGGAGAGCGGCTCTAAACCGCCCCAGCACAAGGGAGTGAACGCATGACCTTCAACATCACCCGCCGCCTGATCGGTGGCCTCGGCGCCGGCATGATCGCCGGGCAGGCGGGCGCGCAGACCATCGCCGCGGCCAATGTCCCCGCCCCCCGCCTGCCGCTGGAATCCGGCGCCACCTTGCGTGTCCTGCGCCCCGTCCGCTTCGTGCAGCCGGACGAGGAGGTCTTCCGCGCCAATGCCGCGCGCTTCACCGCCGCCACCGGCGTGCAGGTGCGCGTCGATTTCGTCGCCTGGGAGGACATCACCCAGCAGACCGGTGTGACCGCCAATACCGGCGCCGGGCCCGACATCATCATCGGCTTCAACGAGGCGCCGCATGTCTTCCAGGACAAGCTGATCGAGCTGACCGATGTGGCCGAGTATCTCGGCGCCAAATACGGTGGCTGGAAGCAGCTGGCGCAGAAATACGGCAAGCGGCACAATTCCAACAATTGGATCGGCCTGCCCTTCGGTGCCTCCGGCGGCCCACTGGTCTGGCGCAAATCGGCGGTGAACGAGGCCGGCTTCGAACGCCCGCCCGAGGATCATGCCGGCATGCTGCGGCTGTGCCAGGCGCTGCGCCGGAACAACAAGCCGGCCGGCTTCGCGCTCGGCAATGCGGTGGGCGACGGCAATGGCTTCGCCAACTGGGTCATCTGGTCGCATGGCGGCTTCCTGGTGAATGAGGACGGCACGCCAGGCATCAACTCGCGCGAGACGGTGGCGGCGCTGAACTGGCTCCGGGAATTCTACGCCACCTTCATCCCCGGCACGCTGGCCTGGGGCGACATCAGCAACAACCGCGCCTATGCGTCCAACGAGTTGTTCCTCACATCGAACGGCGTCTCGCTGTATTTCGCCCTGAAGAACGACCCGGCAACCGCGCCGATCGCGGCCGACACCGAGCACACGTTGCTGCCGCGCGGCCTGGCCCGCACCTCGCCCATGGCCGGGCTCACGCTCAATTCCATGGTGTTCCGCCACAGCCGCTTCCCCAACGCGGCCAAGGCCTTTCTCGCCTTCATGCTGGAGGCGCCGCAATACGACCCCTGGCTGCAGGCCAATCTGGGGTATTGGGCGCAGCCGCTCAACGCCTACAACGCCTCGGCCACCTGGACCGGCGACCCCAAGGTCGCGATCTTCAAGGACACGATGGATTCGGATTTCTGGCTTGGCTTCAAAGGCCCGATCAGCGAAGGCTCGGCCGCCGCCAACGCCGATTACGTGATGGTGCAGATGTGCGCCTCCGTCGCCTCCGGCCAGGCAACGCCCGAGGCCGCGGCACGTGAGGCGGAGCGCCGGGCCGCGCGCTTCTTCAGGCGGCGGTAGGCCGCCATGTCGGTCACCACCGCACCCGAACTGCATTGGTCGAAGACCCGCCGCGAACCCGGCTGGCTCACGAAATTCTTCGACAACAAGGCCGTGCTGGTGGTGGCCTGCCTGCTGCCTGCCTTCGGCCTGCTCGGCGTCTTCCTCACCTACCCGCTCGGCCTTGGCATTTACATGGCCTTCACCGACACCACTATCGGCCGCAGCGGCGTCTGGGTGGGGCTGGAAAACTTCGAGTATCTCTTCACCGACCCGATCTTCTGGAACGCGGTGTTCTTCTCGGTCTTCTACACCGGCATCGCCACGATCGGGAAATTCGGCCTGGGGTTGTGGCTGGCCTTGCTTCTGAACCAGCACATGCCGTTCAAATCATTGATCCGGGCCATTATCCTGCTGCCCTGGATCGTGCCCACGGTGCTCTCGGCCATCGCCTTCTGGTGGATATACGACCCGCAATTTTCCATCATCTCCTATGTCTTCGTCGATGTGCTGGGCTGGCGGGAGACCAACATCAATTTTCTGGGCAGTGAATGGCCGGCGCGGTTTTCGCTGATCGTGGCCAATGTCTGGCGCGGGATTCCCTTCGTGGCGATCTCGCTGCTGGCCGGGCTGCAGACCATCTCGCCCAGCCTCTATGAGGCAGCACTTCTCGATGGCGCCACCGCCTGGCAGCGCTTCCGCTTCATCACCTTCCCGATGCTGCTGCCCATCCTGGCCATCGTGATGACCTTCTCGATCATCTTCACCTTCACCGATTTCCAGCTGGTCTACGCCATCACCCGAGGGGGCCCCGTGAACTCCACCCATCTGCTGGCGACACTGGCCTTCCAGCGCGGCATCCCCGGCGGGCAGCTGGGCGAGGGTGCGGCCATCGCCGTCTCCATGATCCCCTTCCTGGTCTTCGCCACGTTGTTCTCGTACTTCGCGCTGGCGCGGCGGAAATGGCAGCAGGGCGAGGGGAACGACTGATGGCCAGCAACGCCTCCACCGCCGCCCCGGAGACCATGCAGTGGGACAGCCGGGCGCGCCGCATGGTCATGCTCTGGATCCCGCTCTGCTGCTTCCTGCTGATCCTGCTCTTCCCGTTCTACTGGATGACGGTGACGGCGTTCAAACCGGATGCCGAACTATATGATTTCGGCACGCACAACCCGTTCTGGATCACCTCGCCCACGCTACAGCACATCCGCAAGCTGCTGTTCGAGACGTCCTACCCGCAATGGCTGTGGACGACGATGGGTGTCGCGGTGGGAGCCACCTGCCTGTCGCTGTTTGCCTCGACGCTCGCGGCCTATGCCATCCAGCGCCTGCGGTTCCGCGGCAGCCAATATGTCGGGCTGGCGATTTACCTCGCCTATCTCGTGCCGCCATCGATCCTGTTCATCCCGCTCGCCACCATGGTGGTGCAGCTGGGACTGTTCGACAGCCCGATGGCGCTGATCCTGGTCTATCCCACCTTCCTGGTGCCGTTCTGCACCTGGCTGTTGATCGGCTACTTCAAGAGCATTCCCTATGAGCTGGAGGAATGCGCGCTGATCGACGGCGCCACGCGGTTGCAGATTTTGCGCCGCATCACCCTGCCGCTGGCGGTGCCCGGGCTGATCTCGGCCGGCATTTTTTCGTTCACGCTGAGCTGGAACGAGTTCATCTACGCGCTCGCCTTCATTCAATCGAGCGAGAACAAGACGGTGCCAGTGGCCATCCTGACCGAATTGGTGACCGGCGATGTCTACCAATGGGGCGCGCTGATGGCGGGCAGCCTGCTGGGCTCGCTGCCGGTGGCGATCTTCTACTCGTTCTTCGTGGATTACTACGTCAGCAGTCTGACCGGGGCGGTGAAGGAATGATGTTGCACACGGGTCCGGCACCCGTGTAAAAACACCCAATGGACACGCTGACCCACGACACCAAGGCGCCCCGCCGCACCGTCAGCGTCACCATCAACAGTGACCTGATGGCCCGCGCGCGGGCGGCGAAGATCAACGTCTCGGCGGTCAGTGAGGCTGCCCTGGTGGCAGCGCTGGATGCGAAACGGCGTGAGGCGTTGCGAGAGGCGTTGCGGGTCGAGGCTGAAGCCTATGACCGGCACGTCGAACAACACGGCCCATTCGGCGAGGCGGTGATGGCATGGCGCAATGAGAACGGCGCCTGAGCATTTCGCGCTCCACCGCCACCGCATCCCGGGTTTTCGTCATTACCCCTTTGTCTGCGTCCTGCAGGCGCCGGTCACTGGTGGACGCGAACGCATCGTCTGCCCTGTCTCGACGACGGAGGAAAACGGCCCGACCTCGCCTCGGCTGATGATCGGGGGCCGCGACCACGTGCTCATGCTGCGATTCATGGTCTCGATGCCATTGCCGGCTTTGGGCGAGGCGGTGGGTTCGGCCGAAGCCATCCGCCCCGCCATCGGCAACGCCATCGACCTGCTCTTCTTCGGAATCTGATCCCTCAGAGTTTCCTTGCCATCGCCGCCAGATAACCCCGGTTGCGCGTCGGCGTGATCAGCACCTCATTGATGCAGACACGCGCGGGCTGGCCGGCGATGTAGCGCACCAGATTGGCGCAATCCTCCGGCTGCACCATCTCCGCCCGCTGCGCCTCCGACAGCTTGTTCGGCCGTTTGTCCAGGATGGGCGTGTTGACCTCGCCCGGGCACATCACGGTGGAGCGGATGCCATTGCCGCATTCCTCCATGTTCAGGCTATGGCTCATCGCCACCACCCCGTGCTTGGTGGCGGTGTAGCCCGCGCCGCTGAGCGGGCTGACGAAGCGCCCGGCCATCGACGCGGTGTGCAGCAGCAACCCACCGCCCTGTGCCCGCATCATCGGCAGCACCGCCATCGAGCAATAGAAGGCCGAGGCGAGATTGCCGTCGATGAGTTGCTGCACGCCCTCGGGCGTTAAATCTGCCCAGGCCCGCGCCGTGATGTTAAGCCCGGCATTGTTCACCAGCAGGTCGATGCGGCCGAGCTTGCTCTGGATGAAATCCACCACCTTCTTCACCGCGGCAGGCTTGCCCAGATCGGCCGGCTTTACATGCGCCGTGCCGCCGGCGGCCTTGATCCGCGCCGCCACCGCTTCCAGCGGCTCTTTCCGGCGGCCGGTCAGCACCACCACATAACCGTCCTGCGCCAGGCCCTCGGCGCAGGCCTCGCCAATGCCGCTGCCGGCGCCCGTTACCCATGCCACTTTCATTGTCGTCTCCTTCCCTGATTGCCCAATGCTTTCGCAACTCTGACCCAAGATTCGCGCACGGCAAGGCGTAACCCTGACCTCATTGGGATCGAAACGGAGTTCAATGCGGGGAATTCACTCCGCCGAAAGGAATTCCGCATGCCTGAACAACGCCTCGCAATCTCGCTTCTGGTCCTGCGCGTGACGCTGGGACTGTTCATGCTGCAATGGGCGGTGGAGAAATTCGTCGTGCCCGGCACCACGCTGGCCATTTTCCGCAATTTCTACGGCTTCGATTTCGGCGGATTCGTGCCGCCCGTCATCGGCGTGGTGCAGGTCGTGCTCTCGCTGGCTTTCCTCGTCGGCTACAAGCCGCGCATCACCTATGGGGTGTTCCTGGTGATGCACACGATTACCACGCTGGTGACCATCCCGCGTCTGCTCGCGCCCTGGAACCCGGTGAGCAACCACCTGTTCATCGCCGGTGTGCCGGTGCTGGCGGGGTTCCTCGCGCTGTATCTGCTGCGCGACTGGGACAAGTACCGCATCCCCGCGCGCTGATAATCATTGCGCTGGCGCGGCAGAGCTACCAGCGCGCCAGCGCCGAACCCCAGGTCAGCCCGCCGCCGATCGCCTCCAGCAGCACCAGATCGCCCGGCTTGAATTTTCCGGCCGCCACCGCCTCGGCCATCGCCAGCGGTATGGAGGCGGCCGAGGTATTGGCATGCCGGTCCACCGTCACCACCACCCGCTCCGGCGGCAGGCCCAGCTTCTTGCCCATGGCGTCGATGATGCGGATATTCGCCTGGTGCGGCACCAGCCAGGAGATGTCCTCGCGCCCCAGCCCATTGGCCGCCAGCGCCTCATCCACCACCGCCGCCAGCTTGGTCACGGCGTGCTTGAACACCTCCCGCCCGGCCATGCGCAGCAACCCGGTGCCGCCGGTGCTGCCCGGCCCGCCCTCGACATGCAGGATATCGGCATGCCGCCCATCGGCGTGCAGGTGGGTGGAGAGAATGCCGCGCTGGGCGGCTCCGCCGCGGGCCTCGCCCTCCTCGGCGCGCAGCACCACCGCCCCCGCGCCATCGCCGAACAGCACGCAGCTGCCGCGATCGGTCCAGTCGAGGATGCGCGAATAGGTCTCGGTGCCGATCACCAGCGCGCAGCGCGCGGAGCCGCCGCGGATCATGCTGTCGGCCACGCTCAACGCGTAGACGAAGCCGGTGCAGGCCGCCAGCACATCGAAGGCGAAGCCGCGGGTGATGCCCAAGCTGGCCTGGATGCGCACCGCGGTGGCGGGGAAGCTGCTATCGGGGGTGGCGGTGGCCACGATCACCGCATCGATCTCGCCGGCGGCCACGCCCGCGCGCTCCATCGCCTGCCGCGCGGCCGCCGTCCCCATGGCCGAGGAGGTCTCGCCCGGCGCGGCCAGATGCCGCTGGCCTATGCCGCTGCGCTCGCGGATCCAGGCATCCGAGGTGTCCAGGCCGTAGCGCCGGGCCAATTCGTCATTGCTGACCACATCGGCCGGCAAATAGCCGCCGGCGGACAGGATCCGGCTGCGGATCATGGCGCGTTGCCGGCCATTTCAGCGGTGTGCAGCCTGGCCAGCCCCTGGCGGATCTGGTCGGTAAAGCCGTGTGTCACCATGTCCATCGCCACATCCACCGCATGGGCGAAGCCCATGGCGTCGGTGCCGCCATGCGACTTCACCACCACGCCGTTCAGCCCGAGAAGGATTGCGCCGTTGTAACGCCGGGGGTCCATCCATTCGCGCAGCCGGTCCAGCGCGGGCCGGGCCAGCAGGTAGCCCATGCGGGCGGGAATCGTGCTGGTGAAGACCTGTTTCAGCAGGTCGCGCATCAGCTTCAGCGCGCCCTCCCCGGTCTTCAGCGCCACATTGCCGGTGAAGCCGTCGGTCACCACCACATCCACCGTGCCGGCGGCGATGTCATGGCCCTCGATGAAGCCATGGAAATTGATCGCGGTGTCGGCGCGCAGGATATCGGCGGCCTGGCGCACCCGGTCATCGCCCTTCAGCTCCTCCGAACCGACGTTCAGCAACCCGATGGAGGGGCTGGGCAGGCCCAGCACCGCGCGCGCGAAGGCATCGCCCATGATCGCGAATTCCACCAGGTTGCGGCTGTCGCAGGCCACATTGGCGCCGAGGTCGAGCATGATCACATCGCCCCGCGCCGAGGGGGTGATGGCGGCCAGCGCCGGCCGGTCGATCTCCGGCAGCGTCTTCACCACGATCTTGGCGAGCGCCATCAGCGCCCCGGTATTGCCGGCCGAGACAAGCCCCGCCACCTCGCCCGCCGCCACCGCGTCGATGGCAAGCCGCATCGAGGCGCCGCGCATGCGCAGCGCCAGCGTGGGCTTCATGTCGCCGGGTATGGCGGTCGCCGCGTGGCGGATCAGGCAGGCGCCCTTGGCGCGCGGATGCGCTTCGAGCATCGGCGCAAGCCGCGCCTGATCGCCGACCAGCAGGAACCGCGCCCCGGGATGGCGCTCAGCCGCAAGGTCCAGCCCGGCCAGGACGGATTCCGGCGCATGGTCGCCACCCATCGCGTCGATGGCGAGCGAGGCGATCTGCGCGACCCCCCGCCGCGGCCCGGTCTCGGACAATCCGCTTTCCCCCCCGCGCCGCTCAGTCCCGACAGGCAGTCGCCTGTCAGGCGCGGACAACGCCCTTCAGCGCATCACCAGCCGGCGCAACCTCGCGCCCGTCATAATGCCCGCAATGCGAGCAGACATGGTGCGGACGCGCAAGCTCCCCGCAATTGGAGCATTCGACGTATGCTTCCTTGCCCAGCGCGTGGTGGCTGCGCCGCATGCCGCGGCGGGAAGGCGAGGTCTTCTTTTTCGGAACGGCCATGGTGCCGGGCCTTTCAATGGATCAGCGAACTGGTGTGGAATGAGCGGGGGGTGATAGCGGAGAGCAAGGGGGGTGTCCAGCAGGCGCTTGCAGAGGATTTTCCTGCCTGTCATTCGGCCGCCATCAGCCTCGCGGCCGGCGCAGCGCCGCGAAGGGGCCATGCGGCTCGTCATCGGCGCCGTGCTCGGGCAGCGTGGCGCCCTCAAGCCGGGGATAGGGGTCGAGTGCGAGGGCCAGGTGCTGGGCGATGACCTCGCCCAGTTCGGCGTGGCCGCGCTCGGTCTCCACCTCGTCATCGGCATCCGGGTCCTCGGAGGGGGCATCGCCCTCGGGGATGATGCGCAGGCGCAATGCCTCATGCACGCGCTGCGGCACCGGCTCCAGGCTCACCACGCAGGCCTGCTCCAGGCTGGCGCTGAGATGGCCTTCCACGAGGATGCCGCCGGCGGTCTGGGGCTTCAGGCGCAGCTCGGCCGAGAAGCCATGCAGGGCGACGAGGCCCAGACGGGCGGCCAGCGCCGCGCATTCCGCCGCATTGGCCTCCAGCCGCCAGGCCATGCCACCGGGCGGCACGGTCGAGACCCGGAGCGGGCGGGAGAATTCCAGCCCGCTCATGGCGCCGGAAACCCTGCCCGGCCGGCGCGCAGCGCGGCCATGGGCTGGCCGGCCAGCGCCTCGCCCGTCGCCCGCGCATGCGCGGCCAGGCGGGGCAGGGCGTCCGCCCGCTCCGGCGCATGGCCAGCATAGAGGTTGCGCAGCAGCGCCGCCTCCAGCGCCGGCAGGTCGGCCGCGTCCAGCGCCGCCTCATAGGCCTGGGCGCGGCCATGGAACGCCTCCCACATGGCCTTCACCCGCCGGCTGATGCTCATGTCGCCCACACCCATCTCGCGCAGGTTCATGTCCATGTCGTTGAACATGGCGTCGAACACCGCCTGGGCGATCTCCTTTCCCGCCGCGTCGGTGTCATGCCGAAGCCTGCGGATCAGCAGCGCCACATGCAGCCCCACCAGGTCGAACCGGCCCTGCAAGGTGTCGGGTACCGCCATCTCCAGGTAGAAGTCGGGCTGCCGCGCCGCGGCCACCGCCGCGCCGTAGAGCAGGTATCCCTCGCGTTCGAAGGGTTTGCGGCGGAACAGGCGGGCCAGCACCATGGGTGGAACAATTCCGGGTGAAGGGAGACGGGATCGGCTGCGCAGTTGACCGGCGACGGGCAAGGTGGCACCTCGCCCCACATGGAACCGACGCCTCCGAAGGTCAATGCGAATGCCACGCCCGGCCGGGTCCTGGCCACGGCGCTGCTGTGCCTCGCCACCGCCGGCTGCCAGTACCTGCCGCCGCTGCCCGAGCGCCCGCGCGACGTCTTCGACAGCCCGGTCATCGCCCGCGGCCATCTCGTGGCACCCGAGCAGCTGACCCAGATCACCCCTGGCGTGACCGCGCGGGCCGATGTGCAGGCGCTGCTGGGCAGCCCAAGCCATACCAGCACCTTCGGCGACGATATGTGGTACTACATCAGCAGCTCCACCCGGCAGCGGCCGGGCCGGGCGCTGGCCGTCTCCAACCAGCGCGTCGTCGTCGTCGCCTTCAACCAGAATGGCACGGTGCGGGAAGTGAGCGAGCTGGGCCAGAATGACGGGCGCAATGTGAGCTTCGTGAGCCGCGAGACGCCGGTGCCGGGCAATGAGCGCACCCTGCTGCAAGGGCTGTTCGGCAATATCGGCCGCTTCAATCCGGGCGGCGCCATTCAGCAGCAGCAGGGTCCCGGCGTGGCCAATAGTGCATCGGGGCGCTGAACCCAGCACGCCCGACGCGGCCCTGCTGGAACGGTTGCGCGCCCTGGTCGGCGCCGAGCACGATGCCATGCTGGCGCTCATCGACCGGCTGGCGGCCAGCGCCGACGCCGCCGAGACGGGCCGGCTGAGGGCCGAAAACGCCGCGCTGCGGGCGCAGATCCAGGCGCTCGACCTGCACGCGAGCTACGAGGCCTGGTTCAACGCCACCTTCGCCACCAACCTGCGCACCCCCAACACCTGGCCCTTCACCACCTTCGAGATCGGCACGCCCTGGTGCGACAAGGTGGTCTACGGGATGCAGGATGGCGAATTCCTCTTCGCCGAACACCTGATCGAACAGCTCGATGCGGCCGGCATCGCCGGTGACATCGTGGAGTTCGGCACCGCCGGCGGCACCTGGATCAAGACGCTGGCCAGCATCATCGAACGCCGCCAGAACGGCCGCCGGCTCTGGGGCTTCGACAGTTTTCAGGGCCTGCCGGAACCCGATCCGGTGCGCGATGGCGGCATCTGGCACGCCGGGCAATACGCCGCCTCGCTGGAGGAGGTGTCGCAGGCCGTGGGCGCCGGCCGAAGGCCCTTCCTCACCCTGGTGGCGGGCTGGTTCCAGGACAGCCTGGCCCGCGCGCCGGCGACAGCCATCGCAAGCATCGCCTATGCCCGCATCGATAGCGACCTCTACGCCTCGGCCGTCGATTGCCTGCGCTACCTGGCGCCGCGCCTGGTGGATGGCGCCATCCTGGTCTTCGATGACTGGCAGTTCAGCCTGAACCACGGCGAAACTCTGGCCTTCCGCGAATGGATCGGGACGCAACCTGACCTGGAATTCGAGTTTCTGGGCATGAACATGTGGGCGCACCTGTATCTGCGGGTGCGAAGGCGGGGGTGAGCGTCGCCGCCCCCCTCAGAACTCGATCTCCTCCACCGCCACCGGCTGGCTCACATCGGTGTTGAGCGTGATGAAGTCCCGGCCATATTGCCGCGTCCCCAGCCCGAAGCCCCCGGGCTGCCCCGGATGCATCATCCGCCAGAAGGTGAACTCGGTCTGCCGCCGCGCCCGCAGCTGCGCCGGCAATTCATCGCGGATGAAGGTCAGGTAGCGCTTCTCCATCGATGGCCGGCAGAAATAGCCCTTGTTGTAGCCGGTGATGATGAGCCGGAACGCGTCCGGCCGCTGCGCCATGAAGGCGCCGGCGGCCATGGTGATGGCGCAGTATTGCGGCGAGAAGAAATCATCCAGCACGCAGATCCCCTCCTCGCACAGCATGTCATCCACGATGGCCATGTCGTTGAGGATGGCGGGGTAGGAATGGTCGCCATCGATATGGGCGAAGCGGATGGAGCCGCGCTCCGCCTCGCCCGCGCGGATGTCGAAGGAGGAGGCGCGCACCGCCTCCAGCCGCCCGCGCGTCAGCGGCCGCAGCAGCTTCACCGCGGCGTTGAGCGTGGGCTCGCTGAAATCGATGATCCGCAGCTGCTCGGTGGAGCGCACATGCAGCGCGGGCAGGATGGCCGAGCGGCCATAGGCCACGCCGATCTCCAGCGCATTGCCCGCGACCCCCCAGTTGAACTGGGCCGAGAGCAGGCAGTCGAAGAGTGCGGCCGACATGTCGGTGAACCAGCCCTCCACCCCATCGGCCAGCCGCTCGAAATCCTCGAAGCGGCCGGTCGCGGGCAGCGGGGCGTCGTCGGGCATATGCACCGGGCTGATCTTGTGCAGCCGGTTCATGAACTCGCGCGAGACGATGATGGCCTTGGACAATTCGGCCTTGTCCGCGGCATTCTCCAGGTGGAATTTGATCGTCGCCTCGTCCGGCACGGTGCCGAGCAGCAGGTCGAAGGCGTTGACGACATCGTCGCGGGTCAGCATGGCTGTCTCTCCTCGCAATGGGTCCAGGCCTGGGGCCGAGGGTGGACGACCGACAGCGGCGCATCGCGGCCAAATTGCATCGCCGCCTTGCCCGGTGCAAGACCGCGCCGCATCTCAGGAGTGGGCCGATGAACGCCTTGATCTTCGACCGGGACCTGCTTCGCCGCAGGCGGGACAGGGCGGCGTCGCGCGTCGCTGCCCTGGCCGAGGTGCTGGCCCCGGCGGCCGAGGCGCTGCTCGACCGGCTCGACGACACCACGCGGCGCTTCTCCTCGGCACTGGAGATCGGCGGCCGCGGCGTGGTGGCGCCCATGCTTCTCGCGCGGGGCGTGGCGCGGGTCGTCAGCCTCGATCTTTCCGCCGCCATGGCCGGGCGCGCGGGCGGGCTGGCGGTGGCCGGCGACGAGGAGATGCTGCCCCTCGCGCCGGAGAGCTTCGATCTCGTCGTGGCCAGCCTGTCCCTGCACATGGTCAATGACCTGCCCGGCGCGCTCATTCAGATCCGCCGGGCGCTGCGCCCCGATGGGCTGTTCCTGGCCAGCCTGCCCGGGCTGGGCGCGTTGCAAAATCTTCGCGAGGCGCTGGTGGCGGCCGAATCCACCTTGCGGGGCGGCGCTTCGCCCCGCGTCTCGCCCTTCCCCGAACTGCGCGACATGGCCGCCCTGCTGCAACGCGCCGGTTTTGCGCTCCCGGTGGCCGATGCCCAGGAACTGCCGCTGGCCTATCGCTCCGCCATGGGCCTGATCGCCGACCTGCGCGCGGCAGGCGAGCAGAACACCGTCCTGGCCCGCGACGGCCGCACCCCGCCCCGCGCGCTGTTTCCCCTGGCCTTCGCGGCGCTGGAGGAACGCCTTCCCATCCCCGCGACCCTGCCCATGCTCATGCTCACCGGCTGGGCGCCGCATGACAGCCAGAGCCGCCCGGCCAGGCCCGGCAGCGCCAATGCCCGCCTGGCCGATGCGCTGGGCAGCCAGGAGCACAGTGCCGGCGAGGCTGTACCGCTTCCCGTCCCCCGCAAGCGGTAGCCCGCCCGCGGCCTGGCATTGGCGGGATTTCGTCAGGGTCGCGGGTGCCAGGCTACCCCGTGGCGCCCATCGCGGCTTGCACAGCGCGCCCGCCGAACGCATGTTGGGGTTATGGAGCAGTCAGCCGGCGAGAGCCGCCGCATCCCCCTTCACCGCCCCGAGGATTTCGAGGGCATGCGCCGCGCCGGCCATCTGGCCGCCGCCTGCCTCGACATGATCGGCCCGCATGTCCGCCCCGGTGTCACCACCGCCGCACTCGACAAGCTGTGCCATGACTACATGCTGGACCACGGCGCCATCCCGGCCACGCTGGGCTATCGCGGCTATACCAAATCCTCCTGCACCTCGATCAACCATGTCGTCTGCCATGGCATCCCTGGCGACCGGGCGCTGATCGATGGCGACATCATCAATATCGATGTCACCGTCATTCTCGCCGGCTGGCATGGCGACACCAGCCGGATGTATGTGGCCGGACAGGCCGGCACCCGCGCCAAGCTGCTGATCGACGTGACGCATGAGGCGATGATGCGCGGCATCGCCGCGGTGAAGCCCGGCGCCACCCTGGGCGATGTCGGCCACGCCATCCAGACCTATGCCGAAAAGCATCGCTTCTCGATCGTGCGCGACTTCTGCGGCCACGGCATCGGCCGCAGCTTTCACGCGCCCCCCAATGTCCTTCACTTCGGCCGCCCGGGCGAGGGCGCCGTGCTCAAGCCCGGCATGTTCTTCACCATCGAACCCATGGTCAACGCCGGCCGGCCGGAGGTGAAAATCCTCGATGATGGCTGGACGGCGGTGACGCGCGACCGCTCGCTCTCCGCCCAGTTCGAGCACATGGTGGGCGTGACCGAGACGGGCTGCGAGGTCTTCACCTTCTCGCCCGCCGGCCATCACAAGCCGCCCTACGGGTTCCGCCCCGCGCAGTAAGGTTCTAGCCTTTCCCCAGCGGGGGTGGCTGGATGCGGCTTGGCCGGGAGTTGAGACTGTTGCTGGTGGCGCTGGCCGCCATGTTCGGACAGCAAACCTTCGCCGCCCTCGGCCGCGGCCTGGTCACCGTGATCGCGCCGGCCATCATCGCCGACCTCGCCTTCGATCCGGCCTGGGTGGGGGTCTATGTCTCCATCGCGGCCCTCGCTTCGCTGGTGTTCCAGCTCGGCTGCGGCAGCTTCATCATCAGCCAGGGCGCGCTTCGCATGAGCCAGGTGGCGCTGGTGTTCCTGGCGGTGGGGTTGTTCGCCGCCTCCTCGGGCTGGCTGCTGATGTTCGCGCTCTCGGCGCTGATCGGCGGCGGCGGTGCCGCCATGTCCACCCCCGCCAGCTCGCATCTGCTCGGCCGCTACACGCCGATGCGCTACACGCCGCTGGTCTTCTCCATCAAGCAGACGGCGGTGCCGGCCGGGCTGCTGCTGGCCGGGCTGCTGGGGCCGGCCATCACCGCGGCCTGGGGCTGGCGCGCGGCGCTGGATGTGGCGGCGCTGGGCTGCCTGGCCTATGCCCTGCTGCTGCAACCCCTGGCGCGCGAATTCGACAGTGACCGCGACCCCGCGCGCCGCTTCCGCATGTCGGATTTCGCCACCACCATGGCCTCGGTCGTGGCGACGACCGAACTGCGCAACCTCTCGCTCGCCTGCTTCGCCTTCAACGGGTTGCAGACGGTCTTCACCTCCTACTTCATCATCTACCTGACCGATCTGGACTATGGGCTGGCCCTGGCGGGGGCTGTGTTCTCGGCTGCCATGGTGGTGGCGGTGCCGGGGCGCATCCTGTGGGGCTGGCTGGGCAGCACGGTGGTGGCGCCCAGGGTGATGATGGGCGGCCTGGCACTGGGCATGGCCGGCAGCACGCTGGCCTGCGGCTTCTTTTCCGCCGGCTGGCCGGTGGCCCTTGTCGGCCTGGTGGCCAGCGGGCTGAGTGCCAGTGCGATGTCCTGGCACGGGGTGGTGCTGGCCGAGGCGGCGCGGCTGGCCGGCCCGGGCATGCGCGGCGCCTCGACCGGCGGCGTGCTCTCCTTCGGTCAGGTCGGCGCACTGCTGCTGCCGCTGGTCTATGCCGTGGTGCTGGCGCTGGGGGGCGGGCATGGGCTGGGTTTCGCCATTTGCGGGCTGCCGGCGCTGGTGGTGGGGGTGATGCTGCTGCGCCGGCCGGCGGGGCAGGGTTAGCACTCGGTTCAGCATTTCGCGGCAGGATCGACTAGGTCGCATTCAGGACAAGTTGATGCCCAGAGTTTTCTTCCCGCGCTCGTCCGTGGCGATGGGCCGGTCAAACGCTGGCAGCAGGCGGCCGCGACTGATCGGCCGCGGCGCCATCGCCATCATCCTGGGCCTGCTGGTCCTGGGCGTGGCCGGCATCCTGGCCCTGCGCCAGGCCGCGGTGGCCGAGACGCAGGCCGATCTGCGCCGCCTCGCCGTCATCTTCGCCGAACAGACGGCACGCGCCGTGCAGGCCGCCGACATGGGCCTGCAATCGATTCTCGAGGAAATCCGCCTGGAAGGCGGCAGCACCGATGAGCGCCTGGCCGCGCTGGTCCAGGGTATTGCCTACCACGAACGGCTGATCCGCCACACGGAACACCTGCCCCAGGTCGAAGCCTATTCCGTCATCGGCGGCGACGGGTGGGCCCTGAACACCTCGCGCATCTGGCCCGTGCCGGCCATCCGGCTGGAGGACCGGTCCTATTTCCGCCATTTCGCGACCGGCGACGCCACCGGCAGCTTCGTCTCCGAGCCGGTGCACAACCGCGTCAATGGCGATCGCACGGTCTATCTCTCGCGGCGCATCAGCGGCCCCGATGGCGAGTTCATGGGCATCGTCACCTGCGCCATCCGGCTGCGCTACTTCGATGAGGTGTTCGAGGCGGCACGCCTGGCCGATGGCACCAGCGTCACCCTGGTGCGGGCCGACGGCACCGTCCTGTCGCGCGCGCCGGGTGAGCCCGGCGCGCCGGGTCTGCGCTTCCAGACGCCGGGCTGGCATGCGGCGGCCGAGGCCGGCGGCGGTGCGATTCGCATCGCGACCACGCCGCTCGACGCGCGCGGCCCGCGCCACATCCATATCCACAAGGTGGCGGATTTCCCGTTGCTCGTCAGCATCGCGCGGATGGAGACCGCGGCGCTGGCGCGCTGGCGTGGCCAGGCCCTGGGCATCGGCATGCTGGTGGCGCTGGCCGTGGCGCTGATCGCGGCGCTCGCGGTCGTGCTGATCCGCCACGAGCGCGCGATGCATGACGCGCATCTCATGGTGGTGGCCCATGCGGCGGAGATGCAGGCGGGCCGCGAAAAGCTGGCCGAGACGACGGCGGTGCTGCGCGTGACACTCGAAAACATCGCCCAGGGCATCATCATGGTCGATGGACAGGGGCGGGTGGCGATGGCCAACCGCCGCGCCGGCGAATTGCTGGGTCTGCCGCCCGGGCTGCTCGGCGGCCAGCCGCTTTTCGCCGATCTGGCCCGGCATCAGCGCGAATCCGGCGAGCATGACGGGCTGGACGAGACCGTGCGGGCGATGGTCGACCGCGACGAGGTGCCCGAACATCCGCTGGTCTATGAACGCCGGCGGCCCAATGGCACCACCATCGAGGTCAACAGCATCCCGCTGCCCGGCGGCGGCATGGTGCGCACCTACACCGACATCACCGCCCGCGCCGAGGCCGAGGCGATGCTGGCCCAGGCCGCCTCGCATGATCATCTGACGGGGCTGGCCAATCGCAACTGTTTCGGCCAGCGGTTGGACCGCGCCTTGCAGGCGGCGGCGCGCGGCGGCAGCCCCTTCGCGGTGCTTTGCCTCGACCTCGACGGCTTTAAATCGGTCAATGACAGCTTCGGCCACGAGGTGGGCGACGGGCTGCTGCAGCAGGTGTCCCGGCGGATGCGCGACACGCTGCGCGAGGGCGACATGCTGGCCCGCATGGGCGGCGATGAGTTCGCCGCCTTGCTGCCGGGAGTGGATGGCGCGATCGCGGCGCGCGTCGCCCAGCGCCTGCTGCAATCGGTGGGCCAACCCTTCGAGGTGGCCGGCCACGAGGTGCAAGTCGGGGTCTCCATCGGCATCGTCGTCTGGCCGCTGGATGGTGCCACGGCGGAGGAGCTGCTGCGCCATGCCGATGCTGCCCTCTACCAGGCCAAGGCGGCGGGCAAGAACCGCTGGCGCGCCCATGCGGCGGAGCTGGGGGACCGTGAGCATCTTCGCCACGCCCTGGAACAGGAGATGCGCGAGGCGCTGGCGCAGCGGCAATTCAGCCTGGCCTATCAGCCGATTTGCGAGGCCGAGAGCGGCAGCCCGGTGGCCTTCGAGGCGCTGCTGCGCTGGACCCACCCGACGCGCGGCGCCCTCCCGCCCGGCGAATTCATCCCGCTGGCCGAGCAGACCGGGCTGATCCTGCCGCTGGGACGATGGGCGCTGGAGGCCGCCTGCGCCGAGGCCGCCGCCTGGGCGGTGCCGGCGCGCGTCGCGGTCAATGTCTCGCTGGCGCAAATCCGCGCGCCGGATTTCCTGGCCGTGGTGCAGGGCGCGCTGGCCCATGCCGGCCTGCCCGGCCACCGGCTCGATCTGGAGCTGACCGAGGGGCTGCTGCTGGAGGAGGGCGAGGCGCTGCTGGAGGTGATGCAGGCGCTGCGGGGCATGGGCGTGCGCCTGGTGCTGGATGATTTCGGCGCCACCGATTCCAATCTCAGCCACCTGCGCGGCCTGCCCTTCGACGCGGTGAAGATCGACCGTAGCTTCATGCGCGCGCTGAACAGCGACCGTCAGGCGCGCGCCCTGGTCACCGCCATCATGGCCATGGCGCATGCCATCGACCTGCAAGTGGTGGGTAAGGGGGTGGAAACGGCCGAGCAGCTGGCCATGCTGCGCCACCTGCGCTGCGATCTGGTGCAAGGCTACCTGCTGGGCCGGCCGATGCCGGGCGAGACGGCCCGTGAATGGCTGTGGAAGATGGCCGGCAGACGCTCCGAGATGGTCGTACCGGCCGACCAGGCGACGGGATGAACTGGATGTGACGCCGCCTCTCCTGTAATCCCGGGTGATGCGAACCACCCCGCCGCCGCCTCGCCACCACCTCGCCACCACCTCGCCACCCTGGGGATGGCGCGATGATGGCCGCTGAGGCGAGCCTCGCCGGCAAGGTCGCGCTCGTCACCGGCGCCACCTCCGGCATCGGCAGAGCCACCGCATGGGCGCTGGCGGGGGCAGGGTGCCGGCTTGCGCTCTCCGGCCGCGACGCCGCGCGTGGCGCCGAGGTGGTGGCGCAGATCCAGGCCCTGGGCGGGCAGGCGCAATTCCTCCAGGCCGAGCTGCGCGACCCCCTGGCCATCGCGGCACTGCTGCAGGGCACGCTGGCGCATTTCGGCCGGCTCGACATCGCCTTCAACAATGCCGGGCACCAGGAACGCCGGGCCTTGCTGCACGAGCAGCCCGATGAGGTCTTCGAGACGGTGATGGAGACCAACCTGCGCGCAGTCTTTCAGCTCATGCGCGCCGAGGTGACGGCGATGCGCGCCCATGGCGGCGTGATCATCAACAACGCCTCGGTCAGCGGTGTGCGCAACGCCTATTCCGGCCTGTCGCTCTACGCCGCCTCCAAGGCCGCGGTGCTGGCGCTGACGCGGGCGGCGGCGGTGGAGTACGCACCGCTCGGCATCCGGGTGAACGCCGTCTCCCCCGGCCGGGTCGAGACGCCGATGATGTTGGCCTCAGGGGTCGCCGACATGGCGGCCGTCGCGGCCGGGCTGCCGGCGCGAAGGCTGGGAAGGCCGGAGGAGGTGGCGGCGGCGGTGCTGTTCCTCGCCTCGCCGGCGGCGAGTTTTGTTCATGGCCAGAATCTCTGCGTCGATGGCGGCTTCACGGCGCAGTAGGCTCAGCCCTGCGCGAATTGCGCCTCGTGCAGCGCGCGGTAGGGGCCGCCCCGCGCCAGCAATTCCCGGTGCGAGCCCTGCTGCGCAATCCCCTCGGCGGTCACGACCAGGATGCGGTCGGCGTTCTGGATGGTGGCCAGGCGATGCGCCACCACCAAACTCGTCCGCCCCTCCGCCAGCTCGGCCAGCGATTGCTGGATCGCCCGTTCGGTCGCGGTGTCGAGTGCGGAGGTCGCCTCGTCCAGGATCAGGATCGGCGGGTTCATCAAAAAAATGCGGGCGATGGCCAGCCGCTGCTTCTGGCCGCCCGAAAGCTTGGCGCCGCGCTCGCCGATCATCGTGTCCAGCCCCTGCGGCAGGGCCTCGATCATCTCCTCCAGCCGCGCCCGGCGTGCCGCTGCCATGATCGAGGCATCATCGGCGCCCAGCCGGCCATAGGCGATATTCTCCCGGATCGTCCCGGCGAACAAAAACACATCCTGCTGCACCAGCCCGATCTGCCCGCGCAGCGAGGCCAGGGTCATGTCGCGGATATCCATCCCGTCGATCGTGATCCGCCCGGCCTGCACGTCATAGAAGCGCGGCAGCAGGGAGCACAGCGTGGTCTTCCCGGCGCCCGACGGGCCGACCAGCGCCACCGTCTCGCCCGCCGAAATCGACAGGTCCAACCCCCTGATCACCGGCCGCTCCGGCGTGTAGCCGAAGCTGACACCCTCGAACCGCACATCGCCCCGGAACCGCGGCGCCGGGCGCGCATCCGCCCGGTCGGTGATCTCGGTGGGCTCGTTCAGCAGTTCCAGATAGCTGCGAAACCCCGCAATGCCGCGCGGATAGGTCTCGATCACCGCGTTGATCTTGTCCATCGGCCGATAGAACACGCCAACGAGCAACAGGAAGGCCACGAACCCGCCCACCGAAAGCTCGCCCGCCACGATCAGCCAGGCCCCGGCCAGCATCACCACCAGCTGCACGACGCGCATGCCGATGTAGTTCAAGGTCATGCCGGCGGCCATGATGCGATAGCCATCGAGCTTGGTGCGGCGATAGCGCTCATTATCGGCGGCGAAGAGGCTTCGCTCATGCGCCTCGTTGGCAAAAGCCTTGACCACGCGAATGCCGCCCACCGCCTCCTCGATCCGCGCGTTGAAGGCGCCGACGCGGCGGAACTGCGCGCTGGAATTCTGCGCCATCCGGCCGCCGTAATGCGCCACGATCCAGGCCACGGCCGGCACGATCAAGGCGGTGATCAGCGCCAGCACCGGGCTGACCAGTAGCATCAGCGCGAAGGCGCCCAGAAAAGTCAGCACGGCGATCAGCAGGTCTTCCGGCCCGTGATGCGCGACCTCGCCAATATCCTCGAGGTTCTTGGTCACCCGGCCGACCAGATGCCCGGTCTTGTTGTTGTCGTAGAAGCGATGCGGCAGGCGCAGCAGATGGTCGAAGGCGTGGCGCCGCAGCTCCGTCTCGATGGCGATGCCCAGCACATGCCCCCAATACGTCACCACCGCCATCAGCCCGGCATTGGCCAGATACACGGCCAGCAGCCCGAGCATGGCCAGCACGATCAGCTGCATGTCCTGCTGCGGCAGCAGATGGTCGATGAAGGCCCTGACCGCCATGGGAAAGCCCAGCTCCAGCATGCCGGAGAGCGCGGCGCAGCCGAAATCCAGCCAGACCAGGCGCATATGGGGGCGATAGAATTGCGCGAATTGCCGAAGCATGGGCGATCAGCCCAGCAGGCGCCGCAGCTTGCGCACCGCGCTGTCGGGCGTGGTGAAGACCGGCTTGCCCGTGGCCCGCGCCACCGCCTCGGCGCAGCGCGCCAGGCTGAACTGCGTCAGGATGATCGCCTCGACATCGGTGAGCCGGCGCGCGGCCTCGACCACCAGCCGGTCATGCGTGGCCGTGTCGCCGGCATCGAGTGCCGCCAGCGCGCCCTCGGCCAGGCAGGGGGTGAGCCTGGCATGCTCCGGAAACTCCGGCGGCATGGAAACCAGCGTGGCCGGAAAGCTGGAGAGCAGGCCGAAGCTGGCATGCGCCGCCATCGCCTCCTCGATCATCGCCTCATTCGGCTTGAGGACGGGGATGGGCGAGAGCGCCTCGGCACAAGCCTCGATGCAGGGGCCGAAGGCCGAGCAGGTGAAGAGAATCCCCTGCGCCCCGGTGCCCGCGGCATAGCGCGCGAGCGTCAGGAAGCGCTCGGTCATCCGCGGCGTGAGCCGCCCCTCGGCGGCGAGATCGGCCGAGAGCGAGGTGTCGAGCAGGCTCATCAACGTCGCCTCCGGCCACAGCCGGGCAAAAGCCTCCTCGACCGGCGGCGGCGAATGCCGCAGCGCGTGGATCAGGGCGATGCGCATCCTCACTCCGGCCGGCAGCGACGCAGCACGGAGGGGAATTCCACGCAGCCGGGGAAGATGATCTCATCCGGCCCCCGCCTGCGCACCCGCAGCAGATTGGGGTTGTTGTCGCAGCCGAAGCCTGCATCCGGCGGCGGCCGGCCGGCAAAGCTGCCGCCGGTGGGCGCCGGCGGCAGGAAGCGGAATTCCAGCCCATCGGGGATCAGCGCCACCGTCTCGATGATCCGCTGCCGATAGGCGACCTCGAGCGCGGAGGCGCGCATCACCACATCGCGCAGGAAGATCACGGTGGCGCTGCCCTGGCATTGCTGCCCGGCGATCTCGCCGGGCGGGAACTGCCCGCCGATCCAGCTGCCGAAGACCCATTCATGCGGCGGCGTGCCGCGATTCTGCGCCACGGCAGGAGTGGCAAGGATGAGACCGGCGGAAAGGAGTGAACGGCGTCGCATGCGGCCCCCAGAAAACACTTGGCCCCCTTTGGTATGCGCGCCCGCGCCCTACAGCAAGGCCCCCAGCACCTGGCCGCCGCGCATCGGCGTGGCGACCCCGGTGGTGGAGGGGTAGGAGAGCGGCAGCCCGCGGGTCACCCGCGCCGCCAGCACGGCAAAACATTGCGCCTCCAACGCATCGCCATTCCAGCCCGCGACTTCCACGCCGCGCACGGGCTCGGACAGCACGGCGGCCAGCGCCTTCATGATGGCGGGGTTGCGCCGGCCGCCGCCGGTGACCAGCCATTGCAAGGGCGGTTCGGGAAAATGCCGCCCGGCGGCCGCCACGCAGACGGCGGCGAAGGCCACCAGCGTGGCCGCGCCATCCTGCGGCGAGAGGCGATCCGCCCCCGCATCCTTCAGCGCCTGGGAGAAATCCAGCCGGTCGAGCGATTTGGGCGGCGGCGCCGCCAGATAGGGGTGCTGCATCAGCCGCCCCAGCACCTCGCCATCCGCCTGCCCCGCGCGGGCCAAGTTGCCGTCCTTGTCGTAGCCGCGCCCGGTGGATTTGCGCGCCCAGTCATCCAGCGGGCCATTGGCCGGGCCGGTGTCGAAGGCGATCAGCGTGCCATCGGCGCCGATATACGTCACGTTGCCCACGCCGCCCAGGTTCAAAACCGCCAGCGGCTTGGGCAGGTTGGCGGCCAGCGCGGCATGGGCGATGGGCACCAGCGGCGCGCCCTGGCCGCCGGCCGCGACATCGGCGGTGCGGAAGTCGAAGGCCACCGAAAGCCCGGTCAGCTGGGCAAGAAGGGCGGCATCGCCGACCTGCCAGGTCCGTCCCTCGCCCGGCCGGTGCAGGATGGTCTGACCATGGAAGCCCAGCAGCTCGGTGTCCTCGCCCAGCGATTTCAGGGCTTCGGCCCGCACCCGGCGCACCGCCTCGGCATGGCGCTCGGTCAGCCGGCGCACCACATCGGCCAGCCAGGGGTCGGCGGGGTCAAGGCCCGGGGCGGCGTCCAGCAGCGTGCGCAAATCCCGCCGCAGCTCCGGCGCATAGGGCAGGGTCAGCGCGGGGCCGAGGCGGCTGACCCGCTCGCCATCCGTCTCCACCCAGGCGGCATCCACGCCGTCCAGGCTGGTGCCGCTCATCAATCCGATCGTCTTCAATGTGCGGATGGCCAGCATGTCCGCCTGATTCCCTGCTCCCGAGACCTCACGCTGAAGCGTTGCCCCGAGTCAAGGCAAGCGCCCAATTGCCGGTGGCGCGGCCAGGGTTCATCCTCTTGTGATGAAAGAACTCGACGGGCGCATCGCGCTGATCACCGGGGCCCAGCAGGGCATAGGCGCGGCATGCGCGATGGCCATGGCCGAGGCAGGCGCGGATGTCGCCGTGAACTGGCTGGACGAGGAGCCGCTGGCGCTGGCGGCGAAGATCCGCGCGCTTGGCCGCCGCTGCGCCCTCATCCAGGGCAGCGTGGCCACGGTGGCCGAGGGCCGCGCGCTGCACGCCGCCGCGGTGCAGGCGCTGGGGGTGCCCGACATCCTGGTGAACAATGCCGGCATCTTCCCGCGCTGCGACTTCCTGGCGATGGAGGAGGCGGAGTGGGACGCCGTGCTGGGCATCAACCTCAAGGCCGGCGCCTTCCTGACGCAGAGCTTTGCCCGGGCGCTGGCGGGCAGGCCAGGCTCGGTGGTCAACCTCTCCTCCTCCGCCGTGCGCGGCGACCCCAGGGGGGTGCATTACTCCTCCTCCAAGAACGGCGTGATCGGCCTCACGCGCGCCACGGCGCTGGCGCTCGCGCCGCTCGGCATCCGGGTCAATGCCATAGCGCCGGGGCTGACCGACACGGCGCAGCCGCGCTACGGCAACACCGAGGAGGAGCTGGCGGCGCGCGCCGCCGCCATCCCGCTCGGCCGCATGGGCCAGCCGTCGGAGACCGCCGACCTCGCCGTCTTCCTCGCCAGCAGCCGCACCGCCTGGGTCACCGGGCAGGTCTGGCACATCAATGGCGGGCTGTATCTTGCGTAGGTTCGAAGGCGTCTTCCCCTATCTCGTCTCGCCGATCGGCCCCGATGGCACGGTGCTGGAGGAGGCGCTGCGGGGCCTGGTGGAACACCTCATCGCCTCGGGCGTGCATGGGCTGACCCCGCTCGGCTCCACCGGGGAATTCGCCTATCTCAACGCGTTCCAGCGGCGGGAGATCGTGCGGATCGTGGTGGAGGAAACCCGTGGCCGGGTGCCGGTGATCGCCGGCGTGGCGGCGACGACCACAGCCGATGCCGTCGCCCAGGCGCGCGACTATGCCGGCCTGGGCGTGGACGGCATCCTGGCCCTGATGGAGGCCTATTTCCCCATCCCCGAAGCCGGCGTGGTGGCCTATTTCACCGCCATCGCCGATGCCACGGAGCTGCCCGTGGTGCTCTACACCAACCCGAATTTCCAGCGCAGCGACCTCTCGCTGGGCGCCATCGACAAGCTGAGCCACCACCCGCGGATCGTGGCGATCAAGGACGCCTCGACCAATACCGGCCGGCTGCTTTCCATCCTCAACCGGGTGGAGGGGCGGATGGATGTCTTCTCGGCCTCGGCGCATATCCCGGCGGCGGTCATGCTGATCGGCGGTGTCGGCTGGATGGCGGGGCCGGCCTGCGTCATCCCCCGGCAATCGGTGACGCTGTTTGAACTCTGCCGCGCCGGCGACTGGACGGCGGCGTTGCCCCTGCAACGCAGGCTGTGGCGGATCAACGAGCTCTTCGCGCAATACGCCCTGGCCGCCTGCATCAAGGGCGCGCTGGAATGGCAGGGTTTCGCGGTGGGTGACCCGCTCCCCCCCCAGGCGCCGCTCTCGCCCGAGGGCCGGGCCGCGGTCACCGCCGCCCTGGCCGCCCTCGATGGATGAGGATGACGAGGAGGAAGGCCCGCCCATCCCGGCCGGCACGCCCTTCTACATGACGCCCCAGGGCTATGCCGCGATTCAGGAGGAGCTGCGAAAGCTCTGGTATGACGAGCGCCCCCGCGTGGTCGAGATCGTCTCCTGGGCCGCGGCACTCGGCGACCGCTCGGAAAACGCCGATTACCAATACGGCAAGCGCCGGCTGCGCGAGATCGACCGCCGCGTGCGTTTCCTGCGCAAGCGGGTGGACAATGCCGAGGTGGTGGACCCGGCGGCGCAGACCAGGCGCGATCGTGTCTTCTTCGGCGCCACCGTCAGCTATGCCAGGCCCGATGACAGCGAAACCACGGTGACCATCGTGGGCTCCGAGGAGGCCGATGCCGACCACGGCAAAATCTCCTGGCTGGCCCCCATCGCCCGCGCGCTGCTGGGCAAGGGCGTGGGCGACATGGCGCGGGTGCAACTCCCCACCGGCCCCGAGGAGCTGGAAATCATGGCCATACGCTACCCGTGAGCCCGAAGAACCGCGCCGTGCTCGCGCTCGGCCTGGCGCAGACCATGGCCTGGGGCGGCAGCTACTACATTCCCGCCATTCTGGCGGCACCCATGGCGCGCAATCTGGGGCTGGCCACGCCCACTATTTTCGCCGTGTTTTCGGCCGCCCTGCTGCTTTCCGCCTTTGTCGGCCCCGCGGCCGGCCGCGCCATCGACCGCCATGGCGGGCATTGGATGCTGATGAGCTCCAATCTGCTGATGAGCGCGGGGCTTTTCGCCCTGGCCATGGCCCAGGGCCTGTTCGGGCTCTGCCTGGCCTGGGCGCTGCTCGGACTTGCGATGGGCATCGGGCTTTACGAGGCCGGCTTCGCCACGCTGGCAAGACTCTTCGGTGCCGGCGCGCGGGGGCCGATCAGCGGCATCACCCTTTTCGCCGGCTTCGCCAGCACCGTGTCATGGCCGTTTTCGACCTTTCTGGAGGCGGAGCTGGGCTGGCGGGGCGCCTGCCTGGTCTGGGCCGCCATCATGCCGCTGCTGGGCCTGCCGCTGAACGGATGGCTGCTGCCGCGCCATGCCGAGCCCGCGGTGGCCGCGGCCGTGGCCGCGGCGCCGGTGGGCAAGCCGCCCGGGCTGCTGGCCCTGTCGCTGCTGGCCTTCGTCTTCGCCGTGGCCAGCTTCACCTCGGTGGCCATGGCGGCGCATCTGCCGGGGATGCTGGCGCTGGCCGGGGCCAGTGCGGCGACCGTGGTGCTGGCCGGCGCGCTGCTGGGGCCGGCGCAGGTTGGCGCGCGGCTGCTGGAAATCGGCGTGCTCCGGCGCTGGAGCCCGCTGGTCTCCGCCACACTGGCCAATGCGACGCATCCGCTGGGGGTGTTGCTGCTGCTGATCTGGGGGCCGCCCGCGGCCATCGCCTTCGTGCTGCTGCATGGCGGCGGCAATGGCATCCTCACCATCGCGCGCGGCACCCTGCCGCTCGCGCTGTTCGGGCCCGCCGGCTATGGCGGGCGCACCGGCTGGCTGGCGGTGCCGGCGCGCTTCGCCTCGGCCGCGGCCCCGGTGCTGTTCGGGCTGTTGCTGGAGCGTTTCGGCGTGGCGGCCATGTGGTTCACGGCTGGCCTCTCCCTGGCGGCTATTCTCGCGCTTGTGTTGCTAAGCCGTCTTCGCGCTAGCGAGGGCTGAGGTGGACGCTCGTCGCATTCTGAGATGGAATGTTTATGTAAAAGGTTTGTTGAAACCCTTCTTCAGTTCGTACCTTGCTCCTACAGTCACCTAACGTTCGATTCGCGGCTGAAGGGAAGGATGATAGCTTGATCTTTCTCAAATCGTGAGTTATGGCTATTCGTTCTTGTTTTGTTCCATGGAGGGTTCCAATGTTGATGAATTGCCGCAGCCTGATGGACGGGCCGGGCCCCTCGGAGAAGGTGGTCGAGATCATCACCCAGGAAGGGACGGAAGAAGTCGTCGTTAACTCCCTATCGATTAAGGGAGAGAATCTGGAAGTCGGGCCAGTTTTGGCGAAGAATGGCGAGTTTGCTTTAATCGAACTCCCGCGCGAATCGGCAAGCGGAAAGTGGAGGGTTTGGGTGCCCGTGAATAGAATTTTAGAGACTGCTTAGAGCTGATAAGGGTAGGGGCCAGCAATGATTTTAACTGATCGCGAAATTAAATTAGCACTCTACCACGAACAGATTACAATAAAGCCGCCCCCGCCTCCGGAGGCCTTCAGCTCTACATCAGTAGATTTAACGCTTTCAGATCGTTTTTCTGAGTGGAATTCAAGCGCTGGGGTTTTGATCCGGCCCGGCGCGCCTGGCTTCAGATACACCTCTCTGGTTAATCACCAAAGAAATCAGAACATTGCCCAATTTACAATGAAGCCATCCACATTTGTTTTGGCTTGGACCAAAGAGGAAATTAGTATTCCTAGCCATTCCCGCTTAGCTGCAAGGGTCGAGGGGAAAAGTTCAATGGCTCGGCTTGGGATTGGCGTTCATATAACGGCTCCAACAATTCACTGTGGATTCAGAGGTCCAGTTCAGTTAGAAATGTATAATTTTGGGCCGCATGACATTATGCTCGACGCTGGTATGCGAATTTGCCAGTTGATTTTTGAAACCACGCTTGGCACTCCCGATAGTGGATATGTTGGGATATTTTTAAATCAGCGACCGAATTCATAAATTATCTGGTAGAAATACCGTCGTCTAATTTCCTCAGTGTGTTGAATTTTCAAAGTTGACCCTGAAGCATCCGCAGCAACGCCGCGTTGAAGGCCTCCGGCGCCTCATACATCACCCAATGCCCGGCGCCGGGGATCACCTCGGAGATCAGTTCCGGCCGCGCCGCGTGCAGCATCGCCAGACGCTCGGGGATATGCGGCCAGGCGACCTGGTCGAACTCGCCCCAGATCGCCCGCATCGGCGCCTTCACATGTGGCAGCTGGTCCTTCAGCGAGGAGCCGGAGGCGAAGCCGCGGCTGCGCAGCCGGGCATGCACCGTGTTCCAGTCCTGGATGCGCACCGCCTCGTCGTCGATGGCCGCGGGGTCCTTCAGCATCAGCGCGGCGAGGTTGAGGCGATGCGTGGCGACGCGCTCCTCGCCCGTCTTGTCGCGGATCTTCAGCAACTCCACCGGCTGCCGCTGGAACCCCAGCGACGCGGCGCCGATGATGGTGTGGCTGCTGACATGCGCGCCCTCCATCGCCGCCAGATGGGTGCCGATATTGGCGCCGAAGGAGAAGCCTGCGAGGTCGTAATGCCTCGCAGGCCCCAGCAACCCGGCCAGGCTCGCGGCGAGGGCGGCGGCCACGCTGTGTGGCTCGGCCGGGCCGGGCGCCATGGCGCTTTCGCCCAGACCCGGCATGTCGGCCGCCAGAACCGTGTATCGCTCGGCGAAGAAGGCGATGTTGCGGGAAAAGTGCCGCCAGGAACCCGTGCCGCCATGCAGCAGCACCAGCACCGGCCCGGCACCCCAGCGATGCCAGACCAGTTCGCCCTCGCCACAAGCCGTGGTCAGGCGGGTGGCGGTATTCTGCAATTCGTCCAGCATCAATTCTCTTTCGACAATCGGGCACGACGCGCCTCGCTGCGCGTGATCCAGGTGGTGGCGGCGAAGATGATCAGCGCGCCGGCCATGGTGGTATGGCTCGGCACCTCGGAGAAGATCAGGAACCCGTAAAGCGCGGACCAGATCAGGTCGAGGAACTTCAGCGGCTGCGCCGCCGAGATATCGGCCAGCACGAAGGCCCGCGTCATCGCCAGATGTCCCAGCGAACCGAGCAGCCCGCAGACCACGAGCAGGAACCACACCCAGGCGGAGGGCCATTCCCAGCCCGGCAACGCCATGGGCAGGCTGAACACCGACACCGTGATGGATTGCCACACCACGATGACCTGCGGTGTGTCGCGCTTCGTCAGCGCCTTGGTGATGAGGAAGGAGGCGGCAAACAGCGGCGCGGAGGCCAGCATGATCAGATTGTAGAACCCCCCGCTGCCGCCAAGATTGGGCGCCACCACCACGATCACCCCCAGGAAGCCGATGCCGGCCGCCACCCAGCGCTGCCACACCGCCTTTTCCTTCAGGAACACCACGGCGCCGAGCATGATGAAGATCGGCGTGGTGAAGCCCAGCGCCGTGAGGTCCGCCAGCGGAATATTCGGCAGGGCGGTGAACCACAGCGTCAGCCCCAGCGTGTGCACCACACCCCGCCAGGCCTGCCCGGCCACGCCATTGGGCCGGTAGCTGGCGATCCCCTCGCGGAAAATCAGCGGCCACATCACCACGAAACCCAGGAAATACCGCAGGAACTGCGCCTGGTAGACATCCATGCTGAGCGTCACCACCCGCATCACCGCGTTCAGCGAGGTCAGGATCAGCCCGGCGAGGATGGCATAGGCCACGCCCTGCGCCGCGCGCGGCAGTGAGGCCAGCGGGTTCATCCCCACCAACCTGCGCGCCCGCGCGCACTTGCGGAAGCCCCATCCGCCACTACCCTGGCTATGAAACGCGCGGAGAGCCCCCATGCCCGACACCCACATGCCCAACCTCAAATTCGGCATTGGCCAACCGGTGCCCCGGCAGGAGGACCCGGTTCTGCTGCAGGGCCAGGGCCGCTACACCGATGACCTGGCGCGCCCGGGCCAGGCCTATGCCGTGATGGTGCGCAGCCCCCATGCCCATGGCGTGATCCGCGGCATCGACACCACGGTGGCTGCCACCATGCCCGGCGTCTTGGGAGTCTACACCGCGGCCGACATGGCGGGTTATGGCCCAATGGGTTGCGCCCTGCCGTTGAAGAACGCCGATGGCTCGCCCATCCGCAACACAGCCCGCCCGCCGCTGGCGGCCGACAAGGTGCGCTTCGTGGGTGACCCGGTGGCGATGGTGGTGGCCGAGAGCCGGATGGCCGCGCGCGACGCGGCCGAGGCGGTGGCGCTCGACATCGAGGTGCTGGAAGCCGTGACGGAGGCCTCCACCGCCGCCGCCGCGCCCGCGCTCTATGACGAAATCCCCGGCAATTGCGTGCTGGACTTCCATTTCGGCGACAGCGTGAAGGTGGCCGAGGCCTTCGCCGCCGCCGCGCATGTCACCAAGCTGGACATCCGCAATTCCCGCATCGTGGTGTGTTCCATGGAACCCCGCTCGGCGATCGGCGAATGGGCTGATGGCCGCTGGACCTTGCATGTCGGCAGCCAGGGCGTCTTCGGCCTGCGCAACCAGATGGCCGGCATCATGGGCGTGGCCCCCAAGGAATTCCGCGTGCTGACCGGCAATGTCGGCGGCAGCTTCGGGATGAAGGCCAGCGCCTATCCGGAATACGCGCCGCTGCTGCATGCCTCCCGCGCGCTCGGACGGCCGGTGAAATGGACCGATGACCGCTCGGGCGCCTTCCTCTCCGACCAGCATGGCCGCGACCATGAGGTGACCGCCGAACTGGCCTTGGACGCGGCGGGAAAATTCCTGGCCGTGCGGCTGACCGCCTTCGCCAATATGGGCGCCTATCTCTCCACCGTCGGCCCGCTGCCGGGCTCGGGCAATTTCGTGAAGAACGTGCAGAGCAATTTCGCGACCCCGCTGATCGAGGTGAACAGCCGCTGCATGCTGACCAACACCACGCCCATCGGCCCCTATCGCGGCGCCGGGCGGCCCGAGGGCAATTATTTCATGGAGCGCCTGATCCAGACCGCGGCGATGGAGATGGGCCGCGACGCGAATGAACTGCGCCGCATCAACCACATCCCCACCGCTGCCATGCCCTACAAGGCGGCCTCCGGCAGCACCTATGATGGCGGTGAGTTCACCGCCCTGCTGGATGAGGCGCTGGAAGCCGGCGATTTCGCGGGCTTCCCGGCGCGCCGCGCCGAGGCGGCAGCGCGCGGAAAACTGCGCGGCATCGGCGTCGGCAATTTCCTCGAATGCACCGCGCCGCCCTCGAAGGAACAGGGCGAGCTGCGCTTCGGGAAGGACGGTCTCGTCACCATCATCACCGGCACCCTGGATTATGGCCAGGGGCATTGGAGCTCCTTCGCCCAGGTGCTGGTGACCTATCTCGGCGTGCCTTTCGACAGCATTCGCCTGATGCAGGGCGACAGCGACCTGCTCGTCGCCGGCGGCGGCACCGGCGGATCGAAATCCATGATGGCCTCGGGTGCGGCGATCATCGAGGCCTCGGCGCTGGTCGTGGAGAAGGGCCGGCCGCTGGCGGCGGAGGCGCTGGAAGCGGCCGTGGTCGATATCGAATTCCATGACGGGCAATTCGCCATCGCCGGCACCGACCGCTCGATCGGGATCATGGAACTGGCGGCGAAGCACCCCGGCGCGCTCGATGTCCAGCATGTCTTCGACGAGGCGCCGCAGGCCTATCCCAATGGCTGCCATGTCTGCGAGATCGAGGTCGATCCGGAAACCGGGATCGCCGAGGTGGTGGCCTACACCACCGTCAATGATTTCGGCGTGGTGGTGAACCCGCTGCTGGTGGCCGGCCAGGCCCAGGGCGGCATCGCCCAGGGCATCGGCCAGGCGCTGTATGAACGCGTGGCCTATACCGATGAAGGCCAGCCCATCACCGGCACCTTCCAGGATTACTGCCTGCCGCGCGCGGACAACCTGCCCGATATCGGCTTCGCCAGCCGCCCGGTGCCGGCCACGACCAACCCGCTCGGCGCCAAGGGCTGCGGCGAGGCGGGCTGCGCCGGCTCGATGCCGGCGGTGATGAACGCGCTGTGCGACGCGCTGGGCGTCGCGCATATCGACATGCCGGCGACGCCGGAGGTGATCTGGCGGGCCTTGCAGGGGCGGTAGCCCGGCGGCAGGGGCGCGACGCAAGGAAAAACCCGCCATCCCGCGGTCGCGGCGCGGGATGGCGCAGGGGCGGGCAAGGCGTTCATGGTTTTGCCCGGAATTCTCCCAATGGCGGGCCTGGCGCGAAACCCCTGCTCCCGCCGCGCGCCGCTGATCCGCGCCACGTCATGCCGGCCCTGCCTGAAGACCTGGAGGGGGCTGGGTTCAGGAATCCGCCAGATTCTCCCGCAGCGTGCGAAAGCGATATTCCGTGCGGAAGCGGCCGCGGCGCTGCAATTCCGGCACCAGCAGGTCCGCGATGCCGATCAGGTCGAGCGGCATGGAAGCCGCGTGCCCAAGCATGAAGCCGCCGCGGCTGCCCGTCGCCTCGAAGGCCTCCTCCAGCCGGTCGGCGATCTGCGACGGGGTGCCGGCCAGGGTGGTGTCGTAATTCACCGCGTCGCGCCGGCCATGTTCAAAAAAATCCGAGCGGGTGAGCGTGCTTTCCGGCCCGAGCCGGACCGAAAGATCATGCAAAAAGCCCATGGGCGAGGCCTGGCTGGCGATGATGTCGGCGTGCAGCTCACCGATGGTGAAACTCTGCGGCAATGTCGAAAAATCATAGCCGCAATTGTAGGAGAGATAGGCGCCCACCGCCTCGTCCGGATAGGCGGCGGCGAGTTGGTCCAGCCGGCCGACCGCCTCGCGCTCGGTCTGCGCCACCACGATCGGCGTCTGCCACAGGATGCCGACCTTGGATGGGTCGCGCCCCTGCGCCAGCAGCGCCTCGTCGAAGGCCTTTCGCTGCCGCACCTGCGACGCCAGCGGCATGTCGCCGCCGAAGGCGTGATCGACGAAATAGGCGGAGGCGCGGATGCCACGCGGCGAGCCGCCGGCCTGGATCAGCACCGGGCGGCCCTGCGGCGAGGGCGGCGTGTTCAGCGGGCCATCGACCCGGAAATGGGTGCCGCGGTGATGCACGTCATGCACGCGGGCCGGGTCGCCGACGCGGCCGGTGGCGCGGTCCCAGACCATCGCCGCCGGCTCCACGCTGTCCCACAGCTTGCGGCAGACATCGACGAATTCCTCCATCCGGTCGTAGCGCTGGCCGTGGTCCATCAGATCGTTCATGCCGAAATTGGCGTAATCCGAGCGGCGGGTGGAGGTGACGAGGTTCATCGCGATCCGGCCCTTGGTGATGTGGTCGAGCGAGTTCATCAGCCGCGCGGTGTAGTAGGGGTGCATGAAGGTGGAGGAATAGGTCAGCCCGAAGCCGATATGCTTCGTGACCCGCGACATGGCGACCGCGATCGGGTTGAGGTCCTGCCGCGGCCAGTTCACGCCCCATTCCACGGCGGCGTCGCGGCCGCCGCGCCAGGTGTCGGGCACGCCGGTGCCGTCGCCCGAGAACAGCATGTCCAGCAGCCCGCGCTCGGCGATGCGGGCCATCTCCTCGAACATCTCGATGTCGGGGAAGACATGGCCGGGCCAGGCGCCGGGCATCAGCCAGCGGCCGGCCATGTGGGAGTAGGAGAAATCGAAACCAAGATGCATCAGGGGCTTGGGCATGCCGGGATTCCAGGTTGAGGCGAGCCGATGCCGTGCAAGAACAGGACCATGACCGGATACGGTCCTCAGGCCCGGGCGTCAGATGGTGATCGGTGGCCGCCGGGCGTTCCGGCAATCCCCTGGCCGGCGGTAACCTGGGCAACCCTCACCGCCTAGCCCAGGAACGCCGCCGTCCACCCCGCATGCTCGCTGTCGCGCGACGCCATCCGGCTCAGCGCCGCCGGCGGCATGCCGGGGACATCGCCCGGGTTGCTTCCCTCGCGCAGGGCCTTGAGCGTGGCGTGGATGGCGGCGATGGCGGCCTGGATGGGCAGGTGGCCCTGGAGCGCGATGCGCACGCCCCGGCTGGCCAGATATTCCCGGTCGTTGATGGCCGGCGACACTGTACCGAGGATGAGGGGCAGGGTGGCCACCTCGGCCAGCTTGTCGAGCTGATCGCGCGTCGTCACCCCGGTCAGGAACAACCCGTCGGCGCCGGTCGCGCAATAGGCCCGGGCGCGCACCAGCGCGTCATCCAGCCCGGTGATGGAGGTGGCGCCGGTGCGGGCAAGAATGCACAGCGACGGGTCCACCCGCGCCGCCAGCGCCGCGCGGATTTTCCCCACCCCTTCATCCAGCGAAATCAGCCGGGGTTTTTCCACGCCATAGGGCCGTGGCAGCTCGGTATCCTCGATCGACATGGCCGAGACGCCGGCGACCTCCAGCTCCTCCACCGTGCGCATCACGTTCAGCGCATTGCCGTAGCCGTGGTCGGCATCGACCACCACCGGCAGGGTGCAGGCGCGGTTGATGCGCAGCGCCTGTTCGGCGAATTCGGTGAGGGTGAGGGTGATCAGGTCCGGCGCCGCCAGCACGGTGAGCGAGGCGATGGAGCCCGCGAACATCCCCAGCTCGAAGCCCAGGTTTTCGGCGATCCGCCCGGTCAGCGGGTCATGCACCGAGGCGGGATGGACGCAGGCCGCCCCCTGCAGGACGGCGCGCCCCGCCTCCCTTCGCTTCTGCCATTTCATGCCCGCTCTTCCCCATATGGACGGGCCATGATGGCGCGCATAGCGTGTTGCCGAAAGCCGGGGAGGGTTGGATGAGCGACAGGTTTCACAGCAACGAGGCGGGTCACGAAAAATACCTGGTGCTGCATGAGTTCATCAAGGAAGCCCGGAAGAAGCTGAACCACAACACCTGGGACTACCTGGTGGGTGCCACCGAGACCGAGACCACGCTGGCGCGCAACCGCATGGCGCTGGATACGGTGGCGCTGCGCCCGCGCGTGCTGGGCGATGTCAGCCATGTGGATCCGGGCACGGATTTCTATGGCCATCGCATCAGGCTGCCGGTGATCCTGGCGCCGGTCGGCTCGCTGGAATCCTTCGAGGCCGGGGGTGGTGCCTCGGTGGCGAAGGGGGCCGGCGCCTATGGCGTGCCCTTCATGCTCAGCAGCGTCAGCCAGCCTGGCATCGAGGAGACGGCGGCCGCCGCGACGGGGCCGAAGATCTTCCAGCTCTATGTCCGCGGCGACCATGACTGGCAGGACGCCATCGCGAAACGGGTGATCGCGGCGGGGTATGACGCCTTCGCCATCACCGTGGACACGGCGCATTATTCCCGGAGGGAGCGCGACATCTCCAAGCGTTTCGTCAAGACCTGGCGGGCGGCGAACACGGGCATGGATGTCCAGGCCGCGCTGAGCTGGGATGATGTGAAGCGCTTTCACGACAAGCACCGCATCCCGCTGATCCTCAAGGGCATTGGCACGGGCGAGGACGCGGAGATCGCGGTTCGCCACGGGGTGGAGGTGATCTATGTCTCCAACCATGGTGGGCGGCAGCTGGACCATGGCCGCGGCAGCCTCGATGTGTTGCCCGAGGTGGTGCAGGCGGTGGCCGGGCGCGCCAAGGTCATGGTGGATGGCAGCGTCAGCCGGGGGACGGATATCGTGAAGGCCGTGGCACTGGGCGCGGATTGGGTGGGCATCGGCCGGCTCTATCTCTACGCGCTGGCGGCGGATGGGGCGGCGGGTGTGACCCGGATGCTGGAAATCCTGGAGGATGAGGTGGTGAAGGCGCTGGGGCTGACGGGGGTGAATTCCTTCGCGGAACTCAACCGCGGCCATGTGCATCACGGCGCGCCGGCGGTGGGGTTTGCCCACGTGCACAGCGCGTTTCCATTGTTGAAGGAGGGCTACTGACTGGGCGGAACCGGAGCCGCCACGATCTTCCGCAGAAGGACGGGCTGGTAGCGGGCAAGCAGTGCGGGAGCCGTGGCCAGCAGCGTCCGTGCGGCGGTTTCGCGCGCGTCGCTGTGGGCGAGGGGTTTGAACTCCTGGGTCGCGTTCTCTTCCGGCTCGCCATCGGTCAGCAGCTTTACCGCGTCATTCAATGGTTTCCAGTCCGCCGGTGGGGCGAGCCCCTTGCCGGCGACATAGATCACCTGGCTGATGCCGAGCAGGCCGAGCATGCCGCTGGGGATGGTGAAGCTGGCAAGGTCGTTCGACCCCGTCCAGACCAGCCAGGCGCCGACGATGCAGGAGAACACGAGCACCTGGAACTTGTGGACGCCAAAGCCGCCGCCCTCCGATGTGAGGTCCGACCAGGTGCCGAAGCGGTCCTTCATGCTCAGGATGCCGACACGCTCCAGGAAGTCGATGGTCTGCGGCAGCGGGCCCTGGATCTCGCCCTGCGACCGGGCCTGGGTTGTCACTGTCGCCAGGGCGCTGCCCAGGCTGGCGATGCCCAGGAGCTCCAGCACGGGCTGCGAAAGATTGGCCAGGTAGCCCGCCCGCACCATCACATAGGTCAGCAGCCCGGCGATGATCATGGTGAAGAACCAGACCTGCATGACGTTCAACTGGCCGTATCCGGCGGCACTCTGGGTCATGATCACCGGATCCCATCTCGTCCGCCATTCGAGCCAGGGCGAGATTTCCCGCCCCTGCGCCTTCATGCGGGCGAGGATCAGCAGGCTCTGCTTGCGCATCGGCGAGGTGTGGATCAGCAGCAGATAGAGACCGATGACCATCGCAGCGGTCAGGAGGATCGCAACCGACCGGCTCGACATCTCGGCATTGAACCGCGCCACCCAGGGCGATGCCGTCCCGGTCAGCGGGCAGCCGAGCATCATCACGCTGACCTCCACCGGACTGTGCCAGGCCGAGGGCCTTGAGGGGATGACGATCTCCGCGCCCAGCTGTCGTTGCGCCTGCGCATCGGTGCGCCACTCACTCGCGGGGATGACGCTGGCGACCTCGGGGACCTGCAACTCGATATCGCTGGCCTGCGCCGGCGTTCCCTGTTTGCCTGAGCGGACCCAGGCCCGGATGCGCCAGGGCTGCGCCGGAGCCGCGGTCAACCCGGGCTGGACGACGGGGACTTCGAAGCGTTGTCTCACCCCGTCCAGGAGATAGGGTGCCCGCGTCTGCGCAAGATTGAGGCTGACCATGGGCCGGCCCATCTCGAGCTCGGCCGCGGCGAAGAAGTTCACGACGCGCAGCGCCTCGGCGGGCTGCACGCGGCCTGGCGCATGGACCTCCGTGCAGAGCAGCCGGGCACGGTCGACCAGCGTTTGTTCCTGGGCGGGCGCCGCGGGCCCTTGCGCCAGCGCCGGCAAGGCGAATGTCCATGCCAGGAGCAGGATCAAGACATGGCAAATGGCGGCTGGGCGCATCTGGCTCTCCCCTTGACGGAAAGGTCAGGTTGGCAGCTTCCCGCGCCCGCCGCATCCCGCAACTGAATGAGCCAGGCGATTCAGGAGATCGGCGCAAACCCCTGCACCAGGCTGCCCGAGAGCAGCCGCCATCCATCCACCAGCACGAAGAAGATCAGCTTGAAGGGCAGCGCCACCACCGAGGGTGGCAGCATCATCATCCCCAGCGACATCAGCAGCGAGGCCACCACCATGTCGATGACCAGGAAGGGCAGGAAGATGATGAAGCCGATCTCGAAGGCGCGCTTGAGTTCGCTGACCAGGAAGGCGGGCATCAGCACGCGATAGGGTGCTTCGGCCGGTGCCACAACGGGCAGTTGGGCCATGGAGGTGAACAGCGCGAGGTCGGCCTCGCGCACCTGCGCGGCCATGAAGCGCCTGAACGGCTCGGCCGCCGCCGCCAGCCCCTCCATCGGCTCCAGCCTGCCCTCATTCATCGGCACGATGCCGGCCACCCAGCTGGCCTCGAAGACCGGCTGCATCACGAAGAAGGTCAGGAAGAGTGCCAGGCCGATCAGCACCGGGTTGGGCGGCACGCCCTGCGCGCCGAGTGCCGAGCGCAGCAGCGCCAACACGATGATGATGCGGGTGAAGGCGGTGGCCATCACCAGCAGCGAGGGTGCCAGCGAGAGCAGCCCGACCAGCGCCGCCAGCTGCAGCAACCGCGCGCTGGCGCCGGCCTGCGCCCCGCCCAGGTCGATGGCGACCGACTGCGCCGCCGCGGGCCCGGCGCAGAGCGCGAGCAGGAGCAGCGCGCGGATCATGCCCCTGGGCCCTCGGGCAGCCAGCCCAGCAGGGTGTCCCCGTTCGGGCCGGCCACCAGCAGCACCTCCCTCCCATCGACGCGCAGCAGCAGGGCGCGGCGCCTGGCATCCAGCGGCATCGCCGCCACCAGCGCCAGCCGGCTGCCTGGGGGCGCCGGGTTCGCCAGCCCGCCTTTGCGAGCCAGCCGCGCCAGCAGCCAGGCCAGCCCCAGCACCGCCAGCAGCGCCCCCAGCGCCTGAATCAGGGAAAGCCCGAGCTCCACGCTCATTGCGCCGGCATGATGATGGCCAGCGCCTCCACCTCCCGCATCAGGGCGAGCATGGCAGGGCGCATGGCGCGGGCGGAATGGGTCGGCAATCCGTCCAACGCCAGGCAGATGGCGGCGGCGTCGTGCTCCAGCCCAGCCAGGTCGACCTCCCGACCGCCCGCGACCAGGGCGCGGGCCATGGCCACGGTGGCACGCATCGTCTCGATGCTGCCCAGCGTGGCGAGGGTGGGCATCGCGGCTGGTTCGGCGCCGGACAACCCGGCCTCCATGCTCAGGCCGTCGATGGTGACGTGCCGGCCCATGCTGCCCGTGCCCAGGCTGCCCGTGCCCATGCTGCCCGTGCCTATGTTGCTCGAAGCCCCGCTGCCCGAGGCCTGGCGGCGCCGGCTGGTCTTCGCGGCGGGAGGCGTGTTGTTGGGCGGCTTGGGCATGGGCACATTCTGCCGGGCCGATGCTTGCCCCACGGTTAACGCCGGGCGCCATCTTCCCGCCGCCGCGATTCATCGCCGGTTAACCGCGCACCTGCATCATCGGCGCATGGAAAGCCCATCCTCCCCCCAGCGCCTGGCCGTCAGCGGAAACGTGGTTGCGTTGGCCGAGCGTCGGCTGCTGTGGCTGGACCGTCGGCAGGGCGTGCTGGCGCAGAATGTCGCCAATGCCGATACGCCGGGTTATCGGCCGCAGGATGTCGCGCCCTTTGGCCGGCTGCTGGCTGATGCGGCGGGGCCCGACCTGGCCATCACCAATGCGCGCCACATCGCGCCCCCGGGCGGCGCCCTGCGCGGCCGGGTGGACCGCACAGCGGCGGAGCGCACGCCCAACGGCAACGCGGTTTCGCTGGACGAGCAGGCGCTGCGCATCGCCGACACCGACGGCCAGCACAACCTGGCCATGGGCCTGCACCGCAAATACCTGGCGCTGTTCCGCACCGCCCTGGGCCGCAACAGTTGAGCCCGCAACAGCAAGCGATCCGATCCCCGCGTCCGAATCCCGGGTGTCAGCTGAATCGGCCCACCAACCAAAGCCGAGTGGCGCCGATCCGACGGCTCTTTCCGTCCGATCGGCATCTATAGGGGAGCGATCATGGATCTGGACCGCGCGCTGAACATCTCCGCCGCCGGCATGGCGGCGCAATCGGCCCGGCTGCGGGTGGTGGCCGAGAATATCGCCAACCGCGACAGCACCGGCCAATCGCCGGGCGCCGACCCGTACCGCCGCAAGACCATCACCTTCGAGAACCGGATGGATCGGGCGCTGGGGGCCCGCACCCTCAACATCGCCCGGATCGGCACCGCCGCCGGCGAATTCCCCGAGCGGTTCGACCCCGGCCACCCCGCCGCCAATGCCACGGGCTATGTCCGCACGCCCAATGTCGACAGCCTGATCGAGAACATGGACATGCGCGAGGCGCAGCGCAGCTACAGCGCCAATCTGTCGGTGCTCGAGACCACCCGCGGCATGCTGAGCCGCGCCATCGAGGCGCTGCGCTGATGCCCGCCCCCATTCTTGCCGCGCCCATCGCGGCACAGGGTGTCGCGGCCGCATACCGCGCCGTCTCCGGCATGGCCGCGGGCGGGGGCGAGGGTTTCGGCGCCGCGCTGCAACGCGCGGTGGAGGGCGTGGTGAACGTGCAGCGCAGCGCCGACACCGCCGCCACCCAGGCGCTTCAGGGCCAGGGCAGCGTCACCGACGTCGTGCTGGCCGTCTCCCGCGCCGAGCTCGCGCTGCAAACCGCCACCACGCTGCGCGACCGGGTCGTCAGTGCCTATCAGGACGTCATGCGGATGCCGATCTGAGCCGATCGGCCATCACGCGCCACAGGAGGTGGGGCCATGTTGGAGGAGCCGGCCGCGCAGGCCATGCGCCACGCCCTGTGGGTCTGCCTGCAACTCGGCGGGCCGCCGCTGCTGGCCATGCTCGCCGTGGGTGTCGTCATCTCGCTGTTGCAGGCGCTGACGCAGATCCAGGAATCCACCGTCTCGTTCCTGCCCAAGGTCGCGGTGATGGGCGGCATGCTGATGTGGCTCGGCCCCTTCATGGCGCATGTCATGCAGGCCTGGGCGCTGCAGTTGTTCGACCAGATGGTGGCGCTCGGCGGCTTGCCGTGAGCGCCGAGGACGCGGCGTTGCTGGCCAGCCTGCCCGGCCTCGCCTTCCAGGCCAGCCTGCTGTTCTGCCGCCTCGGTGCCGCCACCATGCTGCTGCCCGGCCTGGGCGAGCAGGAGGTGCCGGCCAATATCCGCCTGGGCCTCGCATTGCTGCTGACCATGCTGCTGCTGCCGCTGCTGGCGCCGCTGCTGCCCCCGGCGCCTGAGGCGATTCCCGAACTCCTCCGGCTGCTGGTGCTGGAACTGGCGGCCGGCGTCTGGCTGGGCACGCTGGCGCGGCTGCTGGTCGTGGCGCTGGCCCTGGCGGGCCAGGTGATGGGCAACATGATCGGCCTGACCACGCCGTTGCAAGGCGACATGGTGCTGGGCGCCCAGGCCACGCCGCTGGGCCGCGTGATGGGCTTCGCCGCCACCGTGCTGGTGCTCTCCACCGGGCTCTATGCCCTGCCCCTGGCGGCGCTGGTGCACAGCTATGCCGTCTTGCCGCCGGGCGCGCCCTTCCCCGGCGATATGGCGGCCGATGCCGTGGCCGGCGCGGTGGCGGAGAGTTTTTCCCTCGCCCTGCGGCTCTCCGCGCCCTTCATCCTGGGCGGCGTGCTGTTCAATCTCGGCATGGGGTTGATCGCGCGGGTGGCGCCGCAGGTGCAGATCTTCGTTGTCGCCGCGCCGGCGCAGATCCTGCTCGGCATGGCGCTGCTGGCGCTGCTGCTGCCGGCCATCCTCACGCTCTGGCTGGGCGCGATGCAAACCGGCTTCCACGCCCTGCCCGGCGCCCCCTGAGAGATGGCCGAGGACGAGGATAAGAGCCAGAAGACCGAGGAAGCCTCCGCCCGGCGCATCCGCCGCGCGCGCGACCAGGGCCAGGTGGCGCTGAGCCGCGAGGCGGTGGCCTTCGGCGCCCTGGCGCTGGCCACCGCGGGGCTGCTGGCCTTCCTGCCCGGCGCCATTCGCGACGCGCTGCTGGTGATGCGCGGCGTGCTGGGCCGCAGCCATGAGATCGGCACCGACACGGCGGCGCGCGGCTTCATGCTCACCTTCCTGTGGCTCTGCCTGCCGGTCATCGGCTGCGCCGCGCTGGGCGCCATCCTGGCCACGTTGCTGCAGACCCGTGGGCTCGCCGTGCTCAGCCTGCTCAAGCCGCAATTCTCCCGCATTGATCCCTGGGCCGCGCTGAAAAAGATGTTCGGCGCCGAGCATGCGTTGGAGGTCGGCCGCAATGTGCTGAAGATCATCGTGGTGGCGGCCGCGCTGGCCTTCGTCACCGGCGATGTGGCGAAGCTTACGGCCAGCCTCAGCATGGACGAGGCAGCCCTGCTCGGGCTGATGGCCGATGGCGCGCGAAAGCTGCTCTATGTCGCCCTCGGCGCCTTCGCGCTCCTGGCGGGCGCCGATGTGTTGATCACCCGCCGGCGTCACCTGCGCGGGCTGCGCATGTCGCGGCAGGACCTCAAGGATGAGGCGAAGGAGAGCGAGGGCGACCCGATGGTGCGGGCACGCCAGCGGCAATTGCGCGAAACCCGTGGGCGCCAGCGCATGCTGGCCGCGGTGCCCACCGCCACCGTGGTGATCACCAACCCCACGCATTACGCCGTGGCGCTGCGCTACGTCCCCGCCGAATCGGCGGCACCGCGGGTGGTGGCCAAGGGTGTGGACCAGGTGGCCGAGCGCATCCGCGAGGTGGCGCGCGAGGCCGGGGTACCGCTGCTGCCAAATCCGCCTTTGGCTCGTGCTTTGTGGAAACTGGATGTGGACACCGAGATTCCACCGGAGCATTGGGAAGCCGTGGCCGAAATCATCGCCTTCGTCATGCGCCCGCGCGGCGCGTCTGCCCGATGAGCCGCCGGGAGCAGGATTTCGCCGCCGGCGCCGCGGCCATGCTCGCGGCCATGCCGGAGGCCGCGGTGCTGCTCGATGCCCAGGCGCGCGTCATCGCGCTCAACCCCTCGGCCCGGGCGCTGCTGGGCCCTGCGCTGCACAGCGCCCCGGGCGATGCCGCCACCGCCTGGTTCCCGCCCGCGGAGCAGGAGCGCTTCCATGCCGCCCTGCGCGAGGGTGGCCAGTTCCGGCTCTCCCTGGTCGACCCGCTGGTCGCGCCACGGCCGGTGGAGGCGTTCCTGCGCTCCATGGCGCCGGGCATGCTGTTGCTGCGCATGACGCCGCCGGCACCGCCGAGCCGGGAGGAAAGGCTGGCCCTGCTGGGCCGCATGGCCGGCGGCATCGCGCATGATTTCAACAACATGCTCGCCATCATCCTGGGCGCCAGCGCCGCCGCCGCGCAGGCCGCGGAAGCCCCGGCCCGGGCGCGCGAATTCGCCGTGCTCGACGCGGCGGCGGAGCGCGGGGCGGGGCTGGTGCGGCAGCTTCTGGCCTTCGCCCGTCAGCAGGTGCTGGCACCGCGCGCGCTGGCGCTGAACCCCCGGGTGGCGGCCATGGCGGAGTTGCTGCCCCGCCTGCTCGGCCGCGATATCCGGCTGGAGGTGGTCTTGGAGGAGCCTGGGCGCACCGTCCTGGCCGACCCCTCGCAACTCGACCAGGTGATCCTGAACCTGGCGGTGAATGCGCGCGACGCGATCCGTGCCTCGGGCCGGGGTGGGGTCATCCGGCTTTCCACCGGCCGGCGCGTGGTGCTGCGCAGTGGCGGCGAGGGGCCGGGCGCCATCCCGCCCGGCCGCTACGCCAGCATCGGCGTGGAGGATGACGGCCCCGGCATCCCGCCCGACGTGCTGGCGCGGATCTTCGAGCCGTTCTTTTCGACGAAGATCGACCAGGGCGGCACCGGGCTGGGCCTCGCCACGGTGCAGGGCATCGTGGCGCAGAGCGGCGGCCATGTGCTGGCCGAATCGCCGCCGGGCGGCGGCAGCCGTTTCACCATCCTGCTGCCCCGGCATGAGGGCGAGGCCGAGCCCGAAGCCCCGCCGCCACCCAGCGAAACCCGCCCCGCCACCATCCTGCTGGCCGAGGATGAGCCGGCCTTGCTTCGCCTCTGCGCCCAGGCGCTGGAACAGGCCGGCCATACCGTGCTGCAGGCCGGGGATGGCTACGCCGCCACCGAGGCGCTGGAGGAGGGAGCCACCCCTGACCTCCTGGTCACCGATGTCTCGATGCCCGGCATGGATGGGGTGGCGCTGGCCCGCGCCGCCCGGGCGGCGCGGCCGGAGCTGAAGGTGCTGCTGCTCTCGGGCTATGCCGCGGCCACGCTGAAGGTGGATCTGGCGGCCGAGGGCTGGCATTTCCTGGCCAAGCCCTGCGCCGCCGACGCCCTGCGCGCCGCGGTGACCAGCGCTCTTGCCAAACCCTCCCGCTAAGAACATAATTAGAACGTAGACGATTCGGGCTTTATTCACTTGGCTGCGACGCGGCGGCACCCTTAGTGTCGGCTGCGCGAGTGGATGCGGGTCGCTGCGCGCTAAGGTTGCAGCCAGGAAGGGGGCACTGGGATGGATAAGGGTAAAGCGCTGGAGGCGGCGCTCAGCCAGATCGAGAGGTCCTTCGGCAAGGGCTCGATCATGCGCATGGGCTCGAAGAACGCCATCGAGGATATCGAGGTCATCTCCACCGGCTCGCTGGGGCTGGATATCGGCCTGGGGATCGGCGGGCTGCCCAAAGGGCGTGTCGTCGAGATCTATGGTCCGGAAAGCTCGGGCAAGACGACGCTGGCGCTGCATGTGATCGCCGAGGCCCAGAAAGCCGGCGGCACCTGCGCCTTCATCGATGCCGAGCACGCGCTCGACCCCGGCTATGCCCGCAAGCTGGGAGTGAATGTGGACGACCTGCTGATCAGCCAGCCCGATGCCGGCGAACAGGCGCTGGAGATCGCCGACACGCTGGTCCGCTCGGGCGCCATCGACGTGCTGGTGGTGGACAGCGTGGCGGCGCTCGTTCCGAAGGCGGAACTCGAGGGCGAGATGGGCGACACCCATGTCGGCCTGCATGCCCGCCTGATGAGCCAGGCGCTGCGCAAGCTGACAGGCAATATCAGCCGCTCGGGCTGCCTCGTCGTGTTCCTGAACCAGATCCGCCTGAAGATCGGCGTGATGTTCGGCAACCCCGAGACCACGACGGGTGGCAATGCGCTGAAATTCTACGCCTCGGTGCGCCTGGAAATCCGCCGCACCGGCGCGATCAAGGAGCGCGAGGAGGTCGTCGGCAACGCGACGCGCGTGAAGGTGGTGAAGAACAAGATGGCGCCGCCTTTCCGCCAGGTCGAGTTCGACATCATGTATGGCGAGGGCATTTCCAAGGTCGGCGAACTCATCGATCTCGGTGTGAAGGCGGGGGTGGTGGAGAAATCCGGCGCCTGGTTCAGCGCCGAGGGCCAGCGCATCGGCCAGGGGCGCGAGAACGCCAAGCAGTTCCTGCGCGACAACCCCCATGTCGCCGCCGCCATCGAGAAGAAGGTGCGTGATCAATCCGGCGTGGTGGCGAACGCCATGATGACCACGCCGGATGCGGAAGAGGCCGCGGCGGCCGAGTAGTTACGCCGGCAGCGCCAGCACATCCATGTGCGGCACGGTGGCGGAGAGCTTTTCCGCCGCCGCCTGGTCCAGCCGATCCTCGGCCCAGTCCTCGATCCGCCAGGCCTCGCGCTTTTCCTGCAGCAGGGCCGCGTCGGCGCAGCCGGCGGCCAGTTCGCTCAGCATGGCGCCGAAGCGGCGGGGGATGCGCCAGGGTGAGGGGCTTTGTTCCACCGCATATCCCTGCGCGGTGAAGGCGCGGGCGATCGCCGCCGGCGCCGCATGCCCCAGCGCCCTTCCGCCAAAGCCCTTGTCGCGGGCCTGGTCGCGCTCGAAGCCGCGGCGCACCCAGGCATCCTGGGGATGCGGCGGCACGAAGCGCGCCGCGCCGGTGACGTTCAGCGCGGCGTAGAACGGCATTTTTCGCGCCGCGCAGGCGCCGGCCATGCGCTCCAGCCAGTTCTCGCTCACCAGGTCGCAGAGCGCCGTGTTCACCACCGCATCCACACTGTGCAGCGGCAAATTCGCCGGCGCCTCGCGCAGATCGGCGAGCAGCCCCTCCACCCGCCAGGCGCCGCGCGGCGTGTGCACCAGCAGGGCGCGCTTGCCGGGGGAGGTCACCTTCCAGCCCATCGATTCGGCCCGCTCGGCGGTGGTGTCGAAGGCGCGCTCGATCAGCGAGGGGTCGGCATCCACCAGCGTCCAGGCCTGCGGCCGGCCGATGTAAAGCCCGAGCCAGCGCAGCAGCGAACCGGTGCCGGCACCCAGATCCATGATCCGCGGCCGCGCCGGCAGGGCGGCGGAAAGCCTGGCCGCCAAGGCCTCGTCGCGCGCCGCCGCGTCATGCGCCTCACGCAGTTCGAGCCAGTCGGCGGAAAAATTCTCAGCCATGCGCAAGCTCCAGTTCGGTGACGAAAGCCTGGGCGCGATCGGCCCAGCGCGGCAGGGATTGCCCGGCTTCCCAGGCGGCATCGGCCATCTGCGCCCGCAACCCGGGGTCGAAAATCACCCGGCGCAGCGCCCGGCTGAGCGAATCATGGTCGCCGGGCGGGGCGATCACGCAGGCATCGCGCGGCACCACATCGGCGATGGCGCCGCCCCTGGTGATGGCGCAGGGCAGGCCGCGGGCCAGCGCCTCGGCCGCCGCCATCCCATAGCCCTCCCAATGGGTGGCGAGCGCGAAGATATCGGCCTGGGCATAGGCGGCATCCAGCGCCTCGCCCTCCAGCTCGTCAAGGAACTGCACCCGCTGGGCAATGCCCAGCTCCTCCGCCAGGGCGGCAAGGCCATGGGCATGCACCGCATCGCGCGGCGCGCCAACGATGCCAAGCGTCCATTCCAGATCGGTCAGCCGGCCCAGCGCGCGCAGCAGCACGTCATGGCCCTTGCGCGGCACCAGCGTGCCGACGCTCACGATCCGCACCGGGCTGCCCGTGCCGGTGGCGCGGGCGGCGGCATCGGTGCCGGGTTCCACCACACCGACCCGCGCCGGCTCCACCGCGAAATCGGCCACCAGCCGCTCGGCCGTCAGGCGCGATGTGGCGATCAGCCGGGGCAGGGCGGGGAAGAGAAGCCTCTCCCGCGCCCGCAGCGCCTCGGCATCCAGCCCGGTTTCCAGCGCGGTGGGGTGGTGGATCAGGCCGATGGCGCCGCGCGCCACCAGCATGGGCGCGATGGCGGCGAAGGCGGGCAGGCCCAGCCCGTCCACCACCGGGATCATCCCCTCCGGCAGGGCCTCCAGCGCGGCCCGCGCCGCCGCCTCGGCCGCCGCGTCGGGCAGCGGGTGGCGACCGCCAAGTTCCACCACCACCACGTCGTGCCCCAGCCCGCGCAGCCCCTCGACCATGCGGCGATCATAGAGATAGCCGCCGGACAGTGCCGAAAACGGCGCCGGGACGATTAGCGCGAGCTTCACGCAACCGGCCCCTCAAACGCGGCCCAGGCGACATGGCTCTCGCGCAGCAGCACCTTGATCGCCTTCACCTGCGCCGCCCCCGGGCCCATGCGGCCATCGCGGCAGGCCTCGGCCAGCAACCCATGGATGAAAAACGCCAGGTATTCCGTGGTGGTGTTCTTGCCGGCGAAGACTTCCTCGGTGTCGAGGTTTCGGTAATCCATCGCCGCCAGGATTTTTCTAAGCTCATCCTTGGCCAGGCCGATATCGATCAGCAGATGCAGATGGTCGATGGTTTCGGCGCGGAACTCCGCCTCGACCACGAAGGTCGCGCCATGCAGGCGCTGGGCGGGGCCAAACTCGGCGCCACGAAAGCTGTGCGCGACCATGATGTGATCGACGACGGTCAGGCTGTACATCAGAGGGGATCTCCGTAGGAAATGACAGGGCAAAGGGCGGGTCGGTCGAGCAGTGCTGCGTAGCGCGCCGGCAGTTCGTCGAAGGGCACGGGGGTTTCCAGCAGCCCGTCCAGCCGCTGGTCGCAGAGCAGCCGCAGGGCCAGCGCCATGCGCTCGCCATGGCCGCGGCGGCCGCGCATGGCGGTGGCCACGCTGCCGACCTGGGTGGAGACCAGCGACAGCCGCTTCTGATGGAAATTCTCCCCCAGAGGCAGGGCAGGGCGCGTGGCGCCGAACCAGCTCGCCTCGATGATCCGGCCCTCGAAGCCCGCGCGGTCCAGCGCCAGCGCAAGGCCGGCCTCGCTGGCCGAGGCGTGGATGATCAGCTCGCGCTCACCTGGCACATCATCGGGCGCCGCGAAGCGCGCACCCAGCGCGGCGGCGATGCCGGCGCGGGAGAGGTCGCGGTCCGTCACCACCACCTCCAGCCCGGGGATCTGCGCCAGCAGATAGGCGCTGAGCAGCCCGACCACGCCGGCGCCGATCACCAGGGCGCGCTCCCCGGCCAGCGGCCGGGCGTCCCAAAGGATGTTCAGCGCCGTCTCCATATTGGCGCCGAGCACGGCACGCGCGGTGGGCAACGCATCCGGAAGCACGGCGCAAAGCCCGATCGGTGCCACGAAACGCTCCTGATGCGGGGCAAGGGCGAAGACCCGGCTTCCGGCCAGCCTGCCCTCCTCCACCACGCCCACGGCGCAATAGCCGTATTTCACCACCCCGCCGAAATCGCCCTCCTGCAGGGGCGCGCGCATGGTGGCGTATTGGTTCTCCGGCACGCGGTGGTGCAGCACCAGGCGTTCCGTGCCGCGCGAGATGCCGCTGGCCAGCATGCGCACCAGCAGATCATCCGGGCCAGGGGTGGGCAGCGGGGTGTCGCGCAGCGCGGCCTCGCCCGGCGCCACCACCCACAGGGCGCGCGCGGTCATGGGCATAGCGGCGGCCTGGCGCGGCCGAGGTCGATGTCGAACAGCACATCGGGCGCGATGTCGTGGATGGTCCAGGAAAACCGCATGCCGTCGGCGATGCAGCCGGCCTCGGGCAGGGCGAAGGCGGGGCGGCCGCTGCCCAGGATGATGGGTGCGACGGTGACATGCAGCCGGTCCAGCAGCCCGGCCATGAGGAAGCGCGAAACGGTGACGCCGCCGCCTTCCACGAAGACTTTCCGCAGGCCGCGCGCGCCCAGCGCCGCCAGCAGCGCCGCCAGGTCCAGCCTGCCATCGGCCCCGCGCGGCAGGGCCAGCACCTCGGCCATGCCATGCGCGGGCATGGCGCGATCCGCCGCCACCGCCAGCAAGGTCGGTGGGCCATCGCAAAACACTCTCGCGGTGGCGGGAAGCCGGGCTTCGGTGTCGATCACCACCCGCACGGGATGCGGCCCGGGCACCAGCCGCGTGGTCAGCAGCGGGTCATCGGCGGCCACCGTGGCCGCACCCACCACCACGGCATGGCACAGCGCCCGCAGCCGGTGGGTGTGGCGCAGATCGGCCGGCCCGCCGATCCATTGCGACACGCCGCCTTGCGTGGCGATCCGCCCATCCAGCGTCTGCGCCAGCCTTCCCACGACGAGGCAGCCATCCGCGGCCCTGAGGGGCGCCAGAACCGGGCCGAACAGCGCGCCGAGCGGCCCCGCCACCTGCCCGCCGGCGAGCAGCGCCGACCATTCGCCTTCATCGCCAGCATCCATACCCGGGGTATGCCCGCGGATCGCGGCGACAGGAAGGGGCGATCACACCCGGGCGGAGACGGCCAGCGAGGGCGCCTGGCGCAGCGCCCGCGCCCGGCCCATGGCGCCGTAGCCAGGGGCGGCGGCACGCGGCAGGGCGGCGCCCGCGATGGTCTCGATGACGCGGGACTGCAACGCGATGGCGTGTTCGAGCAGCCGGCGGTTCTCCGCGCCCAGGGTTTGCAGCCGTGCCGCCAGGGCGGCGGTGGTCTCGCGCTCATCGCCCAGCGCGCGGGTGCCGGTCTTGCTGGCGGCGGCGGTGGCGGCGGCGAAGGCGTCCGAGGCCTGCATCTTGGCCGTGGCCAGCGATGCGGCGCGCGCGAGGTCGAGCGCGGCCAGGGCCTCGTTCTCGAGGCGCAGCGCCTCGGCCAGCCTGGTGCCGGATGTGATGACGGCGTCCATCATGGGCGGGTCTCCTGGTTGTGTTGTTGGGCTTCCTGGATGCGGAGCATGTGGCCCAGCACCATGTCGCGGATGCCCAGGCCCCCGGCCTGGGCCATGCGGTTGGCATAAGCCTCGGTCATCATCGGCTGCCATTGCTCCTCCGCCGCGCCGCCGCCGAAGGCGCCACGGGCGGTGGCCACGGTGGCGAAGACCGGCTTGAGCAGCAGCGACAGCACCTGGCCCTCGAAGGCCTGCGCCACCTGGCGCATCTGCGGTGTGGCGGTGGCATGGGTGGCGGAGAGGGGGAGGATGGTCATCGGATCTCCAGTTCGGCCTGCAAGGCGCCCGCGGCGTTGATGGATTGGAGGCGCGTGCCGCGGAGCGGCGCCAACACGGGACGATCCTGCGCGGTCATCGGATCTCCAGTTCGGCCTGCAAGGCGCCCGCGGCCTTGATGGATTGGAGGCGCGTGCCGCGGAGCGGCGCCAACACGGGACGATCCTGCGCGGTCATCGGATCTCCAGTTCGGCCTGCAAGGCGCCCGCGGCCTTGATGGATTGCAGGATCGTGATGAGGTCGCGCGGCCCAACCCCCAGGCTGTTCAGCCCGCGCACCAGTTCCTGCAAGGTGACGCCCGTCCGCAACACGCCCAGGCGGCGCTCGGCCTGGTCATCCACCTCGATCTGGGTGCGCGGCGTCACCACCGTCTCGCCATTCGAGAGCGGGTTGGGCTGGCTGACCTGGGGCGTCTCGGTGATGCGGATGGTGAGATTGCCCTGGGCGATGGCCACCGTGGAGACCCGCACATTGGCGCCCATGACGATGGTGCCCGAGGCCTCCTCGACGACCACGCGGGCGACCTGGTCGGGCTCGATCCGAAGCTGCTCGATGTCGGTGAGCAGCGAGACCGGGTCGCGCCCGCGCAGGGCCAGCAGCACGGTGCGCGGGTCGGTCGCGCGTGCCGTGCCCTCGCCCGAGGCCCGGTTGATGGCGGCCGCCATGCGCCGCGCGGTGGTGAGGTCAGGGTTGCGCAGCGACAGGCGCATCTGTTCCCGCCCGGCCAGGGCGAAGGGCACGCCGCGCTCGACGATCCCGCCAGACGAGATCCGCGCCGAGGTCGGCACGCCGCGATTGACCGAGGCGCCGGCGCCGCGCGCCGCGATGGCCCCGGTGGCGACCGCGCCTTGCGCCACGACATAAACCTCGCCATCCGCGCCCAGCAGCGGGGTGACCAGAAGCGTCCCGCCGGTGAGGTTGGAGGCATCGGCCAGCGAGCTGACCGCCACATCGATGCGGCTGCCGGGCTGGGCGAAGGCCGGCAGATTGGCCGTGACCATCACGGCCGCGATGTTGCGGGTGTCCAGCCGCGCCTCATTGTCACGCGTGTTCACGCCCAGGCGTTCGAGCATGCCGACCAGGGATTGCCGGGTGAAGATCGCGGTGCGCAGCCTGTCGCCGGTGCCGGGCAGCCCCACCACCAGGCCGTAGCCGACCAGCTGGTTGTCGCGCACGCCTTCAATGTCGGCGATGTCCTTGATGCGCACAGGCTGCGCCACGGCCATTTTGGCCATGAGCGCGCCCAGCAGGATCAGGCTGGCCATCTTCGCCAATCGGCAAGTTTTTCCCTGCACCATCACCCAGTTCCGTTCGATGCCGGCACCTTGCTCCGAGACGCTCGGGGCGGCGGGTCGGCATCGGGGTGGACATCGCAAGCCGCGTGCCAGGGTTTCGCGCCATCCTTCCCGGCAGGATGTGCCGGGCCTGGGCCGGCCGGGGCCTGGGCCGGCAGGGCAGGCTGTGCTTGGGCTGGTGGATTCGGGTGAAGGAATTGGGGATGGACATGCGGATCAGGCCAAACAACTGGGGGTACCCACCCAGCCTGCCGGCGGCACTGGCCACGCCGCAGGGCATGGCGCCCGGCTTCCGGCTGCCCGCCAGCCAGGCGAGCGGCGCGACCGCCGCGGTGCCGGCTGGCCCGGCCGCGGCGGGGCTGGTCGGCAGTCTCTCCTCGCCGCGGGACGAGGTGGCGCGGCGCCGCGGGCGCGCGCTTCTGGGCGGCCTCGCCTCACTGCAACGTGAATTGCTGGGCGGCGTGGCCGACAGCGCGGTCATGCAGCGCCTTGCGACATTGCTGGAAGGCGAGGATGGCGAGGATCCTGCCCTGGCCGAGGCCATGCGCGGCGTGGCATTGCGGGCGAGGATAGAATTGCTGCGGCGCGGTATCAGTCGCGGGGGGGATGCCGACCCGCCGGGATGATGTTGCGCGAACGGTATGGTCGGCATGGTGAAAATTACGCGAATCTTGATTGCATCGTCGCTAACCCCTTGGCTTGCCTGATTGTCGCCATTATGGTGCGGCCGGCCGAAGACAGGCTGGCGCCGGGCCGGGCTGTCCATGGCAAGGGAAGTTCTTCCATGCTGGTTACAATCGCTCCGGATTATCGTCCAAAAGAAGACGAAGAATTCATGAACATGCTTCAGCTTGAATACTTCAGGCAGAAGCTCCTGCGTTGGCGGCACGAGCTGCTTCGCGAAGCGGGGGAAACCCTGAACAGCCTCTCCGCAGGCGGCATTTCCGAAGCCGATCTGGCCGACAGGGCGAGTGTCGAAACCGACCGCGCCCTGGAACTCCGCACCCGCGACCGCGCCCGCAAGCTGATCAGCAAGATCGATCAGGCCCTGGAACGGGTCGAAAACGGCTCCTACGGCTATTGTGAGGAGACCGGCGAACCCATCGGCCTGCGCCGCCTGGAAGCCCGCCCCGTCGCCACCCTCTCGATCGAGGCGCAGGAGCGGCATGAACGCATGGAACGTGTCCATCGCGACGACTGATGCCTGACCAGGGCGGCCCCCCGGCCGCCCATCACGCGTAAACCGGCGGGTCGTCCAGCTCTGTCGGCACCACCACATCGGCGCGGGCCAGCAGGCCCGCGTCATTTTCCGCGAAACGCCCAACACGCGCGCCCACCGGCCAGAAGGCCAGGATGTCGGGCGGGCAGGGGCGCAGCAGGGCAACGGGGTCGCCGCAGGGTTCCTCGCCCAGCCAGGCCGGCCAATCCTCCCTCGGCAGGATGACCGGCATGCGTTCATGCACCAGCGCCTGGCGCGAATTGGCCGCTGTCGTGATCACCGTGTAGCTGCGCAGCCAATTGCCATCGGGCTGCTGCCAGCCCTCCCACAGCCCGGCCACCGCCATCGGCTCGCCACTGCGCAGCGCCACCGCGAAGGGCTGCTTTGCCTTTCCTTCGCTGCGCCACTCATAGAACCCGTCCATCGGCACCAGGCAGCGGCGCCTGGCGAAGGCGTCGCGGAAACTCGGCTTTTGCGCGATGCCATCGGCCCGCGCATTCATCAGCCGCGCCGCCCCGGCCGCATCCTTCGCCCAGCGCGGCACCAGCCCCCAGCGCAGCACATCCAGGTGCCGCTCGCCGCTCTGCGGGTGGCGGCGCAGCACCAGACCATCCTGGGTGGGCGCGATGTTCCAGCTCGGCGGGTGGTTGGGCTTGGGGTTGGTGGCCTCGAAATGCCGGGCCACCTCCGCCACCGGCCGCGCCAGCAGATAGCGCCCGCACATGGTTCAGACGATCTGGTTCGCGAGCGCCGTCTCGCCGCGCCAGAGCCGTTCCAGATTCTCCAGCAGCAGGTCGATCACATTATCCTCATAGGCGCAGGTCTCGCCGGCGGTGTGCGGCGTGATGAAGACATTGGGCAGCGTCCAGAGCGGCGATTCCGCCGGCAGCGGCTCCTCCGCCGTCACATCCAGCGCCGCACCCCTGATGCGGCCAGCGGCGAGTGCCGCGATCAGCTCGGGCTCGTCGCAGACCTTGCCGCGGGCGCAATTGATCAGGTAGGCGCTGGGCTTCATTGCGGCCAGCGCGGCGGCCCCGATCAGCCCGGTGGTCTGCGGCGTCAGCGGGCAGACCAGCACCACCATGTCGGCCCGGGGGAGCAGTGCGGACAGGGCCTCCATGCCATGCACCTCATCCGCCCCCTCGGCCCCCGCGCCGGGGTTGGCGCGCAAGCCGATGACGGTCATCTCGAAAGCCTTGGCCAGCCGGATCAGCCGCCCGCCGATCCGCCCCATGCCCACCACCAGCAGCGTCTTGCCGGCCAGTTCATCCTCCCGCCGGCTGAAATCGCTCATCATCCCGCGCCAGGTTTTCTGGCCCTGGTTGTCGCGCGCCTCCACCAGGCGGCGGGTGAGCGCCAGCATCAGCGCCATGGCGTGCTCGCTGACGGCCTTCGCGTTCACCCCCGCCGCGCTGGCCAGGCGGATGCCATGGGCGGCGAAGACCGCGCGGTCGTACTGGTCCGTCCCGGCGCTCATGCTCTGCACGAATCGCAGCTTCGGCGCGCGCGGAGGAATATCGTTGCGCCACATGCCGGACATGCTGAGCACATCGCATTCCGGCAGCATCGCTTCCAGCTCCTCCCGGCTGCGCGCTTCCAGCGCCCGCAATCCGGTGTTTCGCAGCGCGAGCCGCGCCTGGCAGTTATAGGCGACATGGGCGAAGCCGATGGTGATGTCTTTTCGCGCGGGCAGCATGTTGGTCTCCGTTTCAGATCGGCAGCCTTGACCGAAGCGCGGCCGTCCGCAACTCACCCTTGACCGGCGCACCCTCGAACCGCCAGCATGTGGCGTGGACATGAACGCGGCCAAGCTCGTCAGCCTGGAGAAGCGGGACACCGGGGGCGACGACACGCTCTGGGCGGTGGTGGCCTCGATGGGCAAGCGCCACCGGGTGGCCGAGGTGTTTCGCAGCCGCGCCGCCGCTGCCGCCGACATGGCCTGGCGCACCCAGCAGGTGCAGGCCTATGTCGATTTCCTGCGCCGCAACGAACAGCCGGTGCCGCATTATTCCCTGGCGCCGATCAAGCGCACCGACCTGCCGCGGCAATGGAAGCCACTGCCGGCGCTGGGATTTCTGCGCGGGCAGTTCATCTAGAACCGCCCGGGCAATTCCAGCACCGCGCGCAGCCCTCCCAGCCGCTCTCCGCGGTTGAGGCTGAGCGTGCCGCCATAGAGCCCGGCCAGATCGGCCACGATGGCCAGGCCCAGCCCGCTGCCCGGCGCCGCCTCATCCAGCCGCACGCCACGCGCCAGGGCGGCGGCGTCCTGGCCTTCCGCCAGGCCCGGCCCGTCATCCTCCACCTCGATGCGGATCATGCCCGGATCCCCGGGCATGACCCGGGCCTCGATCCTGGACTTCGCCCATTTGCAGGCATTCTCCATCAGATTGCCCAGCATTTCCGTCAGGTCCTGCGGGTCGGCCCGGCTGCGGGCGCTGTCGCGGCCCAGCACGGTGATGGCGATGCCGCGGGCGGAAAACAGCCGGCGCAGCGCGGTGGCGAGCGACTGCGCCGCGGCCATTGGTGAGGCCTCGGCCCCCGCGGCACCGGCCAGCGCGCCGGCGCGGGCGCGTCGCAGATGGTGCTGCACCAGCCGCTCCAGCGTCGCCGCCTGGGCGCGGGCGGCGGGCAGTTCCTCGCGGTCCAGCGCGTTGCGCAGCACGGCGATCGGGGTTTTCAACGCATGCGCGAGATTGCCGACATGGGTGCGGGCGCGCTCCACGGTCGCGCGGTTTTGCTCGATCAGCGCCTCGATTTCCTGCACCAGGGGCGCGATCTCGCTGGGCACGGTCAAATCCACATGCTCGCGGGTGCCGGCGCGCACCTCCACCAGTTCTTCCCGCGCGCGGCGCAAGGGCGCAAGCGACCAGACCACCAGCAGCGCCACCACCGCCACCAGCCCGGTGCCCAGGCCCAGGAAGGCCAGCACAAGCCCCTTTTGCAGCCGGCCGATCTCCACATCGGTGGGCACGCGGGTGACGGCCACCTGCACCGTCACGGTCTGAAAGCGTGGCGTGCCGAAGCGGGCTTCTAGCTGGACGTGGCGCTCAAGCAGCCTGAGCGGCTCGTCGCGCGGGCCGAGGATGTCCTCATTGCGCGGCTCGGCATCCGGGCGCGGTGCCGGCAGCCGCTGGTCCCACAGCGAGCGCGAAGTGGCGACGAGGCCGCCGGCTGCCGACATCTGCCAGTAATGGCCCGACAGCGGCCGGTCGAACTCCGGCTCGCTCACCGCGCGGGCCAGGATCGGGCCGCGCACCGGGTCCAGCGCCGCGGCGGCGACCACGGCATCGAGCAGCGAGGTCATGCGCGCATCGGCCGCGGCCTCGATCTGCTCCTCGGCCAGCCGCACCACGAACCAGCCGGTGACGCCCAGGCCGGCCGCCACCCACAGCGCCGCCAGCAGCGCCAGGCGGCGGGTCAGGCTGCCGCGCACGCGGATGGCGGGGGGGACGGGCGCCGCCGGTTCCCGGATCGCGCTCATCGGGGCCGCGTCACCGGGGCGGGCTCATGCGGTAGCCCTGCCCTCGCACCGTCTCGATCAGCCCATCGCCCAGCTTGCGCCGCAGGCGGCCGGCGATGACCTCCAGCGTGTTGGAATCGCGGTCGAAATCCTGCGCGTAGAGATGCTCGGTCAGCTCGGTCTTGGAGACCGGGCGGCCGGCATGGAGCGCGAGGTAGGCCAACATGCCGTATTCCAGCGCGGTCAGCCGCACCATCTGGCCCTGGCGGGTGACGGCGCGGGCGGCGGTGTCCAGCCTGATCTCGCCGAAATCCAGCTCCGGCTTGGCCACCCCGTTGGAGCGGCGGATCAGCGCGTTCAGCCGGGCGATCAGCTCGGCCATGATGAAGGGTTTGCCGAGATAGTCATCGGCGCCGGCATTGAGACCCTCGACCTTCTCCGACCAGGAATCGCGCGCCGTGAGCAGGATGACGGGCATGGCGCGGCCCGCCATCCGCCAGCGGCGCAGCACCGAGAGGCCATCAAGGCGGGGCAGGCCCAGGTCGAGCACCACGGCGTCATAGGGCTCGGTGGAGCCGAGATGCAGCCCTTCCTCGCCATCGGCGGCGGTGTCGACGGCGAAGCCCGATTCGGTCAGCGCGGTGCGCAGCTGCTGGGCGAGTTCGGGAGTGTCTTCGACGACGAGGAGGCGCATGGGCGCACCCTACAGCAACCGCTTCATCACCGCATAAAGATCATTCTTCCGCTCGAAGCCGACCCCCGGCGCGTCGGGCATGCGGATGCGGCTGTGGACCACGGGTGTGTCATCGGCGAAGCCGCCGAAGGGCGCGAAGACCTCAGGATAGCTCTCATTGCCGCCCAGGCCGAGGCCCACGGCGATGTTCAGCGCGAACTGGTGCCCGCCATGCGGCACGCAGCGCCGCGGGCTCCAGCCATGCTCGCGCAGCATCTCCAGCGTGCGGAGATATTCCACCAGGCCGTAGCTCAGCGCGGGGTCGAATTGCAGGATATCGCGGTCCGGCCTGAGCCCGCCATGGCGGATCAGGTTGCGGCAATCCAGCATGGAAAACAGGTTCTCGCCGGTGGCGATGGCCGGGGCGTATTGCTCGGCCAGGATGGCGTGGGTGGCGAAATCCAGCGGATCCAGCGGCTCCTCGTACCAGCGCAGATTGTAGGGGGCGAGGGCCGCGCCATAGACCAGCGCCGCATGCAGGCCGAAGCGGCCATTCACATCCACGCAGAGCCTTGAGCCGTCGCCGTCCAGCAGCTTCAGCACCGCCTCGATGCGCTCGACATCTTCCTTCAGCGCGGCCTTGAGCGGCGTGCCGGGGGCGCCGCCGATCTTCATCTTGACCACCGAATAGCCCAGGCCGAGATAGCGCTTCATCTCCTCCAGCAATTCGTCCACGCCCTTGCCGGGGTAGTAGTAGCCGCCGGCGGCGTAGATCCAGGCCTGCTCATCGGCCAGACCGGCGTTGTAGCGGTCCGCCAGCAGCTTCCACAGCGGCTTGCCCGCCAGCTTGGCCGTGGCATCCCACAGCGCCATGTCCAGAACGCCCACGGCCACCGAGCGGTCGCCATGGCCGCCGGGCTTTTCGTTCTTCATCATGGCCGCCCAGGCGCTGGCCGGCTCCAGCCCGCCATCGGGGTGGGTGGTGAGGCTTGCTTCCAGCAGGCGGGGGATGAAGCGTTCGGCCAGCAATCCGGGCTGGGCGTAGCGGCCATTGCTGTTGAAGCCGAAGCCGGTGGCGCGGCCGCCCTGGCCATCCTCCACCGTCACCGCCACCACGCTGGCGGTCATCTTCGAAAAATCGATATAGGCGTTGGCGATGGCGCTGTTGATCGGCGCCACGGCCTGTTTCACGTCGACGATGCGCATGGGGTTCCCCGGATTGTGCGCGGGCATCTTCCACCGCGCGGGCGTTGCGGCAAGACTGCGGGGATGGAAGAGCTTTTGATCGACACGCGCGAGGGCATCGCCTTCGTCACCTTCAACCGGCCGCAGGCGCGCAATGCCCTGACCTTCCCGATGTATGAGGGGCTGGCCCATCTCTGCATCGCGGCCAATGACGACCCCGGCATTCGCGCCATCGTCATCAGCGGCGCGGGGGAGAGGGCCTTTGCCGCCGGCACGGACATCTCGCAATTCACCGAATTCCGCACCGCGGAACACGCCATCGCCTATGAGCAGAAGATCGACCGCATCCTGACCGCGATCGAGAATTGCCAGAAACCCACCATCGCCGCCATCGCCGGCGCCTGCACCGGCGGGGGCGCGGCCATCGCCGCGGTCTGCGACCTCAGGATCGGCGCCGCCAATGCGCGCTTCGGCTTTCCCATCGCCCGCACGCTGGGCAACACGCTGTCCATGGTGAACCATGCAAGGCTGGCGGCGCTGATCGGCCCCGCGCGGGTGACCGACCTGATCTTCACCGCGCGGCTGATGGAAGCCCAGGAGATGCGGATGGCCGGGCTGCTGAGCGAGATCCTGCCCGACCACGCGGCCTTGCAGGCCCGCGCCGCCGAACTGGCCGCGACGGTGGCCGGCCACGCGCCACTGACCCTGCGCGCCACCAAGCAGGCGCTGCGCCGCCTGACCGCCGCCGCCCGCGCCATCGAGGGCGATGACCTGGTGGCGATGTGTTTCACCAGCGAGGATTTTGCCGAGGGCGTGCAGAGCTTCCTGGGGCGCCGCCCGGCGGTGTGGAAGGGGCGCTAGCAGCCTGTCCGAGACCCCCTTGGGCGGCGAGCGCCGCTGCCTTGTCGCGGATCTCCGACGCCTCATCGATGCGCGCTTTGTCGTGATCAACCTCGCCGGCGGCACGGCGCGCACGCTGAATCAGCTCCTCTGCTGCCGCCGCGGCCAGGCCGAAAACCACATCAAATCCTGGAAGACCCACCTCGCCGCTGACCGCACCTCATGCCACCCGGCCTGATCGAGCAGCAGCATTTCGTGCAAAGACCGCCGCATGGAAAAAACAAACAGCGCTTGCAGAGCGTGGGTACGGACAGACTGGGATTCGAACCCAGGGAGGAGTTGCCCCCTCGGCGGTTTTCAAGACCGCTGCCTTAAACCACTCGGCCACCTGTCCCCAAAACCAGTATAGCCCATCCAAACGCGGCGATGAACCGCCCCGGTTTCCGCAAAACCCCAGCGCTATTCGCCACCGGCCCCGCCCGCTTGCGCCTGCAGCGCGGCCCCCGCCGCCTGCACCGCGTCGATGATCGGCTGATACCCCGTGCAACGGCAGTAATTGCCCGAAAGCTGCTCGCGGATCGCCTCGCGCGAGAGCGGCCCGCCGCCAAGCAGCAACTCCGCCGCCTGCAGGATCATCCCTGGCGTGCAGAAGCCGCATTGCAGCGCCCCATGTTCCACGAAAGCCTCGCGCAGCGCCGTCACCTCCGGGCCCGAGGCAGCCTCGATCGTCTCCACATCAGCGCCATCGGCCTGCACCGCCAGCACAAGGCAGCCGCGCACCACCACCCCATCCAGCCGCAGATGGCAGGCACCGCAGACGCCATGCGCGCAGCCGACATGGCTGCCGGTAAGGCCGAGCTCCGCCCGCAGCCATTCCACCAATGATTGCCGCAGCACCACGCGGCCGCTGATCGGGCGGCCATTCACCATGCAGGCGATCTCCGCCAGCGGTTCCTCAAGCGGCAGCATGGCGGCCCTCCCCGATCATGGCGCGGCGCAGAAGAACCTGGGCGAGGTGCAGGCGCCAGGCCGCGGGCGCCTCCTCGGCATGCAACGGGCTGAGAAGCCGGGGCAGCAGCGCCGCGGCATCGGCGCTGTCCAGAATGGCAGCCTCCACCTCCGGCAGGCGCCGCGGTGCCGCCTCCACGCCCAGGAAGGCGATGCGCAGGGCGGTGATTCGCCCGGCCTCGCGCCTGCACATCATGGCAAGGCCGGCCAGCGCATAGTCGCCGTGCCGCCGCGCGGTTTCGGCGAACCAGGGCGACCAGCCCGGGGACAGGGGGATTTCCACCCGCACCAGCAATTCATCGGCACGGCGCGCGGTGGCGTATAGGCCCTGGAAAAAATCCACTGCCGCCACCCCTCGCTCGCCGGCTCTGTTGGCCAGCACCAGCGTGGCGTCCAGGGCAAGCATACAGGCCGGCAATTCGGCGGCCGGATCGGCCAGGCACAGGCTGCCGCCCAGCGTGCCGCGGTTGCGGATGGCCGGGTGCGCCACCTCGCGCAGCGCCAGCGGCAGGAGCGGCGCATGGGCGGCCACCAGCGGGTGCGCCAGCACCGTGGCGTGGCGTGCCATGGCGCCGATATGCAGCGCGCCTTCCACCACAGCGATGCCGTCCAGCCCCGCCACACGGTTGAGGTCCAGCAGCAGGGCGGGGCGCGCCATGCGCATCGCCATCATCGGCATCAGGCTCTGCCCGCCGGCCAGTGGCGTGGCGCCCTCGCCCTCGCGCGCCAGCACGGCCAGGGCTTCGCCCAGGGTGTCGGGGCGGAGGTAGGCGAAGCGCGCCGGCGTCATGCCATCGCCCCCAGCGCGCGCAGCACCGCCATGGGGTGGATGGGCATTTCGGTGACGGCGCCGCCGCTGGCCGCCGCCAGCGCGTCGTTCACCGCGTTCAGCACCGCCGCCGGGGCGCCGCAGGTGCCGGATTCGCCCGCCCCCTTTGCGCCCAGCACGCTGCCGGGATAGGGCGTCTCGACATGGCCGAGCGTGATGTCGGGGATATCCGGCGCCATCGGAAGCAGATAATCGGCCAGGGTGCCGGACATGAACTGGCCGGTCTCCTGGTCATAGCGGCAGGCTTCCAGCAGCGCCTCGCCGATGCCGGTCGCGACCCCGCCGCGATATTGGCCATCGACCAGCAGCGGGTTCAGCACCCGGCCGCAATCGCCGACCATCCAGTAGCGCAGCACGCGCACGAGGCCGGTCAGCGGGTCGATCTCGACCAGTGCCGCGTGCACGCCGTTGTTGGCGAGCGTCGGGTCGGCCTCGCGCCGATACTGGTAGGTGGCACTCAGCCCGGGCGTGACGCCTTGCGGCATTTCGTGGCCGCGGAAGAGCATGGTGCGGGCCAGCGCCGCCAGCGTCATGCGCGGCACGCCCGCGGCGTCGGTGATGGCGCCGTCGCGAATGTCCAGGCTGTCCGGCGCGGCCTGCAGCAGCGCCGCGGCCCCTTCCAGCAGTTGCGTTCGCAACAATCGCCCGGCGCCCCAGGCGGCCTCGCCGCCGATGGCAGCCCCCCGGCTGGCCCAGGCGCCACCGCCATGCGGGCTGGAAGCGGTATCGCCGGCGCCGACCTGCACGGCGCTTGCCGGCACACCCACCGCATCGGCCAGCACCTGCGCCAGGCCCTGGGTGATGCCCTGGCCGATCTCGCTGATCGAGGCCTGGGCGCTGAGTTCGCCCGTGGGTTCCAGCGTGACCACCACGGTGTCCGTCGCCGCCACGCCCACGCCGGCGGGGCCGTAGATGGCGGGGCCGGAGGCGGTGAACTCCACCGTGACGGCCACACCCAGGCCCAGCACGCGCCCGGCGGCGCGGCCGGCGGCGATTTCGGCGCGCAATGCCGGAAGGTCGATCAGCGCCGCCGCCTGGTCCATGGCGGTGTGGTGGTGCAGCCCATGCAGCGCCGCGCCGAAGGCGGAGATTCGCGGCATCTCATCGGCGCGCAGCAGGTTGCGGGTGCGAAATTGCCAAGAATCCTCGCCTCGGGCGCGGGCGGCTTTTTCCACCAGCCGCTCGGTGACCGCGCAGCCGATGGGCGCGCCCACCCCGCGATACTGCCCGGTCGGCACCTTGTTCTGCAGCACGCAGGTGGTGCGGCCCAGCGCATGGGCGAAACGATAGGGCGCGCCGACCACGCGCAGCAGGCTCATCGCCTCCACCGTGGAGCTGCGGGGGTAGATGGAGACGGCGCCCAGGCCCTGCAGGTCGTCGATTTCCATTGCCGTGATCATGCCCTGGGCATCCACCGCCATGCGGGCCTGCACCACATGCTCGCGCGCATGGATATCCGCCATCAGGCTTTCCATCCGGTCCGCCACCCAGCGCAACGGGCGGCTCAGCAGGCGGCAGGCGGCGGCCACCGCCATCTCATCCTGGTAGACATGCATCTTCAGGCCGAAGCCGCCGCCGACATCGCCGCAGATCACGCGGACGCGGTTGACGGCCAAGTCGAGCTGCTCGGCCAGGTGCAGGCGCATCTGGTGCGGCATCTGGTGCGAGAGCCGCAGCATCAGCGTGCCCCCATCCCATTCGGCGACGGCGCCGCGCGGCTCCAGCGCCACGCCGGTGTGGCGGGTGAAGACCAGGCGCTCCTCCACCACCAGGGCGGCCTCGGCGAAGGCGGCCTCGGGCTCGCCGCGCCGCCATTCCTGGCCCCAGGCGCGGTTGTCGGCCAGGCCGGGATGGACGAGCGGCGCGCCGGGGGCCAGCGCGGCCTCGGGGCTGGTGATGGCGGGGAGTTCGGTCCAGTCAGCGGCGATCGCCTCGGCGGCGTCCTCGGCAATGGCGCGCGAGGCGGCGAGGATCATCGCCACCGGCTCGCCCTGCCAGGTGGCGCGGCCATCGGCCAAGGGCGTCTGGGCGGGGGAGACCAGGCCAGGGAAGCTGGCGGATGTGGTCTGCCAGGGCCGGCACACCGCGGCAAGATCGGCCGCCAGCAGCACCGCCTCCACCCCGGGGAGGGCCCGCGCCGGCGCGGTATCCAGCGTGAAGCGGGCATGCGGAAACGGGCTGCGCAGGAAGGCCACATGCCATTCGCCGCGAGCCGCGTGGTCATCGAGGTAGCGGCCACCGCCGGCGACCATGCGGCGCGATGCCGCACGCGGCATGGATTGGCCGATCGCCGGCATCTCGGAGCGCTCCTTCAGCGTGCAGCCGGAGTGAAGCGGAGGCAGGGCCGCGCCGCAACCGCCCCCGGCCCGGGCAAAACCGCCTTGCCAAACCGGGCGCGAGAGGATGCACTTCCCCCGTCGTTCCGGGGAGTGACCATGATGTCCTTTCGCCTGCTTGCCCTCGCCCTTGCTCTGCTGGCCGCGCCCGCCTGGGCGCGTGACCGCGTGACCTACGGCACCGCCTCGCGCGTCGGCCTGGCCAATTCCGCCATGTACATGGCCGAGGTGATGGGCTTCTTCCGCGACAACGACATCGACCTTGAAACCGTGCAGTTCGACGGCACCGGCGTGCTGCTGCCGCAGATCGCGACCAGACAGATCACCGTGGGCTATCCGATTCCGGACCTTGTCATCCTCAGCCATGAGACGGGCCGCGACCCGCTGCCGATCCAGTTCTTCTACAACGTCACCCGCGTCTACAACTGGGAGATCGTGGTGCTGGAGAACAGCCCGATCCGCACGCTGGCCGATCTGCGCAACCGCCGTATCGGCGTGATCTCGCTCAGCACCGGCAATGTGCCGGTGACGCGCGCCATGCTCAGGGGCGTGGGCATCGACCCGCAGCGCGGGGTGGAGATCATCCCCATCGGCCAGGGGCCGGCCGCGGTGAACGCCTTTCGCAATGGCCAGGTGGATGCGCTGAACCAGTTCGACGTGGTGCATTCGCAGATCGCGGTGTCCGGCACGCCCATCCGCAGGCTGCCCATCCCCGAGCAGTTCCGCGCCATTTCCGGCAATTCCTTCGCAGCCCATCACGACACCATCCGCAACAACCCGGACCTGCTGCGCCGCTTCGGCCGCGCCTACACCATGGGGCTGGTGGCGTGCGAGGCGAACCCCGAGGCTTGCGTCCGCCTCTCCTGGCAGCTGCACCCGACCATGCGCCCCACGGGCGGTGACCAGGCACGCATCCTGGCGGATTCGGTGCGGATCATGCTGGACAACCTGGCCAACAAGATCCCGGAGGGCGATGTCCGCAGCCGCCGCTGGGGCGATTTCGGCGAAGCCGGCTGGCGCACCAATATCGAGATCCTGCGCGAGAACGGCCAGCTTCGCCGCACCGATGTGCCGCTGGAGGCGATCTACACCAATGCCCTCGTGCCGGATTTCGGCCGCTTCGACATCGATGCGGTGATCGCCCGGGCCCGCGCGCTGCCGTGACGGCGCTGGAATTCGACGCTGTCCGCCTGTCCTACCGCACGGCCGCGGGCGTGCTGCCGGCCATTGCCGATGTCACGCTCAGCGTGGAGCAGGGGAGTTTCGTCTCCATCCTCGGCCCCTCGGGCTGCGGCAAATCCACACTGCTGAAGATCGCGGCGGGGCTGCTGCCGGCCTCGGGGGGCGCGGTGCGGCTGGGCGGCACGCCGGTCGCAGCGCCCAGGCGGGATGTGGGGATGGTGTTCCAGCAGCCCACCCTGCTGCCCTGGCGCAATGTGCTTGATAATGTGCTGGTGCCGGCCCGCGCCCAGGGGCTGGAGATGGGCGCGGCACGGGCGCGCGCGCTGGACCTCATCGCTCTGGTCGGGCTGAAAGGGTTCGAGCGGGCCTATCCACACGAGCTTTCGGGCGGCATGCAGCAGCGCGCCGGGCTGGCGCGGGCCTTCGTGCATGAGCCGGCCATGCTGCTGATGGACGAGCCCTTCGCCGCACTCGACGCGCTGAACCGCGAGCGCATGGCGATGGAGCTGCTCGAATTCTGGTCCCGCTCCCGCCGCAGCGTGCTGTTCGTGACGCATGGCATCCAGGAGGCGGTGTTTCTCTCCGACCGCGTGGTCGTGCTGTCCGAGCGCCCGGCTGTTGTGGTGGAGGATATCGCCATCGACCTGCCGCGCCCGCGCAACCTCGACACCATGCTGCTGCCTGAGTTTCACACTCTGTGCGACCGGCTGCGGCGCCAGCTCTACGCCCAGGGCAAAGCGGCATGAGGCGCCTGACCGACGCGCTCTACCCGCTGACCACGCTGGCCATTCTGCTGGTGGCCTGGGAGGTGAGCGTGCGGGTCTTCGCCGTGCCCAGCTACATCCTGCCCAGCCTGGCCGATGTGGGCGAGGCGCTGTGGCGCGGCTATATCGAGGGCGAGTATTGGCGCCATGTCGCCTTCACGCTGACGGCCATGCTGTGGGGCTATGCCATCGGCAGCCTGGCAGCCCTGCTGCTGGGCGCGCTGGTGGCCGAGATCCGGCTGGTGGAACGCTTCATCTTCGCTTTCGTCATCGGGCTGCAATCCGTGCCCAAGGTGGCGCTGGCGCCGCTGGTGATCGTGTGGTTCGGCTTCGGCATTGAATCCAAGATCGTGCTGGTGGCGCTGATCTGTTTCTTTCCGACCTTCATCAATGTCATCGCGGGGTTCCGGGCGGTGGATCCGGGCGTGGTGGACATGATGCGGGCCTTCGGGGCTTCCCGCCTGCGCATCCTGTTCGAGGTGAAGATCCCGGGTGCTGCGGGGTCAATCATCGCAGGGCTTCAGGTGGGGGTGGTGCTGGGGTTGATCGGGGC
>JAKFUL010000005.1 GCA_021732665.1 Acetobacteraceae bacterium
AAGCCGGGGCGGGCACATTCCTGCAGGAGCGACAGCGCCACCAACGCCATGGGGTTGGTGCGGTCATAGGCGGCGAGGATGGCTTGGATCGTCGGCAGATCGGCCTCCGACACACCGGCGCATTGCAGGGCTTCGAGCGGAATCTCCGGCAGTGCCGGCAGCGGCAGGCGCGCCCGCAGCCGGGCGGCGGCGGCCGGCATGTGGCCCTGCGCATAGAGCGGCCGCAGGCTGCCCCAGGCCCATTCCAGCCCGCCCGGAAACACCGCCAGGTGGCGCCAGATCAAATTCACCACGCCCACGCCGAAGACGGCGCGGATATCGGCGAAAATCTCCGCCACCTCGCCCGTGGCCTCGGCCTCGGGGATGGCGGGAACGGGGTCGCGGCTCATCGGCCAGTGAAGCGCGGTTCGCGCTTCTCCAACATGGCCGAGACCGCCTCGCGATGGTCCTCTGTCTCATGCGCGATGGCCTGGAAGGCCGCGCTCATCTCCAGCAGCGTGGCCAGCGACGCGTGCTGTCCCTCGCGCAGCAACCTCTTGGTCATCCGCAGCACGCCGGGCGGGTTTTTCGCCACACGCGCGGCGAGCGTGCGGGCGGCGTCCATCAGGGCTTCATGCGGCACGACTTGCGACACCAGGCCGACGGCGCGCGCCTGCTCGGCATTCAGCGGGTCACCGGTAAAGCTCATCTCGGCCGCCACGCTGTTGCCGACCACGCGCGGCAGCAGCCAGGCGCCGCCATCGCCCGGCACGATGCCGACGCGCACGAAACTCTCGGCGAAGATCGCGCGCTCCGAGGCCACGCGCATGTCGCACATGCACGCCAGGTCCAGCCCCGCGCCGATGGCCGGGCCGTTCACCGCGGCGATGGTCGGCACATTCAGCTCATACAGTGCCAAGGGAATGTTCTGGATGCCACGCCGATAATTCTGCCGCATGTCGGCGGGGCCATGGCCGGCCATCATGCCGGTCTTGTCGCGCATGCCCTTGAGGTCGCCACCCGAACAAAACGCCGGGTCGGCGCCGGTCAGGATCACACACCGGACGGTGTCATCGCGCTCGATCCGCCGGCAGGCATCGACCACCGCGTCGCAATCCTCGCGCGTGCCGATGGCGTTGCGCTTTTGCGGGGCGTTCAGCGTCAGCGTGACGATGGCGCCGGCCTGTTCGTAGGTGATGAAGCTCATGGGATGTCCCTCGCGGTGATGTTGGGCCAAAGGGCGGCGCCGCCCTGCGCCAGCACGGCCCGGCCGATCTCGGCGGCCCAGGCGCGCTCGCTGCCGCCCTCGTCGCGCCAGCTCCAGAGCCGGCGGGTGGTGTGGTGCAGCTCGTGATCTTCCGTGATGCCGATGGCGGCGAAGACCTGGTGCACCGTGGCGGCGGTGGTCTGCGCCGCCTCCCCGGCGATGATCTTGGCGCAGGCGATCTCGAAAGCGGCACCTTCCAGCCCGCCCGCATCCACCGCCTGTGCGGCACTGGCGACGGCGACGGAGACGGCCGCGGCCTCCGAGGCCACCACCGCCAATTGCTGCTGGATGGCCTGGAATTTCCCCAGCGCCCGGCCGAACTGCTTTCGGGTATTGGCCCAATCCACGGCGAGTGTCAGGGCGTGCTGCACGGCGCCGGCGATCAGGGCCGCGCGCAGCAGGGCGTGGCCCAGGCGCAGCGCGCGCGGCCCATGGCTGTTGGGCAGCGCGCCTTCGGCCAGCAGCGCGCCGGGGGTGATGTCGTCGCGCGGTTCGCGGCCGATATTGGCACCGGGGGTGTGGGTGCCGGGGGCGTGGAGCGCGATGCGGCCAGGTGCCGGTTCCAGCAAAACCTGTGCGGCGAAGCGGCCGAACGGCGCGCGCAGGCCAAATGTCGTAAACCCGCCGCGCGGCTCGATGCCCGCCGCGGCGGCAAAGCCATTGGCCAGCATGCATTCCGCCACCGGCGCCGGCGCGGCGTAGCGGCCGATCACCTGCCAGACCGCCGCCGCATCGGCCCAGCCCAGGCCGATGCCGCCAAGGTCTTCGGGCACCAGCAGAAGCGGCAGGCCCAGGCCTTCCAGCGCCTCCCACAAATCCTCCGGCCATTCGCCGGCCTCCAGCCGCCGCAGCGCGGGCGCGCCGGAATTGGCGGCGAGCAGGCGGTCCACCTGCTCCAGAATGATCGCTCTCATCGCAGGCCCAATTCACGCGCGATAATCCCGCGCAAAATCTCCCGCGTGCCGCCGCGCAGCGAGAAGGTGGGCGCAAGCTGCGTCAGATCGGCCAGCAGCGATCGCAGATCCTCGGGCATGTCCTCCGGCTCCAGCAGGGCGCGAATTTGCTCAGGCAGGCGCTGTTCGAAATCATTGCCCGCATCCTTCACCAGGGCCGCTTCCCGGGCCGGCGCCTCGCCCGCCTCCAGCATGCCGACCACCGAGAGCGACATGCCGCGCAGCGTGTTCAGCCGCGCCACCATGCGGCCGACCGCGACATCGGCGCCGGGCACGTCGCGCAGCGCATCCACCGCCCCCGTCAGCGCGGGCAGCGAGGAGAGGTAGCGTTCCGGCCCGCTGCGCTCCAGCGCCAGTTCTTCCGTGGCCTGGGCCCAGCCGGCGCCTTCCTGGCCGAGCAGCGCGTCCTCGGGCAGCAGGACATCGTCGAAGGTGACCTCGTTGAAACTCTCCTCGCCCAGCAGGTCGCGGATCGGGCGGATGGAGATGCCGGAGAGCCTGAGATCGACCAGGAATTGCGACAGCCCGGCGTGGCGCGAACCACCCTCCGGCGCCGGCGATGTCCGCACCAGCGCGATCATCCAGTCCGACAGATGCGCGTTGGTGGTCCAGATTTTCCGCCCGTTCAGCTTCCAGCCGCCGGGCACCCGCTCGGCCTTGGTGCGCAGCGCGGCCAGGTCGCTGCCGGCCTCGGGCTCGCTCAGGCCGATGCAGAAGGCCAGTTCGCCGCTGGCGACTCCGGGCAGGATGCGCCGGCGTTGTTCCTCGGTGCCACGGCGCAGAATAAGCGGCCCCGATTGCCGGTCGCCGATCCAATGCGCGGCCACCGGGGCGCCAACCGCCAGAAGTTCCTCCAGCACCACCACGCGCTCGAGGCCGCTGCGCTCATGCCCGCCATAGGCTTTTGGCCAGACCATCCCGATCCAGCCGCGCCTGCCCAGCTCGCGGGAGAATTCGCGATCGAACCCCATCCAGGAGCGGGCGCGAATCGCCGGCGTCCAGTCCCGCCCCGCTTCGGCCAGGAAAGACCGCAGCTCGGCGCGCAGCGCGATGGCGCTGGCCGGCAGCTTCGTGTGTTCGAAGCGCATGGCGTTTCCCTCTTCACATCCGCCCGCGCTCCCATAGGGTGCGGTCAGCATTTTTCTGGGAGCATCATCATGGATAAATTCGGCATGGGCCAGCCCGTCCGCCGCAAGGAGGATGTCAGGCTGCTGACCGGTCGCGGCACCTACACCGATGATCTCTCGCGGCCCAACGAGGCGCAGATGGTCATCCTCCGCAGCCCGCACGCCAATGCCCGGATCAATGCCATCGATGCCACCGCCGCGCGCGCCGCACCGGGCGTGCTGATGGTGCTGACCGGGGCGGAGGCGGATGCCGATGGCCTCGGCCTCTTCCCCGTCATGGTCGAGGTGCCGGGCAAGGACGGCACGAAGGTTTTCGCGCCGCCGCGGAAGATCCTCCAGGCCGACCATGTGCGCTTCGTGGGGGATCCGGTGGCGGTGGTGATCGCCGAGACCCGCGCTGAGGCGCAGGACGCGGCCGAACTGATCGAGGTGGATTACGACGTCCTGCCCAGCATCACCGACACCGCCGCCGCGGCCGGGCCCGACGCCCCCCTGGTCTGGCAGGAAGCCGGCACCAACACCTGCGTGCTCTGGACCAATGGCCGGGCCGAGCAGACCGACGCCGCCTTCGCCGCCGCTGCAAAAATCTCCACCGTGCGCCTGGTGCAGAACCGCCTGATCGGCAACCCGATGGAGCCCCGCGTCGCGCTGGGCGAATACGATGCCGCGACCGGCGGCTTCACCCTCACCAGCCCGACCCAGGGCGTGGTGCGGGTGCGCGAAACCCTGGCGCAGTTCATCTTCAAGGTCGACAAGACGAAGATGCGGGTGATCTCGCCCGATGTCGGCGGCGGCTTTGGCCTGCGCGGAAAACTCTTTCCGGAATCGGCCATGGTGCTCTGGGCCGCCAAACGCCTGGGCCGCCCGGTGAAATGGACCGCCGGCCGCACCGAAACCTTCATGTGCGACCCGCATGGCCGCGACCACGTGACCGAGGCCGAGATGGCCTTCGATGCCAATGCGAAAATCATGGGCATGCGGGTGCGCAGCATCGCCGCCATGGGCGCCTATCTCTCCGATTTCGGCCCGCGCATTCCCACCGTCGCCGGCGGCCGCATCAGCGGCACCGTCTACGACATGCAGAATGTGAACATGGAGGTGCGCTGCGTCTTCACCAACACCACGCCCACGGACGCCTATCGTGGCGCCGGGCGCCCCGAGACGGCCTATGTGATCGAACGGCTGCTCGATGCCGGCGCCGGGGATTTCGGCATCCCGCGCGAAGAGATCCGCGCCCGCAACTACATCCGCCAGGACCAGATCCCCTACACCAATTGCGTGGGCGTGGAGATCGACAGCGGCCATTTCGAGGAAACCCAGTCCAAGGCGCTGGCGCTGGCGGATTGGGCGGGTTTTTCCGCCCGCGCCGCGGCCAGCCGGACGGCCGGCAAGCTGCGGGGCCGGGGGTTGGGCTATTTCATTGAGGCCTCGGGCGGCCAGCCCGCGGAATGGGCGCGGGTGAAGATGGAGAAGGGTGGCACCGTCGCCTTGACGGTGGGCACTTTTTCGCACGGGCAGGGGCATGAGACGGCCTTCGCCCAGCTCCTGCATGACCGGCTGGGGGTGGATTTCGGCGCCGTGAAGCTGATCCAGGGCGACAGCGACGTGGTGCCCTCGGGTGGCGGCACGGGTGGCTCGCGCTCCTCGCAGATGGGCGGCGTGGCCGTCGTCCGCGCGGCCGAGATGGTGATCACCAAGGCCAAGCGTATCGCCGCCCATCTGCTCGAAGTCGGCGCCGGTGACATCGAGTTCGAGGCGGGGAAATTCCGCGTCGCCGGCACCGATCTCTCGACCGACTGGACCGCTGTGGTCGCGGCCTCGAAAAACCCGCCCGAGGGCGAAACCCCGGGCCTGGACGAACAGCTGATCTACAAGCGCGACACCGAGTGCAACTTCCCCAATGGCTGCCACGTCGCCGAGGTCGAGATCGACCCCGAGACCGGCGTGGTGACGCTGGCGCGCTACGCCGCCGTCGATGATGTGGGGGTGGTGATCAACCCGATGCTGGTGCATGGCCAGTGCCATGGCGGCATTATGTCCGGCGTCGGCCAGGCGCTGCTGGAGCACGCGGTGTATGACCAGGAATCCGGCCAGTTCCTCACCGCCAGCTTCCAGGATTACTGCATGCCCCGCGCCGATGACGCGCCGGAGTTTTCTCTGGGCCTGAACGTCGTGCCCTGCCCGTCCAACGACCTCGGCGTGAAGGGTGCCGGCGAGGGCGGGAGTTGCGGCGCGCCGCCGGCCATCGTCTCGGCGGTCTGCGACGCGCTGGGCGTGGCGCATATCGACATGCCGGTCACGCCGGAAAAAGTCTGGCGCGCCCTGGCGACACGGCAGGGTTGACCGACCGGCCGTCGCACGGTCAATTCCAGCTGATCATTTGGGGGAGTGCGCGCTGGTGCGACGCCGTTTTCGCGTGGGTTATGTTGGATGGGTGCCGCACCCCGCCTTCCTCGAAACCGCCGCGCTGGACCCGAAGTTGGAGATCGTGCCGATCGCCATGGACCAGCCTGAATCGGCGATGATCCAGACGCTGTCCTCCTGCCACGGCTACTACGTGATGGCGGCGCGCGACGAACTGCCCCGCGCCCTGCACGTGCATGCGGAGTTGCTGAGCAAACTGCCCAACCTGCTCGTCGCCGCCAGCTATGGCGCGGGCTACGACACCTGCGATCCCCGCGCCTGCACCGAGGCCTCCGTGCTGCTGCTCAACCAGGCCGGCGGCAATGCCGAGGGCGTGGCCGAACATGCTGTGGGCATGATGCTGGCCTGCCTCAAGCGCATGCCCGAGGCCCATGCGGCGATGAAGGCCGGCCGCGCGGCGGACCGCAACGCGCTGATCGGGCGCGACATCAAGGGCATGACGGTGGGGTTGGTCGGTGCCGGCAATGTCGGCCGTCGCACGGCGGAGATCCTCAAGCTCGCCTTCGGCTGCCGCATCCTGGCCAGCGACCCCTATGTGGAGGTCGCGGCGCTGGAGGCGCTGGGCATCGAGAAACATCCGCTGGAGACGCTGCTGATCCATGCCGATATCATTTCCGTGCATTGCCCGCTGACGGAGGAGACGCGCGGCCTGATCGGCGCCGATGCCTTCGCCGCGATGAAGCCCGGCGTCGTCTTCGTCACCACCGCGCGCGGCTCCATCCATGACGAGGCGGCGCTGCTGGAGGCGCTGAATTCAGGCCATGTCGCCAGCGCCGGGCTCGATGTCTGGGCGCAGGAGCCGCCGCCGGTGGATCACCCGCTGCTGGCGCATCCGGCGGTGATCGCCAGCCAGCACACGGCCGGCGTCACGCTGCAAAGTCGGGCCAATATCACCCGCATCGCGGCGCTGGCGTTTTCGGACCTGGCGGCGGGGCGGATGCCGCCGCGGGTGATCAACCCCGCGGTGCTGCCGGCCTGGCGGAAGCGCTATGAGGCGGCGATGGGCGTGGCGGTGGTTTAACCGCCGGTCGCGGCCGGCCAGCGGCTGCATTGGCTGACCCGGATGGTCGGCCCGCCGCCACCGCCCTGGCTGTCCAGCACGAAGGAAATGCCGGCGGGCATGGCGCTCACCCCCGGTACGGCGTCGATCATGATGATCCCGGCGCCGCTATTCCCGCTCACGACCATCCGGCGCTCCGGCTGCGGCACCCGCAAATTGGCGGGGAAGCCGGTGGCCGTGACCACAACGGCGATGCCGAAATTGGCCTGGTTCTGCATCCGCACCGACCAGGCCGATGAGCCATCGGCGGCGGTCTGGGTGCGCAGGAGCTGCGGCATCACCGAGATACTGCCGGCGCAGGGGATGGAGATCGGCCCCTGCTGCGCGGCGGCGGGCAAGGCCAGGGCGCCGGTCGCCAGGGTTGCGAGGGCGAGGTGACGGATCATCGACAAGGCAGTCATTCCTTCATTGGCAATAGGTAACTGGTCCCGACCATCCGCCAGCGATGCCGGTTCCGGAGAGGCACAGCGGGCGCCCTTCCGAACCCGGATGTGCCACAGGGCTGGGGAGTGGTGAAATCGATATCGCCACTCGGCCCCATAGGCATGGCCTTTGTTCAGGCCACGCTGTCCCAGGCCCAAGGGCGGGCGGCGCGGTCGCCCGCGCGCCAGGCGGCAATCGCCTCGGCATGGCGCTTGGTCAGCGCGATGTCGTCCAGGCCGTGCAGCATTGCGTCGCGCTTGCGGGTATCGACCTCGAAGGGGATCTTTGCGCCGGTGGGGGTAATGACCACGCGTTGCTCCAGGTCCACCGTGGTGCGGGCATTGCCGGGGCTTGCTTCCGTTTCCTCGGCGATCTGGCGGATCACTTCGATCGGCAGGCGGACCGGCAGCAAGCCGTTCTGGAAGCAATTGGCGAAGAAGATGTCGCCGAAGCTGGGTGCGATGACACAGCGCACGCCCATGCCCATCAGCGCCCAGACCGCGCCCTCGCGCGAAGACCCACAGCCGAAATTCTCATCGGCCAGCAGCAGCTTGCTGCCCTTGTATTCGGCGCGGTTGAGCGGGAAGTCCGGGTTGTCGGAGCCGTCCGCCAGATAGCGCATGCGCTCGAACGCATAGGGGCCGAGGCCGGTGCGTCCGCTGCCCACAAGCCGCTGAATGGGGATGATGACGTCGGTGTCGACGTTCTTGCGCAGGAAGGGCACGGCGGTGGCGGTGATGCTCGTAAAACTGTCCATCACACCATTTCCCTGACATCGACGAGCGCGCCGGCCAGTGCCGCCGCCGCCGCCATGGCGGGGCTGGCCAAATGCGTGCGCGCGCCGGTGCCCTGGCGGCCCACGAAATTGCGGTTGGAGGTGGAGACACAGCGCTGGCCGGCCGGCACCGCCTCGCCATTCGCCGCCACGCAGAGCGCGCAACCCGGTTCGCGCCATTCGAAACCGGCTTCCAGAAAGCGCGTGTGCAACCCCTCGGCCTCGGCCTCCTGCTTCACCACCTCGCTGCCCGGCACCACCCAGGCGGTGACGTGGGGGGCCACCCGCCGCCCACCGATCACCTCCGCCGCCGCGCGCAGGTCGGAGAGGCGGGAATTGGTGCAACTGCCGATGAACACCCAGTCCACCCTGGTGCCGGCCAGCTTCTGGCCCGGCTCCAGGCCCATGTATTGCAGCGCCGCCGCGTCGCCCTCGGGCACGAAGCCGGTGATGGGCGCGACCTGGCCGGGGCTGGTGCCCCAGGTGATCTGCGGCGCGATGTCCTCCATGCGGATGAGGTGGTCGGCGTCGAAGCGCGCGCCGGGGTCACTGGGCACGCGCTTCCAATCCGCCAGCGCCGCCTCCCAGGCCGCACCCTTGGGCGAGAAATCGCGGCCCTTGAGATAGGCATAAGTCTTCTCATCCGGCGCCACCATGCCGGTGCGGGCACCCATCTCGATGGAGAGGTTGCACAGCGTCAGGCGTTCCTCGATCTCCAGCGCCTCCACCGCGCCGCCGGCGTACTCGATGGCGTAGCCGGTGCCCGCCGCGGTGCCGAGATGCCCGATGGCGTGCAGGATCATGTCCTTGGCGGTCACGCCCGGCGGGCGCTTGCCCTCGAATCGGATGCGCATGCTGCGCGGCCTTCGCTGCGGCAAGGTTTGCGTGGCCAGGGCATGGCCCAACTCGCTGGAGCCGATGCCGAAGGCCATGCACCCCATGGCGCCATTGGTGCAGGTGTGGCTGTCGCCGCAGGCGAGCGTGAGGCCAGGCAGCACGATGCCCAGCTCCGGCGCCATGACATGGACGATGCCGTGGCCGCGGCGGCCCAGGTCGAATAGCCGCACGCCGGTGGCGGCCGTGGTCTCGCGCAGCGAGGCGACCAGCGGCTTGCCCTTGGCGAAGGTGGTGGAATCGCGGCCTGGCTGAGAGGACACCGCGTGGTCGGGCACGGCGAAGACCTTTCGCGGCTCGGCCACCGTGTGTCCGGCATCGAGAATTTCGCGAATGGCACGGCCGCCCGAGAGGTCATGGATCAGCACCCGGTCGAGATAGAGCAGCGACCAGCCATCGCCGAGATCAGCCACCACCCGGCTGTCCCAGATCTTGTCGAACATGGTTTTCGCCATCGCGGTCATCCCAGCAATGAATTGTCGACGGCGGCGGCCCAGCCCGGCTTCCGCGTGATGACGCCGGCGGTGAACATGGCGTGCTCCAGCCGCTCCCAGGGTTCGGCCGGGAATTCGGGGGTGCGGCACCAGATGTTCAGCGGGCGGTAGCGCGCCACGCAGCGCTCCATCAGCACCGGGTCCATGCCGGGGAAGAGGGGCAGGACGGTCCGCACCACCTCGGCATCAGGCGCGGCGTGCAGCCAATCCTGGGTCTTCTGCAATCCGCGCAGCATGGCGCGGAATTCGGGGGCGTATTCCACCATGTTCGCAGCCGTCGTCATAAAGGTGGTGTAGGCGGTGGGGCCGCGGCTGGCGGCGGCGTGCCAGACATGGCCGGTTCCCGCCATTTCCATCTGCGAGACATAGGGCTCGAAGATCTGGATCACATCGATCTCGCCGGCTGCCAGCGCCGCGCAATTCTCGGCCATGGAATTGGTGGTGACGCGGTTCAGGCTTTCGGGGTCCACGCCGTCCTGGCGGATGTCTTCTTGCAGGGCCCACCAGGGGGTCGGCACCTCGCTCACGCTGCCCACGCGCAGGCCGGCCAGGTCGCGCAGTCGGAAGCCGGGGTTGGGCTTGGCGCCGACCAGGAAGAACGGGTCGCCCAGCACGGCGGCGCCGAAATTGCGCAGCGGGCAGGCGGGGTCGGCATCATGCGCCAGCATCAGTCGCATCGGGCCGCCCCAGGCGACCTCGGCGCGGCCTTCCAGCACCGCATCCTTGGCGCGGGCCGGCTCGCCGCCATCGAGCAGGGTCACTTCCACCCCCTCGGCGGCATAGGCGCCACGCGCCAAAGCGGCATAGAACGGCACATAGAAGACGGCGCGGAAAGTTTCCTGCAGACGGATCGGACGCATCGCTTCCCCCTTGGACGATGAGGCGAAGGCTGCACCAACATCGCCAGGCGCGCCATACGCCTGGACGGCGCAGACCCCCGGGGGCACTCTGGTGACCGGGGAAACACCATGCACACTCCTTTCGACCTCTCGGGAAAGACCGCGCTGGTGACCGGCGCCTCCGGCCTGCTCGGCGCGCATTTTTGCCGCGTGCTCGCAGGTGCGGGTGCGCGGGTCGTCATGGCCGCGCGGCGTGTGGAGGCCATGGCGGCCACCGCGGCCGAGATCGGCGCCACCACGGCAGCACTGGACGTGACGGACGAAGCGTCGATCGCCGCCTGCCTCGATGCCGCCGGGCCGCTGGACATCCTGGTCAACAACGCAGGGATGGCGGTGACGCGGCCGCTGCTCAAGCACACCGCCGCCGACTGGGATCAGGTGATGGATGTGAACCTGCGCGGCTGCTTCCTCATGGCCACCGAGGCGGCGCGGCGGATGACCCGGGGCGGGTCCATCATCAACATCGCGTCGGTGCTGGGCGAGCGGATCATTCCCGGCGTGGCCGGCTACACCGCGGCCAAGGCCGGGCTTTTGCACCTGACGCGGCAGATGGCCGTCGAACTCGCCCGCAACAACATCCGGGTGAACGCCATCGCCCCTGGCTATATCGCCTCCGACATCAATGCCGAATTCTTCGCCAGCGAGGCCGGCCAGGCCATGGTCAAGCGCATCCCGCAGCGTCGCCTCGGCCAGCCCGGGGATCTTTCCGGCGCGCTGCTGCTGCTGGCATCCGACGCTTCGGCCCATATGACGGGCAGCACCATCACCATAGATGGCGGCCATTCCATTTCCAGCCTCTGAAGGGTTTTCATGGATTTCTCTCTCCCCCCGGAACTGGATGCCAGGCGCGCCCGGGTGCGCGAATTCGTCCAGGACCGGCTGATCCCGCTCGAAGCGGAGCGTGCCAGCTATGACGAGCACGAGAACATCTCTCCGGGCCTGCTGCGCGTGCTGCGGGGCGAGGCCAAGGCGGCCGGGCTTTGGGCCTTGCAAAGCAAGCGCGAGCGTGGCGGCGGGGAACTGCCCTTCATCGGCATGGCCGCCTGTTATGAGGAGATGAACCGCTCCATCTTCGGCCCCGTGGTGTTCAATTCGGCCGCGCCCGATGACGGCAACATGATGGTGCTGGAGCGCGTGGCCACACCCGCGCAGAAGACGCGCTGGCTGCAGCCGATCATCGATGGGGCGATCCAGTCCAGCTTCGCCATGACCGAGCCGGACGGCGCCGGCTCCGATCCCGGGCTGACCTACACGCGGGCCGAACGGGTGGGGAATGATCGCTGGCGGATCACCGGCCGCAAATGGTTCATCACCGGCGCGGGTGAGGCCACGCATTTCATCCTGATGGCGCGCACCAGCGATGACGCCCGAAAGGGGCTGACCGCCTTCCTCTTCCACAAGGATTCCCCTGGCTGGAAGATCGTCCGCCGCATTCCGATCATGGGGCCGGAGGAGCATGGCGGGCATTGCGAGCTGGAATTCGACGGGCTGGAAATCCCCGACGAGGATATCCTCATGGGTGTCGGCGATGGGCTGAAGCTCACGCAAATCCGCCTCGGCCCCGCCCGCCTCACCCATTGCATGCGCTGGACGGGCATGGGCCGCCGGGCGCTGGAAATCGCCCTGGAGCACATCGAGCAGCGCATGAGCTTCGGCCAAAAGCTGGCGGAGCGCGAAAGCGTGCAGGGAATGGTGGGGGAGGCGGCGATGCAGCTGGACATCTCCCGCCTCGTCACCATGCGGGCAGCCTGGAAGCTGGACCAGGGCGATTTCGCGCGGAAAGAAATCTCCATCGCCAAGATCGTCGCCGCCGATGCGCTGCACCGCGCGGCCGACACGGCGCTGCAATTGCTGGGTGCCAAGGGATACTCCAAGGACACGCCCATCGAGTGGATGTACCGCTACGCCCGCCAGGCGCGGCTGGTGGATGGGGCGTCGGAGGTGCATCGCATGGTGCTCGCCAATTTCCTGCGGCGCGAGGGGCGGGAGTTCTTCGGCTGGGGCGTGCCCGGCCATGGATGAAGGGCGGCTCTCCGCCTGGCTCTCTGACGCGGCCGGCGCGCCGGTGGCCATTCTCTCCCACCACCGGCTCTCCGGCGGCGCCATTCAGCAGAATGTTTTTTTGGGCGTGACGCGCGGCGGCGTGGCGGAGGAGTGGGTGTTGCGCACCGACAACACCGCCACGCTGGCTGTCTCGCTCGGCCGCGGCGCGGAATTCGCCCTGCTGCGCGCCGCCCATGCGGCGGGGGTGACGGTGCCCGAACCGCTCTTCGGTTGCGAGGATCGCGGCGTGATCGGCGCGCCCTTCTTCGTCATGCGCCGGGTTGCCGGAAGTGCCACGGGGCATGCCGCGGCAAAGCGCGCGGCGGCGATGGGCGGCGATGCCGCGCTGGCCGGGGATCACGGCCGCCAGCTCGCCCGAATCCACAGCATCCGCCCGCCGCGCGCGGACCTGGCCTTCCTGGGTGCGCCGCCGGCCGACGCCACCACCGCCTTCATCACCCGCATGCGCGGCCGCCTCGATGACGCGGGCACGCCCCGCCCGCCGCTGGAATACGGGCTGCGCGCCATGGAACTGCATGCCCCGCCGCCCCTTCCGCCAGTGCTCTGCCACAATGATTTCCGCACCGGGAACACCATGCAGCAGGAAGGCCACATCACCGCGGTACTGGACTGGGAATTCGCCGCCTGGGGCGACCCGCATGAGGATCTCGGCTGGTTCACCGCGCGCTGCTGGCGTTTCGGGCAGTACCATCTCGAGGCCGGCGGCATCGGCCCGCTGGACGCATTCCTGGCCGGCTATGCCGCCGAGGCGGGCTGGCAGCCCGACCCCGCGCGAGTGCGTTTCTGGCAACTCGGCGCCACCATCCGCTGGGCTGTGATCGCGGCCGACCAGGCGGCGCGCCATCTCTCAGGGCGGGAGACCAGCCTGGAACTGGCGCTCACCGGCCACATGGTGCCGGAACTGGAATGGGATGTGCTTGATCAGGCGGAGGCCTTGCATGCAGGAAAAGCCTGACCCCCGGAACCTGCTGGAAACCGCCCGCGCGGTGCTGCTGGAGCGGCTGCTGCCCGTCCTGCCCGAATCTGCCCGTCTGGAAGCGCGCATGGTGGCCAGCGCCATGGCCATCGCGGCCCGTGGCATAGGCGCGGCCGATGAGGCGCCGGAGCCCGAACTCGGCGCCGCCATCCGCGCCGGCCTGTTGGATGATGACCCGGGCCTGCTCGTACGCCTGCGGGAGACCGCGCGCGTGCGTCTGGCCGTCAGCAACCCCCGCGCCCTTTGAAAACGCAGAAGGCCCGGCGGATCACCACCGGGCCTTCCCATCGCGTGCGCCCCAGGGGCGTCGCGGCGATCTTACAGCGCCATCTCCAGGGAAACGGCGGCCAGGGCCGCGAAACCGTTCGGGGACATCAGGCAATGAGACACTGGATCACCTCCTTTCAGCATGTTGAGATACCGAAATGGTGTCTCCATCGCTGATTGAAAGGCCTCAGACCTTCTCGACCTGGCCATATTCCAGATCGACGGGGGTGGAGCGGCCAAAGATGCTCACCGAGACCTTCACGCGGCCCTTTTCCTCGTCCACTTCCTCGACCGTGCCCATGAAGCTGGTGAAGGGGCCGTCGGCCACGCGGATCTGCTCGCCCACCTCGTACTGCACGGCGGGGCGGCGCGGCTTGTCGGCGCCCTCCGTCACTTGCTGAACAATACGAAGCGCCTCGGCCTCGGAAATCGGCGTGGGCTTGTTGGCGGGGCCGAGGAAGCCGGTGACCTTGGGGGTGTCGCGCACGAGGTGCCAGCTGTCATCGGTCATCTGCATCTTCACCAGCACGTAGCCAGGGAAGAATTTGCGTTCAGTATCAGTCTTCTGGCCGCGGCGGACTTCGGTGACCTGCTCAGTCGGAACCAGGATTTCCTCGATCTTGTCGGCCAGGCCTTTCTGGGCCGCCTGCTGGCGGATCTGCTCGGCGATCTTCTTTTCGAAGCCCGAATAGACGTGCACCACGTACCACTTCATATCGGCCACAGCCTGATCGCTCCTCAAAACCCGAACACAAATCGCATCGCGAACTGGATCACCTGATCCACCACCAGAAAGAACACCGCCGCCAGGGCGGACAGCGCCAGCACCAGCCCTGTCGTCACCAGCGTTTCCTTGCGGCTGGGCCAGGTGACGCGCGCGGTTTCGGCCCGGACCTCACGGACGAACTGCGCTGGATCGAACTTCGCCAAGGCGGTTACCCTTTATGACAGATAAAATGCAAGCGCCCCAGGCCCAGCCTTTATCGGGCATTGACCTGGGGCGCCTGGGAAAATGGCAGGGGCGGAGGGTCTCGAACTCTCAACCTCCGGTTTTGGAGACCGGCGCTCTAGCCAATTGAGCTACGCCCCTTCGAAGAGCCCGATCCCAGATGGTTCGCAGAACCCTCTGGGTGAATCGGCCTCTCAACTCTCGGCCGCACCCTACAGATGGATGCGGCAGATGCAAGACTCAGTTGGAGATGGAAGCCACCACGCCGGCGCCAACGGTGCGCCCACCCTCACGGATGGCAAACCGCAGCCCCTCATCCATCGCGATCGGCGCGATCAGGGTCACGTCCATCGAGACGTTGTCGCCGGGCATCACCATCTCCACGCCCTCGGGCAGCGTGACCACCCCCGTCACATCCGTGGTGCGGAAGTAGAACTGCGGACGGTAGTTGGTGAAGAACGGCGTGTGACGGCCACCCTCTTCCTTCGTCAGCACATAGGCCTCGGCCTTGAACTTGCTGTGCGGCTTGATGCTGTTCGGCGCCGCCAGAACCTGGCCACGCTCCACATCCTCACGCTTGGTGCCGCGCAGCAGGGCGCCGATGTTGTCGCCGGCCTGTCCGCTGTCCAGCAGCTTGCGGAACATCTCGACGCCCGTCACCGTCGTCTTCACGGTGTCCTTGAGGCCGACAATCTCGACCTCCTCGCCCACCTTGATGATGCCGCGCTCGACGCGGCCCGTCACCACGGTGCCGCGGCCGGAGATGCTGAACACATCCTCCACCGGCATCAGGAAGGGGCGGTCCAGCGCGCGCGCCGGCTGCGGGATGTATTCATCCACCGCGGCCATCAGCGCCAGGATCGCCTGCTCGCCGATCTCCGGGGTCTTGTCCTCAAGCGCGGCCACGGCCGAGCCCTTGATGACGGGGATGTCGTCGCCGGGGAACTTGTACGCGCTCAGCAGCTCGCGCACTTCCATTTCGACCAGCTCGACCAGATCGGGATCGGCCAGGTCCATCTTGTTCAGGAACACCACCAGCGCGGGCACGCCGACCTGGCGGGCGAGCAGGATATGCTCGCGCGTCTGCGGCATCGGGCCGTCGGCGGCCGAGCAGACCAGGATCGCGCCATCCATCTGCGCCGCACCCGTGATCATGTTCTTCACGTAGTCGGCGTGGCCGGGGCAATCGACATGGGCATAGTGCCGGTTGGTCGTCTCGTATTCCACATGCGCGGTGGAAATCGTGATGCCGCGCGCCTTCTCTTCCGGCGCCTTGTCGATCTGGTCATAGGCCGTGAAGGTTGCCCCACCGGTCTTCGCCAGCACCTTGGTGATCGCGGCCGTCAACGACGTCTTGCCATGGTCGACGTGACCGATGGTGCCGATGTTGCAGTGCGGCTTGTTCCGCTCGAATTTAGCCTTGGCCATTGCCAGCTCCACGCATGAATTCGTTTCAAGACAGCTTGCCCGCGCGGCCTAGCCCCAATCCCCAGCATGCGCTGGAGCGGGTGACGGGAATCGAACCCGCACCACCAGCTTGGAAGGCTGGGGCTCTACCGTTGAGCTACACCCGCGCGCGCATCACGCTCCGCAAGCCACCTGCCACCGAGAGACCCGGCGGGGATCCCGCCGGGGACCGGCAGGAATATGGAGGGGGCTGGATTCGAACCAGCGTAGGCGTGAGCCAGCGGATTTACAGTCCGCCCCCTTTAGCCACTCGGGCACCCCTCCGCAGCGTCCGGGGACCCCCCGGGCAGCAGGTGCGGCGGGTTATGGCGCAATGGCGCGGCGTGTCAACGCGGGGGGGACGCTTCATGCGCGATTTACAGCAAGAGCGTCAGCAGCCCCGCGCCGGCGGTGATGCCCAGCGTGGCCGGCACGCCGAGGCGCCACTGGAAGATGCAGCCGCCGGCCAGCAGTGCCAGCGCCAGCGCCAGTGGCTGAATGCTGCCCAGAACGGGCAGATCGAAGCCCAGCGGCCCTGGCACCACCTCGGCGAAGATCACGCGCAGGGCGAACCACAAGGCCAGATTGGCGATCACGCCCACCACCGCCGCCGTCACCCCCGCCAGGGCGCCCTTCAGCCGCGCTTGATCATGCAGCCGCTCGACATAGGGCGCGCCCAGGAAAATCCAGGCGAAGCAGGGCAGGAAGGTGACCCAAAGGGTGAGGATGGAGGCGCCGACGCCGCCCAGCACGCCGCCGCCCTCCCGGAAGCCGGCCAGGAAACCCACGAATTGCAACACCAGGATGAGCGGCCCGGGCGTGGTTTCGGCCAGGCCCAGGCCGGCCAGCATTTCGGGCGCCGAGAGCCAGCGGTAATGCTCCACCGCCTCCTGCGCCACATAGGCCAGCACGGCATAGGCGCCGCCGAATGTCACCACCGACATCTTCGAAAAGAACCAGGCGACCTCGAAGAACACGCCCCCCACCGGCGCCAGCAGTGCGACCGGCCAGACCCAGAGCGCCAGCGCGATCAGCCCGGCGCGGCGCGCGGCGGCGGTCAGGCTGTCGATATGGCCGGGATTGGCCAGCAGATAGGTGTCCAGCAGGCATTCCACCACGGCGCCGCCCCGCCCGTGGCCGGGCGCGGCGAAGCGCGCGGGCAGCAGGTAGCCCACCACCCCCGCCGCCAGCACCACCACGGGAAAAGGCAGGCTGAAGGCGGCCAGCGCCAGGAAGGCCGCCACCGCCGTGCCCCAGGCCACCGGGCCATGCAGCGCACGCTTCGCCACCCGCAGCAGCGCCTCCACCACCAGCACCAGCACGGCGCATTTCAGCCCCAGGAACAGCGCCGCCACCACCGGCACATCGCCCAGCAGCGCGTAGATCAGGCTGAGGACGAGCATCACCGCGGCACCGGGCAGGATAAACAGCAGCCCGGCCGCCACCCCGCCGCGCACGCCATGCATCAGCCAGCCCAGATAGGTGGCGAGTTGCATCGCCTCCGGCCCCGGCAGCAGGGTGCAGAAATTCAGCGCGTGCAGGAAACGCGCATCGCTGACCCAGCGGCGCTGGTCGACCACCTCGCGGTGCATCAGCGCGATCTGGCCGGCGGGGCCGCCGAAGCTGAGGCAGCCGATGCGGGCCCAGACCCTCAGCGCCTCGGCGAATGTCGGGAAGGGTGTGGTCGTCATGCCGGTTTTCCAGCGGGCCAGTTGTGGGTCTCCTCCGTGGCGTCGCGGCACCAACGGTAGAAGGCATCATACATGGCACAGCCGGCGTCGAGTTGCGCGAGATCATCGCGATACATCCGTGACAGGCCGAGCGAGGCGGCAAGCAGTCCGGCGGCCTCCGGTGCCAGGTCCAGTTCCGCCGTGTCGGCGCCGCGCACGATGCGGGCGAGGTGCAGCAGGGCTGGGGTTTGCAGGCCCCATTCCTCGAGCATCACGTCGAAGGTGCAGAGCGGGCCGCGGTGGGACCAGGGCACCCCCTCGATATCGAAGGGGGTGGCGCCGAAGCGATCGGCCACTGCCGCGACCTCCGCCGGCGCCACGAACAGGAAGACGGCCCGGGCATCGATGAAGCGCCGGATGAGCCAGGGGCAGGCGATGCGGTCCACCTTCGGCCGGGCGCGGGTGACCCAGATCGTGCGGCCATGCGCGTCGCGCGGCGGCAGGGCGGCGACCGGCACCAGAGGCAGCCCGGCATCGCGCCAGGCGACAAAGCCGCCCTCGAGCGATTCGGTCGCGGCGCCGGCATGGCGCAGCCAGGCGGCTGCGCCCTGGCTGAGCTTCAGCCCCTTCTGGCAGGAAACGACCACCCGCTGGCCCGCGAATGCGCCAGCCCAGTCGGCAATGTTCTTGTGCGACCGATGGACGCTGCCGGGAATCCCCCGCGGATCATCGGCCATGTCCACGTCAACCCGGACGTCGAGAATGACGGGCTGATCGGGCAGACCGATCAACCGGCTCAATTGTTGCGGCGAAACTTCGTTGAATCCAGCCATGACAAGCTCCTGCTTGGGATGGTGCAGCCGGTCAGGCAGCATCCATCAGCAAAAGCGACACTCCGGCTGACGCCTCATGGGGTGATCGCGGTGACCCCTCTGAGTTGAGAGTTCCAGGCCATGGGCGCTTCGTCAAGCCGGAACTTCAGCCCGGCGGCGCGTCGTAAAGCCGCTTCAGCACCGCCCGGGCGGTGATGGATTGGTCGGCCACCGCGGCATCCAGCGCCGCCAGTGCCCGGGCGATGTCGGCGTCCTTCTCACCCTCCCGCGCCAGGGCGGCGGAGAGGTGGCGGATGGCCGCGGAGACGGCAACGACCGCGCCAGTCACGCTGCGCACAAGCGTCGCCGGGTCGGCCCGCGGGGGGAGCGATGCCTCCCGCAGTTCCGCAGGCAAGGGCGCGAAGCCGCGCCATGGGCCGGAATCGCCGCGCAGTGGGAAGATCCCCGCCGGCAAGGGCGACAGGGGATGAGAGGCGGTGGGGCCCTGAACACTGGGTAACTGAACGCTGGGTGGCATGACGCTGGGTTGCATGGCGAACATTCCTGGGGTTCTCCTGGTTCTCCCGGCAGAATGCGCCGTGTGGATGAACAAGGCGTTAAGGCCGCCAGGTGGACCATCCACGCGCCAGGACCTTTAATGCCGACGGAAAGAGGGACAGAGCCATGGACATGAAGACCACCACCCGCCTGCGCGGCGCCGACATGCTTTGGGCGGCGCTGCGCCAGGCCGGGGTGACCCGGGTTTTCAGCCTGTCGGGCAACCACATCATGCCTGTTTATGACGCCGCCTTCGGGCAGGGGATCGAGATCATCCATGTCCGGCACGAGGCCGCGGCGGTGCACATGGCCGATGCCTGGGCCAGGCTGACCGGCGAATGCGGCGTGGCGCTGGTCACCGGCGGCCAGGGCCACACCAATGCCGTGGCCGGCCTGCCCACCGCCCTGGCCGGCGAGGTGCCGCTGCTGCTGCTCTCCGGCCATGCGCCGATCAAGGAGCTTGGCCTGGGCGCCTTCCAGGAAACGCCGCAGGTGGAAACCGCGGCGCCGCTGGTGAAGGCCGCGCGCATGGCGCGCCACACCAGCACGCTGGGGCTGGATGTGCTGCGCGCCATCGCGCTCGCCACGGAAGGCCGGCCCGGCCCCGTGCACCTCTCCCTGCCCACCGATGTGCTGGAGGCGGAGGCGACGCCGGCGGTCCCGCAGGATGTCGCGCCGCGCGAGATGCCGCTCGGCCCAGAAAGCGCGGCGGCGCTGCTGAATATGCTGGCGGCATCGCGGCGCCCGCTGCTGTGCGCCGGGCCCTCGTTGAACAGCCCGGCGGGCCGGGTTGCCCTGGCCCAGCTGGAGGCCAGCACCGGGCTGCCGGTGCTGCTGATGGAAAGCCCGCGCGGCTTGCGCGACCCGGCGCTGCGCGCGGCCACGCCGCTCTTCGCCGAGGCCGATCTGGTGGTGCTGCTGGGCAAGGCGCTGGATTTCACCCTGGGCTTCGGCCGCACCCCGCCCTTTTCGGCCGAGGCGCGCTGGGCAGTGCTGGAGCCCGATGCGGAGATCCTGGCCCGCGCCATGCGCGGTTTGGGGGCGCGTTTGGCGCTTTCAGGCATCTGCGACCCGCTGGCCGGGGTGCGCGCCCTGGCCGGGTTGGCGTCGCCGATGCACGGCGAATGGGCGGCGCGGCTGGGTGCCGCGCTGGCCTTCCAGCCGCCGGCCTGGGCGGCGCTGGCCGGCGCGCCCGTGGGGCCGATCCACCCCGCCACGCTCGGCCATGCGCTGCGGCCCTGGCTGCGGGACGAGGATATCCTGGTCGTCGATGGCGGCGAGATCGGCCAATGGATGCAGGCCATGCTGGTGGCGCCGAAGGGTGGTGCCAGGCTGATCAACGGCGTTGCGGGGGCGATCGGCGCGGGCCTGCCCTTCGCCATCGCCGCCTCGGCCGCCCGGCCGGGAAAGCGGGTGCTGGCGCTGATGGGGGATGGCACATTCGGCTTCCACATGGCGGAATTCGACACCGCGGTGCGCCACAACCTGCCCTTCGTGGCGGTGGTCGGCAACGACGCCTGCTGGAATGCCGAGCACCAGATCCAGATCCGCGACTACGGCGAGCCCCGCGCGCATGGCTGCGAACTGGCGCCGGCCACGCGCTATGACCTGGTGGCGGCGGCGCTGGGCGGGCACGGCGAATTCGTACAGTCGGCCGCGGAGTTGGCGCCGGCACTGGAACGGGCCTTCGCCGCCGGCCGCCCGGCCTGCGTGAATGTGCTGATCGCGGGGCAGGCGGCGCCGGTGATGCGGATGGGCTGACCCGCGCCTACTCCGCGGTGATGTTCGCCTCGCGGATCACCCTGGTCCAGCGCTCGCGCTCGACGGTCAGGAAGGCCGCGGCGTCGCGCTGGCCACGGAAACGGGCGACGACGCCCTGCTGCGCCATCGCCTCGACCAGCGCCGGTTCCGCCAGGGCGCCGCGCAGCGCGCCCTCCAGCCGGTCCAGCGCGGGTTGCGGGGTGCCGCGCGGCGCCACCAGCATGTGCCAGCTTCCGGCCTCGAAGCCGGGCAGGCCGGCCTCGTTCGCGGTCGGGATCTCCGGCAGCAGCGCCTGGCGCTGTGCCGCGGTCACCGCCAACACCCGCACCCGCCCCGCTTCGACGGCCGAGCGCATCAGCGAATAGCCGTCGATGATCAGCTGCACCCGGCCCCCGGCCAGGTCGAGAATGGCCGGCGCCGAGCCGCGATAGGGCACATGCACGATGTCCAGGCCGAATTGCCGCTTGAACAATTCGAGCGCGAGATGGGTGGGGCCGCCGGCGCCGGCCGAGGCGCCGTTCAGCCGACCCGGATTGGCCCGGGCATAGGCCAGCAATTCCCGCGCGCTGCGCACCGGCAGGTCGGCCGAGACGGCGATGACCGAAAAACTCTCCATGGTCTGCGCCACGGGGATGAAATCGCGCAGCGTGTCGAAGCTGAGGTTGCGGTAGAGCGCGTTGGTGACGGCGAGATTGCCGACATTGCCATAGAACAGCGTGTAGCCATCGGCTGTGCTCTGCACCACGGCATCCATGGCGATGTTGCCATTGGCGCCGGCGCGGTTCTCGACCAGGAAGGGCTGGCCCAGCGCCTCGGCCAGCCGCGGCGCGATGAGGCGGGCAACGATGTCCACCCCGCCGCCGGGCGGAAAGCCGATGACCAGGCGCACCGACCTTGCCGGGTATTCCTGTGCCGTGGCCAGGGCGGGAATTGTCGCCAGGCAGAGGCCCAGGCGGCGGCGGGTCAGGCGCATGGCTGTCCTCCCAGTTTCGTGGCCGGAAGGCTGGCGTGGCGTGGCGCGGAATTCAAGCGAAACCGCGCGGGGGGGCTACTCCGCCCTGATGCCCAGCGCCCGCACCCGCGGCACCCAATAGGCCACCTCGTCGCGTACATAGGCGGCGAAGCGGTCGGGGGTGAAGCCGCGCATGGTGGGCGTGCCGAGTTCGTCGAAGCGGGTCTGCACCGTGGCATCGGCCAGCGCCTGCTCGATGGCCTGGGCCATGCGGTCGACGATAGGCCGCGGCGTGCCGGCGGGGGCGAAGATGCCGTACCAGGAATAGGCCTTGTAGTCGGGCAAACCAGCCTCGGCGGCAGTGGGGGTGTCGGGCAGGATGTTGGAGCGCTGCTCGGTGGCCACGAAGATGGCGCGCGCGTTGCCGGCATCCTGCATCGGCTTCAGCAGCGAGGGGATGTCGGCGCAGAAATGCACCTCGCCCGCGGAAAGCGCGGCATAGACCTGACCGCCGCCGCGATAGGGCACATGCACCGCCCGCGCGCCGACCTGGATCAGGAAGGTTGCGCAGGCGATGTGGCCGGAGGTGCCGATGCCGCTGCTGCCGTACTGGAAGCGATCCGGCTCGGCCCGCAGGCGCGCGATGAATTCGGCCGCGTTGCGCGAATCGAGGCCGCGGGTGGTGATCGCCAGGCCGATGGGCACGAAGGCGGTGGGCGCCACCGGCACCAGGTCGCGCAGCGGGTCGAAGGGCATGGGCGCGGGCAGCCCGGGCGAGAGCCCGATGGGCGAAAGGGTCGAAAGCACGAAGACCGAGCCGTCAGGCGGCGACTTCGCCACCGCGTCGGTCCCCACGACGCCGCCGGCGCCGGGGCGGTTTTCGAGCACCACGGGCTGGCCCAATATGTCGGCCAGGCGCGGGGCGAGGAGCCTTGTGGTAATGTCGGTGCCGCCGCCGGTGCCGAAGGGCACGACGATTCGCACCGGCCGTTGCGGCCAGGCCGGCCCCTGGGACAGGGCCGGGGCGGCCAGAAAAGGCATGAGCAGCGTGGTACGGCGGGGCGTCATTGGCGGATCTCCATGGCTGCCCACAGTTCCATGCCCTGTGGATTGCGTGCAAGCTGGTGGATTGTGGGGGCAGGTTGAAACCGCACCTGGGCAGGGTTGTTTGGTTGTGGTCCCTGACCCTCGGAAATAACCCTTGAACGCTGCGGCAGAGATGCCACACTAGAACGATAAGCGAACATTGGCGGTCATCCTGGCGTTTCCGCTGGCCTGTGGAAAAACGCCTCGCACGCTGCATGTGGTGGGGTGGGGCAGGTCTTGAGACTACATCTTGTGGCGCGGAGCGGATTTGGTCATTCTCAAAGACCGGGGATTCAGGGGGATTAGACGTGTTTGATGCGATTCAGCTTCAGGGCCATCATCAGGTGCAGATCAATCGGTCGCGCGATGCGCTGCTGACAGATTTCGGCCGCGCGACCCTGGATGACCGCTACCTGCTGCCGGGCGAATCCTACCAGGATCTGTTTGCCCGCGTGGCCTCGGCCTATGGCGATGATCAGGCGCATGCGCAGCGCATCTATGACTACATCAGCAAGCTTTGGTTCATGCCGGCCACGCCTGTGCTGTCGAACGGGGGTACGACACGCGGGCTGCCGATCTCCTGCTTTCTGAACGAAGCCAATGACAGCCTCGATTCGATCGTGGGGCTGTGGAACGAGAATGTCTGGCTGGCGTCGAAGGGCGGCGGCATCGGCTCCTACTGGGGCAATCTGCGATCCTTGGGCGAAAAGGTCGGGCAGAACGGCAAGACCTCGGGCATCGTGCCTTTCATCCGGGTGATGGATTCGCTGACCCTGGCGATTTCCCAGGGTTCGCTGCGGCGTGGTTCGGCCGCCGTGTACCTGCCGGTGCACCATCCGGAGATCGAGGAATTCATCGAGATTCGCCGCCCGACCGGTGGCGACCCGAATCGCAAGGCGCTGAACCTGCACCACGGCATCCTGCTCTCCGACGCCTTCATGCGCGCGGTGGAGGCGGATGAGGCCTGGGCGCTGCTCTCGCCCAAGGATGGCGCGGTGGTCCGCACGGTCTCCGCCCGCAGCTTGTGGATTCGCATCCTCACGGCGCGGATCGAGACCGGCGAGCCCTACATCATCTACGCCGACGCGGTGAACAACGCCCGGCCGGAACACCACAAGCTGGCGGGGCTGGAGGTGAAGACCTCCAACCTCTGCTCGGAAATCACCCTGCCCACGGGCATCGACCAGCATGGCGAACAGCGCACCGCGGTGTGCTGTCTTTCCTCGCTCAACCTCGACACCTGGATGCAGTGGAAGGATGACACGCAGTTCATTCCCGATGTGATGCGCTTCCTGGACAATGTGCTGCAGAATTTTATTGATACCGCGCCGGATTCAATGGCGAAGGCGCGATACTCCGCCATGCGCGAACGCTCGGTCGGCCTCGGCGTCATGGGCTTCCACAGCTTCCTGCAGGCGCTGAACGTGCCCTTCGAGAGCGTGGTGGCGAAGGTGTGGAACAAGAAGATGTTCCGGCATATTCGGGAACAGGCCGATGCGGCCTCGCGCCAACTCGCCGAGGAGCGCGGCCCCTGCCCCGACGCCGCCGAATACGGCTTCATGGAGCGGTTCTCGAACAAGATCGCCATCGCGCCGACAGCGAGCATTTCGATCATCTGCGGTGGTGCCGCGCCGGGCATCGAGCCGATCGCGGCCAATGTGTACAATCATAAGACACTTTCCGGCAGCTTTATCGTGCGCAGCCCGGCACTGGGGTTGGTATTGGACAAATACGGCCGCAACGACGACGACACCTGGAACTCGATCACTGTCAACAAGGGCTCGGTCCAGCATCTGGACTTCCTGAACGATCAGGAGCGCGCGACCTTCAAGACCGCCTTCGAGCTGGACCAGCGCTGGGTGATCGAACACGCGGCCGACCGCACGCCGTTCATCTGCCAGTCGCAATCGGTGAACCTGTTCCTGCCCGCGAATGTGCATAAGCGGGACCTGCACCAGATCCATATGCTGGCCTGGAAGCGGGGGATGAAGTCGCTGTATTATTGCCGGTCGCTGTCGATCCAGCGGGCGGATGCGATCAGTGAGAAGGTGGTGGGTCAGGGGGATATCATGGCCGCGCATGTGCCGCAGCCGGTGGCTGTGGATATCCAGCCTGGAGTGGCGGTGAACAATTACGAAGAATGCTTGGCTTGCCAGTAGGCCAGCATGCGAGGGGCGCTGCCCCTCGCGCACCCCGGCAGGAAACTGAGTTTCCTGCACCTTCGATTGAGTTGGCTCTGGAAGATTTCCACTTAATCAACACATCGAGGGAATTGAAAACGACCGCACTAGAAGCAACCGAAGAATATCGCCTACTGAAGTGGCGTAAAGAATGTTTGTATAGAGATTTGAAATCCGTGCCCTTAGATAATAAGCGAGATGCCGAATTTTTTGCTAAATCTGAGGAATACGATAAATTTATGGCATTTTATAAGGTTAGAATGCTGCAGCTACGACGAGGCATGGGTATGTTGCTGGGAACTGCATTAAACGGCTGATCACTGCTTCTCTGGCTTTTCAATCGAAGGTCCAGGAAACTGAGTTTCCTGGCGGGGTGCGCGAGGGGCAGAGCCCCTCGCTTCAACATCAAAGGACGCACACATGCCTGACGGCGCACATTCTCCCGACGAATTCCCGGTCCGTTTCGACCTGCTGACCGCCAACCCGGTCTACAAGCCCTTCCGCTATCCCTGGGCCTATGACGCCTGGCTGACCCAGCAGCGCATCCACTGGCTGCCCGAGGAGGTGCCGCTGGCCGATGATGTCAAGGATTGGCAGAAGAACCTCACGGTCTCCGAGCGCAACCTGCTGACGCAGATTTTTCGGTTCTTCACCCAGGCCGATGTCGAGGTGAACAATTGCTACATGAAGCAGTACTCCCAGGTGTTCAAACCCACCGAGGTGCTGATGATGATGTCGGCGTTCTCCAATACGGAAACCATCCACATCGCCGCCTACAGTCACCTGCTCGACACCATCGGCATGCCGGAAATCGAGTACACCGCCTTCCTCAAATACAAGGAGATGAAGGACAAGTATGACTACATGCAGTCCTTCAAGGTGGACAGCAAGGTGGAGATCGCCAAGACGCTGGCCGCCTTCGGCGCCTTCACCGAGGGGCTGCAGCTCTTCGCTTCCTTCGCCATTCTGATGAACTTCCCCAGGTTCAACAAGATGAAGGGCATGGGCCAGATCGTCTCCTGGAGCGTGCGCGACGAGACGTTGCATTGCCTGTCGGTCATCCGCCTGTTCCGCACCTTCGTGCAGGAAAACCCGGAGATTTGGGATGAGGAGTTGCGTCGCGACCTCTATCTGATCTGCGCCACCATCGTGGAGCATGAGGACAGCTTCATCGACCTCGCCTTCGAACTCGGCGGCGTGCAGGGGCTGGAGGCCGAGAGCGTGAAGCAATACATCCGCTTCATCGCCGACCGCCGGCTGCAACAGCTGGGCCTGGAGCCGATGTATCACATCGAGCGCAACCCCCTCCCCTGGCTCGACGAAATGCTCAACGCCATCGAGCACACGAACTTCTTCGAGAACCGCGCGACGGAATATTCCAAGGCCAGCACCGCCGGTACCTGGGAAGATGCCTTCGCCGACAGCACTTTCGCCACGCCACAGCCCGAAGGTGAGATCATCCTCGCCCGGCACTGATATGCCCGCCCCATGCGCTCCGGGCGTGCCAGCCGCGCCGCGGCGCCGCTTGGCTTGGGCGGCGGCGCCCTGTATGCCGCGCCCATGTTAAGGGTGATACGCTATTCGGCGCTCGCGCTGCTCGTCGCGGTCGGCGGGCTTTGGGGCTTGGCCTGGTTCCAGCACGAGCCTGGGCAAAGCGTGGGCGAGGCCTTTGCCCAGCGCCTGGCCCAGGTCTTTGGGCATGATGTCGCGGCTCCCGCCGCCATGGCAGGCGTGCAACTGCCGGTCGGAATCACGCTGGGGGGCGCGTTCAGCCTCACCCGGCAGGATGGCGCGGCGGTGACGGAGCGCGACTATGCCGGCCGCTGGCTGCTGGTCTATTTCGGCTTCACCTACTGCCCGGATGTCTGCCCCACCGAACTCGGCCGGATGGCGGATGTGATCGATGCCCTGGGCGCGGCGGGCGAGCGCGTCACGCCGATCTTCATCACCATCGATCCGGAACGCGACGGGGTGGAGCAACTCGCCGATTACGTCAGCCGCTTCCACCCCCGCATGCAGGGCATGACCGGCACGGCTCAACAGATAGGCGAGGTGGCCCGCCGCTATCGGGTGTACTATGCCAGAGCACAAAATCACCAAATGACTGAATATCTCATGGACCATTCCAGTTTTATCTATCTGGTAGGCCCGGATGGCCGGGTCAGAACATTGTTTCGTCCCGATACCGCGGTGGAGGGAATGAGCCGGGCAATATCCGCCCATCTCCGCTCACTCACATCTTCGTGACAGTCTTGGATAGATTCGTGATCACGCATTCGAAACCGCTTCCCAAATCTATCGCGCTCGTGGCACGCTGTTCATGAAACGGGGCACTGGCATGGATGGAGACGACCAACTAGCGGAAGACCTGCGCGAAGGAGCCAAAGGCTTCTCACAGCGCCACAGCAGACGTCTGTCCGACAAAATATTGATCGCTTTTCATCATGCTTGCGATCAGGCCGATTATGAGGTGGCCGAGCAATTGCTGCATACCTTGGAAATGATGTTGACCCGCAGGCCGGTAAACCCCGATTCCAACCGCCGCCGCAACATGGAAAGTCTGGTGGCGGCGCATGAGCGGCTTTGGCATTTGCGGCACCCCCACTGAACCTCCGGCGGCTATGCTGGCGGTCAAGCGACATGGCGCTCGCCTTTTTTGGCTTCGTCGCCTAGCCTGATGTTGTCTTCAGGAGGAAACGCAAATGTTTCAAAGGCGGACAATTCTGGCCGCACCGCTTTCAGCCGCGCCGCTTCTGGCCAGCGGACAGGCGGCTGGGCAATCTTCGACATGGCCGGGCCGCGGCCTGCGAATCGTCATTCCCTGGCCCCCCGGCCAGGCCACCGACCTGATAGGGCGCATTCTCGCACAGGGGCTGAGTGAGCGCCTGGGGCAGCCCGTGGTGCCTGAGAATCGTGCCGGTGCGGGCGGGATGATCGGGACCGATGTCGTGGCCAAGGCGGCGCCCGATGGCCTGACACTGCTCGCCGCCTCATCCGGGCCGGTCACCATCAATCCCCTGGTGCAGCGCACGCCCTATGATGTGGAGCGCGACCTCACGCCGGTGGCGCTCGCCGGGCTCTCGCCCTACATCCTCGCCACCCATCCTGATTTCCCGGCGCGCGACATCGCGGAATTCCTCGCGGTGATCCGCGCGGCCCCCGGCCGCTACACCTTCGCCACCTCCGGCACCGGCGCCACAGCCCATCTCATCACCGAGTATTTCAACGCCCGCGCCGGGCTGGAAACCGTGCATGTGCCGTTCCAGGGAAGCGCGCCCGGCATGACGGCCCTGCTGGCCGGGCAGGTGCACTACACGCTGGAGACCGTGGCTGCGACCATGCCGCACATCCGGGCCGGCCGGCTGCGGGCCTATGGCGTGTCGCTGAGCCAGGGCAGTCGGCTCGCCCCTGGTGTCCCGCCGCTCGCCGACACGGTGCCGATTCCAGGCTTCAACCTCGGCGCCTGGATAGGCCTGATGGCCCCCGCCGCCACGCCGGCCGCGGTCATCTCGCGCCTGTCCGAGGAGATGCGCGGCCTGATGGCCGCGCCCGAAATCCAGGAGCGGTTTGCCCTGGCGGGCGTGGAGGTGGATTCCCGCCCCGCCCCCGCCTTCGGTGAGTATCTGCGCGAACAGCGGCAGCTCTTCACCGAGGCAGTAAGCCGGGCCAACCTCCGGCCGGAGTGACGCGCCTCAACGCGCCGGCGTGAGCCGCAACGGCACGAAGCGCTGACCGTTCTGGCTTTCAACCAGGAAGAGCGCGGTACCGCGGCCCTGCCGGCGCAGCCGGTCCACCCGCTCGGTCAGCTCCTGCGGCGTGGTCACCCGCTCCTGCTGGACTTCAAGGATGACATCGCCCGGGCGCAGCTCGCGCTCCGCCGCCGGGGAATTGGGCGAAACCTCGACGACGGCGACGCCGCGCTGGTCGGGCCGCAGCCGCAGCCGCTCACGCAGCTCGGGCGTGATGGCGGCCACGCGCATCCCAAGGCCGGCCACTTCCGTGGGCTGGCCGGGCTGCGGGCCCGGTGCCGTGGGGTTGGCCGCGGCCAATTGCTGCTCGGGCGGCAATTCGCCCAGGGTCACCGTCAGCGTCTCCTCGCGACCATCGCGCCAGACCACCACGGGCACGCGGGCGCCCACGGCGGTTTCCGCCACGATGCGCGGCAGGCTGCGCATGTCGCGGACGTCCTGGTTGTTGAAGCGCAGCACCACATCGCCGTTGCGAATGCCGGCGGCGGCCGCCGGCGCGCCCTCCTGCGCCCGGGCCACCAGCGCGCCGCGCACGGTGCCGCGCAGGCCCAGCGATTCGGCGATCTCGTCCGTCACCTGCTGAATGTTCACGCCCAGCCAGCCGCGGCGCACCCTGCCACCCTCGGCCAGCTGTTGCGTGATTCCGCGCGCCAGGTTGGAGGGGATGGAGAAGCCGATGCCGATGGAGCCGCCCGAGGGCGAATAGATCGCGGTGTTGATACCCACCACCTGGCCGGCCATGTTGAACAGCGGCCCGCCCGAATTGCCGCGGTTGATCGCGGCATCGGTCTGAATGAAGTCGTCGAACGGCCCCTGGCGGATGTCGCGGCCGCGGGCCGAGACGATGCCGGCGGTGACGGTGCCACCCAGGCCGAAGGGATTGCCGATGGCCAGCACCCAGTCGCCCACCTCGGCATTGTCGCTGTTGCCCCAGGGCACGAAGGGCAGCGGCGCGGAATGACGCACGCGCAGCACGGCCAGGTCGGTTCGCGGGTCGGTTCCCAGCAATTCGGCCCGCAGGGTGGTGTTGTCCTGCAGGATCACGTTGATCTCGGTGGCGCCGTCGATCACGTGGTTGTTGGTGATCACGATGCCCGAGGCATCGATGATGAAACCTGAGCCGAGCGACTGGCCGCGCCGGCCCTGCTGCGGTGGGGCGCCCTCGCCGCGCTCACCCGGGTTGGGCTGCTGGCCCGGCCGGTTGCGGTTGAAGAAGTCGCGGAAGAATTCCTCGAAGGGGCTGCCGGGCGGGGCCTGGGGCGCATCGGGCGCGTCGGGCCGCGCACCTTGCCGCCCCGGCGGCGCGCCGCCGATGGTCGAGGAGATGTTCACCACCGCCGGCAGCAGCACCCGCGCCAGGGGCGCGAAGCTGTCCGGTCGGCCGGTCGGCGCCAAACCCTGCGCGGGGGCGGACGTGACGGCCGCCGGGGGCGCCGCCACCGGAGGCAGGGTTTGGGCAAAGGCTGGAAAGGCCATCCCGGCTGAAAGCAACGCGATGGAGAAACGCCTGGTGCGGAAACGCATGTTCACCTCTTGGGAGCCGGCATCATGCCTTGCTCGGTATCGGTTACATTACAATGAAGGCCCGCCTGGGTGATGACCGAAGGGTCACCCTCCCAGGCGAATTGTAACAGGCGCGCGGGACGCCGATCAGCGGACCGTCGGTGTCGGCATGTCGCGGAAGAAGCGGAAGAAGTCGCTTTCGGGTGTCAGCACCATGCGGGCCTCGCCGCTCGAGAAAACCTCCCGATAGGCCTGCATGGTGCGCCAGAACTGGTAGAATTCCGGGTCACGATTGAAGGCTTCGGCAAAGATGCGGATCGCCTCCTGCTCGCCGGTGCCGCGCAGGATCTGGGCATTGGCTTCCGCCTCGGCCAGCAGCACGGTGCGGTCACGCTCGGCATTGGCGCGCACGCGTGCCGCGACCTCGGCGCCCTCGGCACGGGCCTCGCGCGCCACGCGTTCGCGCTCGGACTGCATGCGGGCCAGGATGGCCTGGGTGTTCTCCTCGGGGAAATCGGCCCGGCGGATGCGGACGTCGGCGACCTCGATGCCGAAGCTGCGCGCCTCCTCATTCACCTGGCGCCGGATCTCACCCATGATCCGCGCGCGGTCAGTGCTGAGAATTGCCAGCAAATTCTCCCCGGCCAGCACCCGGCGCAGCGCCGATGTGACGATGGAGGACAGCCGGCCGCGAATGCCCTGCTCAGCCGCGCCGACGGTCTGGAAGAAAAGCAGCGGGTTGGTGATGCTGAAGCGGGTAAAGCTGTCCACGATCAACCGGCGCTGGTCGCCCAGAATCACTTCCTCGCCTGGGCTTTCATAGTCGAGCAACCGGCGATCGAAGGGGATCACGCTTTGGATGAACGGCACCTTGACATGCAGTCCGGGCACCTGGATGGCGCGCACGAATTGGCCAAACTGCGTCACCAGCACCTGCTGGGTCTGGTGCACGGTGAAGAGCGATGAGGAGGCGGTGATCACCACCACCACAAGGGCGCCAAGCCCGATCAGAGCGCGGTTCATCGGCCGGCCCCCGGGGCGCGTTGCGGCTGGGGCGCGGATTGCGCCGGCGGCGGGTTGAAGACCTGCGGCGGCACTGCCGGCCGGGCCGGGCGCGCAGCACCCTCGTTAAGTTGCAGGAATGGCACGAGCCCCTGCAGCCGGTCATCCACCAGGATCATGTTGTTGCGTCGCAAGACATCTTCCATGGTCTCCAGATAGATGCGGCGCATCGTCACGTCCTGCGCCTGGGAATAGGCGGCGAGGACGGAGGTGAAACGGCCGGCCTCGCCTCGGGCACGTGCGGTCTGGCTGTCGCGGAAACCCTGGGCCTCGGCGACCATGCGCTCGGCCTCGCCGCGGGCGCGGGGGATGATGTCATTGCGGAAGCTTTCGGCCTCGTTGCGGACACGCTCACGATCGGCATTGGCGCGCTGCACGTCGCGGAAGGATTCCACCACCGCGGCCGGCGGGTCCACCTTCTGCATCTGCACCTGGGTGATCTCGATGCCGGCGCGATACTGATCGACGATGGCCTGGGCGCCGCGACGGACATCCTGTTCGATCTGCGCCCGGGCATCGGTCAGCGCGGCCTGGATATTGGTGCGGCCGATGATCTCGCGCATCACCGATTCGGCGGCCGATTTCACCGTCTCATCGGGGTTGCGGGTGTTGAAGAGGTAGTCACCGGCGTCGCGGATGCGCCAGAACACGGCGAAGTCGATGTCGATGATGTTCTCATCGCCCGTCAGCATCAGCGATTCCGCCAGAACATCCCTTTGCGCGATGGGGCGAACGCCCGCCACGGCGTCGGGGGCGGCGCGGAAGCCGACATCGACGCGATTGATGCGGGTGACGCGCGGCGTGGTCACCGCCTCGATCGGCCATGGTATGGCGTAGTTCAGGCCAGGCGGAGCCGCGCGGTCAAAGGCGCCGAAACGCATCACGACACCCAACTCGTCCTGTTGGACCCGGAAGAAGCCCGAGGCCGCCCAGATGCCCACGACCACAATGCCCAGCAGCGCCACGCCCTTGCCGCCGGCGCCACCGCGCGGCAGCCAGCGCCTCAGCGCGTCCTGCGCCTGACGGATCATATCCTCGATATCGGGCCCGCGACCGCCCGGCCCGCCCGGAGGAGGATTGCCCCATGGGCCACCCGGCGGGCCGCCGGAGCCTCCAGGGCCACCTTGCGGGCCACCCTGCTGTCCGCCGGGTCGCGGGTTGCCCCATGGGCTGGGCCCGCCATTGTTCCACGCCATCTGCGCCGCATTCTCCGCAAAGCTCAACATTACGCCGCGCGCCCGGACAACCCAAGGGGGGTGCGCGCGCGGCTCGGCCCGGCCATATGTGCGGCCGCGCCGGAAGGCGGCAACCGTCGCGTGGCGCACCGGAGCCACACCATGGCCATATGTCCCGGGAGTGAAGGGTTTTCAAGCGATGAGCGATGAGCAGGCGGTGCGGCAGGCGCTGGACAGCGTGGTGAAGCCGCCGGCGCGGGTGGAGGCGGTGGTGGCGCGCGACGGGCTGGTGCAGGTTACGCTCTCGGTCCCGCGCGACCAGGCCCGCGCGATGGAGCCCATGCGGGCGGCGGCCGAGAAGGCGGTGGCCGGGCTGCCCGGCGTGCTCTCGGCCACCGTGGTGCTGACCGCGCATGCGCAAGCCGCGCCGCCGCCGGCGAAAAACCCACCCGCCGGCCAGGGCGCCATGCTGCTGCCGGAGGTGCGAAAAATCATCGCCGTGGCCTCGGGCAAGGGCGGCGTGGGCAAATCCACCACCGCGGTCAATCTGGCCGTGGCGCTGGTGGCGCAGGGGCTGCGCGTGGGTCTGCTCGATGCCGACATCTATGGCCCCTCGCTGCCGCAGATGCTGGGCACGCAGGAAAAGCCGCGCGTCACCGGCCAACGCATCCACCCCATCCAGCGCTGGGGCCTCAAGGCCATGTCCATTGGCTTCCTGGTGGAGCAGGAGACCCCCATGGTCTGGCGCGGCCCCATGGTGATGGGCGCGCTGGAGCAGATGATGGGTCAGGTGGAGTGGGGTGCGCTCGACATCCTGGTCGTCGACATGCCGCCGGGCACCGGCGATGCGCAACTTACCATGAGCCAGCGCGTGCCGCTGGCCGGGGCCGTGATCGTGAGCACGCCGCAGGATGTGGCGCTGATCGACGCCCGGCGCGGCGTGCGGATGTTCGAGAAGGTGGGCGTCCCCGTGCTCGGGCTGATCGAGAACATGTCCTTCTATTGCTGCCCCAATTGCGGCCACCAGGCCAATATTTTTGGGCATGGCGGGGCCGAGGCGGAGGCCGCCCGCCTGGGCACGGAGTTCCTGGGCGCCCTGCCGCTGAAGTTGGAAATCCGCGAGCTGGCCGACGCCGGCACCCCGATCGCGGCAAGCCGGCCGGACAGCGAGGAAGCGGCGATCTACCGCCGCATCGCCGCGCGAGTCTGGGAAAAACTGGGCCAGGAGACGGCCCCGGCCATGCCCGTCATCGCCTTCGAATAACGTGACCAGTTGGTGAATCCGGCATGCGGCACTTGCGAAGCGAAGCGCCGCATGGGAAGCCTTTATCCACACGCGACGGTGCTACCAGAACTGGTGCCTAGTACGAGTGATGGGCCCCAGGCTTGAGCCGGCACCCCGCTGTAGCGGAAGGAGCGGCGCTTTGCCTGATGGCGGAACGGTCAGTCTTGCATCTGTTCAGGGCTCGGGGGGCTTCCCGGCGCTGGTGCTGAACGCTGATTTCCGGCCGCTCTCCTATTTTCCTCTCTCGCTGTGGTCCTGGCAGGATGCGGTGAAGGCGGTGTTTCTCGACCGCGTCTCGGTGCTCAGCGAATATGATGTGGAGGTGCATTCGCCCTCGCACGCCATGCGGTTGCCGAGCGTGATCGCGCTGCGGGAATACATCCCCTCCGCCCGGCGGCCGGCCTTCACGCGGTTCAACGTGTTCCTGCGCGACAAGTTCGAGTGCCAGTATTGCGGCGATGATTTCCCGGCGCAGGACCTGACTTTCGACCATGTCATCCCGCGCAGCCGGGGTGGGCGTACAAGCTGGGTCAACGTGGTTGCGGCCTGCGGGCCATGCAATCTGCGCAAGGGCAGCAAGCTGCCGCGCGAATGCCACATGCTGCCGCGCAAGGAGCCGCGCGCACCGACCAGCTGGGAATTGCAGGATAATGGTCGGGCCTTTCCGCCGAACCATCTGCATGAGAGCTGGCGGGATTATCTCTATTGGGACAGTGAGCTGGAGCAGGGCTGATTGACGCGGCGGGCCCATGCCGCCAATCAGCGGCGAGGAGACACCGCCCATGACCCTGCAAACCGAGATCGAGGCCCTCTGGGCCGCCCGCGACACCATCAATTCCGGCACAAGCGGCCCGGCCCGCGACGCCGTCGAGGCCGCGCTGGAGATGCTCGACCGTGGCGAGGCCCGCGTCGCCGAACCAGGCCAGGGCGGCTGGGTGGTCAACCAATGGCTGAAGCAGGCCGTCCTGCTCTCCTTCCGCCTCACCGACAGCGCGCCGATGGACACCGCCGCCGGCGCCTTCGACAAGGTGCCGCTGAAGTGGCAGGGCTGGGGCGAGAATCGCTGGAAGGAGGCCGGCTTCCGCGCCGTGCCCGGCGCCGTCGTGCGCCGTTCCGCCTACATCGCGCCCAACGTCGTGCTGATGCCCAGCTTCGTCAATCTCGGCGCCTATGTCGGCCAGAACACCATGGTGGACACCTGGGCCACCGTCGGCTCCTGCGCGCAGGTCGGGAAGAACGTGCATCTCTCCGGCGGTGTCGGTATCGGCGGCGTGCTGGAGCCGCTGCAGGCCAATCCGGTGGTGATCGAGGATGACTGCTTCATCGGCGCGCGCAGCGAAGTCGTCGAGGGCGTGATCGTCGAACGCGGCTCGGTGCTCTCCATGGGCGTGTTCATCTCGGCCACGACCAAGGTCATCGACCGCGCCACGGGGGAAATCTTCGTCGGCCGCGTGCCGGCCTATTCCGTGGTGGTGCCGGGCAACCTGCCAGGCCGCCCCCTGCCCGATGGCTCCCCCGGCCCCAGCCTCTATTGCGCGGTGATCGTGAAGACGGTGGATGCGCAGACCCGGGCGAAGACCAGCATCAACGACCTGCTGCGCGACTGATGCCCGTCATCAACCTGCAGATCACCCGCGGCGCCACGCCGGAACAGAAGGCGGAGATCATCAGCGACTTCACCGCAACCCTGGCCCGCGTGCTGGGCAAGAAAACCGAGCACACACACATCATCATCCAGGAGGTCGAGGAGCAGGATTGGGGTTTCGCCGGGCTGCCGACGGATGCATGGCGCCGCGCGAATGCCGGGGGCTGACCCCGTAGCGCTGGCACAGGCGCTGATCCGCTGCGCCAGCGTCACCCCTGCCGATGACGGGGCTTTGGACCTTGTGCAGCAGGCGCTGGAGGCGCGCGGCTTCACCTGCTGGCGCCTGCCTTTCAACGAGGTCGACAACCTCTTCGCCCGCCGCGGCAGCGCAGCCCCGCATCTCTGCTTCGCCGGCCACACCGATGTGGTGCCGCCGGGTGCGAGCGCCTGGTCCCACCCGCCCTTCGCCAGCGAGATCGAAAACGGCACTCTCTACGGCCGCGGCGCTGTGGATATGAAGGGCGCCATCGCCGCCTTCATCGCCGCCATTCCCGAGAGCAACCCCGGCTCCCTCAGCCTGCTGATCACCGGCGATGAGGAAGGCCCCAGCGTCGATGGCACGCGCCGCGTGCTGGAATGGATGGAGGCCCATGGCCATGTCCCCGACATGTGCGTGGTGGGCGAGCCGACCTCGAAAATCATCCTCGGCGACACGATCAAGATCGGCCGCCGCGGCAGCATGAACGCCTGGATCACCGTGCATGGCCGCCAGGGCCACAGCGCCTATCCGCAAAAGGCCGACAACCCGGTGCACCGGCTGCTGGCGGCGCTCGCCGAACTCACCGCCACGCCGCTGGACCAGGGCAGCGAATGGTTCGAGGCCAGCACGCTGCAGGTCACCGGCCTGCAGGTGGACAACACCGCCACCAACGTCATCCCGGCCGAGGCCCGCGCCTTCCTCAACATTCGCTTCAATGATCTGCACAACTCCAACGCCCTGACCGCGCGGCTGCGCGACACCCTCTCCCGCCACGCCCCGCAACACGACCTGCGGGTCGTCGTCAGCGGCGAAAGTTTCTTAACCCGGCCCGGCCCCTTCGTGGATGGGCTGGTGCGCGCCACGCAAGCGGCCACGGGTGTCACGCCCAGGCTGGACACCGGCGGCGGCACCTCCGATGCCCGCTTCATCACCCGCCTCTGCCCGGTGGCCGAGCTGGGAGGGGTGGGCAGCACCATGCATCAGGTGGATGAATGCGTGCCGCTGGCGGAACTGCATGCGCAGACCCATCTCTACGCCGGGATCATCAAGGAATTTCTGCCCTGACCGCCACACCCGACCTCACGCGCAGCGTTGCCATCGGATTGCAGGGCGCGCTGCTGCTGGCGCGCGGGCGCCCGCAGGGGATGTATTTCTTCGACGGCTCGCCCACCGAGACCACCCGCAGCTTCTGGGCGGCGGCGGTGTGCTGGCCGATGTTCTTCATCCTCGGCCTCATCACCGGCAACGCGGAAGGCCCGGGTGTGTGGCTGGTGGAGGGGGTGGGCTTCATCATCGGCTGGTGCGGTTTCGCACTGGCCTCGCGATACATGGTGAAGCTGGCGGGGCGGGAGGCGAAGTGGCCGGCCTTCATCGCCGCCTGGAACTGGTCCAACATCCCGCAATACGCCGCATTGGTGCTGCTTTCCGCCCCCGGCGTGCTGCTTCCAAGCGGGGTGATGCAGGGCCTGGCGTTGATCGCGGTGGGCTATGCGCTGTGGCTGGAATGGTTCGTGACGCGTGAGGCGCTGGGGATTCCCGGCGCCAGCGCGGTGATGTTCGTGCTGCTCGATGTCGCGATCGGGCTTTTCGTGCAGGGGATGGTCGGCCGGCTGACGATGTAGTCAGCGCCAGTCCAGCGCCTGCGGGTATCGCACCCAAAGAAAGCACAGCCCCTCGGGCGGCGCGGTCATGCCGGCCTGGGCGCGGTCGCGGCTTTCCAGCACCTCGCGCGGCCAGGCGATGGGGCGCCTGCCCTTGCCCACCTCGGCCAGGGTGCCGGCCAGGTTGCGGATCTGGTGGTGCAGGAAGCTGCGCGCCTCGGCCTCGATGATGATCTCCTCGCCCTCGCGGCGGACCTCCAGCCGTTCCATGGTGCGGATGGGCGATGTCGCCTGGCAGCTCGCGGCGCGAAAGGCCGAGAAATCATGCCGGCCCAGCAGCCCCGCCGCGGCCTGGTGCATCGCCTCCGCGTCCAAGGCGTGGGGGATATGCCAGACGCGGCCGGCATCCAGCGCCGCGCGCGTCGGCCGGTTGAGGATGCGGTAGCGATAGGCGCGCTGGGTCGCGGAAAAGCGCGGCGACCAGCCCTTGGGGGCATGTGCGGCGGCGCGCACCACCACGGGCCAGGGACGCAGGTGGAAATTCAGCGCCATCCGCAGTTTTTCAGGTGCCAGGTCTGCGCTGAGCGTGATCTCCACCACCTGGCCCAGCGCATGCACGCCGGAATCGGTGCGTCCCGCGGCCACCGCCACCGCCTTCTCGCCGCCATTGAGCGGGGTCGCGCCCTCCTCCAGCGCCTGCTGCACCGAGGGGCCGTTGGATTGGCGCTGCCAGCCCTGGAAGGCGCCGCCATCATATTCCAGCAGCAGGGCGTAGCGCGGCATCAGCCGAGCATGACCGGCAGGCTGTTGCCGCGCAGGTAGCTTTCGATGTCCATGCCCGCGCGGCCAGGGCGTTGCAGCCGCAGCAGCCGCAGCGCACCTTGCGAGGTCGCGATCACGCCCGGGGCGACCTGTGCGCCCGGCATCCCCTCTCCAGGCGCGGCCAGGGCATCGAGCACGCGAATGTTTTCGCCCGCGAGCCTGAAGAAGGCGCCGGGCCAGGGGTTCATCGCGCGAACCCGGCGTTCCAGCGCCGCGGCCGGCTCGCGCCAGTCCAGCAGGCCGTCGGCCTTGCTCAGCTTGGCGGCGTAGGTGGCGCCTTCCGCCGGCTGGGGGATGGCCGGCGGCATCTCCGCCAGCGCGGCCAGGATCATCCGCGCGCCCATCCCGCTCAGCGCGTCATGCAGTTCGGGCGTGGTGATGCGCTGGGGCAGCGATATGGCTTCCCGCAGCAGCATGGGGCCGGTGTCCAGCCCCTCCTCCATGCGCATGATGGTGATGCCGCTTTCGGCATCGCCCGCCAATACGGCGGCATGGATCGGCGCGGCGCCCCGCCAACGCGGCAGCAGCGAGGCATGAATGTTCAGGCAGCCCAGGCGGGGCGCCTCCAGCATCGGCAGGGGCAGGATCAGGCCATAGGCGGCCACCACCGCGACATCGGCACGCAATGCGGCGAAGGCGGCATGCTCGGCCGTATCGCGCCGCACCCCGGCGGGTGTGCGGACGGGCAGGCCCAGGCCCAGCGCGGCCTCATGCACCGCGCATTGCGTCTCCTTCTGGCCCCGGTTGGCCGGCTTGGGCGGCTGGGCATAGACACAAACCACCTCATGCGCCGCATGCAGCGCGCGCAGCGCGGGGACGGAGAATTCGGGGCTGCCCATGAAGATGACGCGCATGGCGGCGGTAAAGCGCCGTTTCGGGGCGCGGGGCAAGGCCCCTGCCCCTCGCGCGGCGGCGGGCAAAAACCTACTCGCCGATGTTCAGCAAGGCCCCGCGTACCCTGGCACCCTGGAATTGCCGCATGAAGACCCAGGACATGCCCGCCAGCCACACCGCATCCAGCGCGAAGGCGGCCGCCATATGCCCGGCGGCGAACCGGCCTTCCAGCAGTGCCGCGCGCATGCCCTCGAAGACATGCGCCGCCGGCAGCGCCAGGGCGAAGGGTTGCAACCAGCCCGGCAGCACGTTGACGGGGTAGAACACCGCCGCGAAGGGGGTGATGCCGAACAGCACCGACCAGGCCAGCGCTTCCGCCCCCGCGCCATAGCGCAGGATCAGCGAGGTGACGCCCAGCGCCACCGCCCAGCCCATGATGATGAGTGCGGCGAAGAACCCCACCAGCGCCGGTCCGACAGACAATATATTGAATGAATACAGCACCCAGGCCAGGATCATCGCCGGCACGACGCCGATCGCGGCGCGCAGGACGCTCATCACCATCAGCCCCGCCACCAATTCGCGCGGGCGCAGCGGCGAGACGAAGATATGGCCCAGGTTGCGAGACCAGATTTCCTCCAGGAAGGAGATGGAGAAGCCCATCTGACTGCGCAAAGCCGCCTCCCACAGCAGCACCCCGCCCAGCAGGATGCCGGCACCCACACTGGCCACATTGTTCTGCGCCCCGGCGAGATAGGCGGTGATGAAGCCCCAGACGACCATTTGCAGGATGGGCCAGTACATCAGCTCGATCACCCGAGGTGGGGAGCGGCGATAGAGCGCCAAATGCCGATACACCAGGCCCCAGATCCGGCGCAGCGAGGGGTTCATGCGTCCGCCCTCGCGATATCCAGGAAGACCTGCTCCAAATCATCGCGGCCGAAGCGCGCCACCAACTCCGCCGGCGCGCCCTGGTCCACCACCCGGCCCTTCTTCAGCATCAGGACATGGCCGCAGAGGCGCTCCACCTCCGCCATGTTGTGGCTGGCGAGAAGGATGGCGCAACCGGAATCCGCCCGGTAGCGCTCGAGCCATGTCCGCACCCAGTCACCCGTGTCCGGGTCCAGGCTGGCGGTGGGTTCGTCCAGCAGCAGCAGTTGCGGGCGGTTGATCAGGGCCTTGGCCAGCGCCACGCGGGTCTTCTGGCCGGCCGAGAGTTCTCCGGCCGGGCGGTTGAGGAAATCGCCCATCTGCAAGGTCTCGGCCAGCTCGGCGATCCGCGCCCCGGTGCCCGCCACATTGTAGAGATGGCCGTAGATGCGCAGGTTCTCGGCCACGCTGAGGCGGTGCGGCAGGGCGATATAGGGGGAGGAAAAGTTCATCATCGCCAGCGCGGCGAAGCGGTCCGTCGCCATGTCATGGCCCAGCGCGGTGATCCGCCCTTCGCTCGGCACCAGCAGGCCGAGCAGCATGGCGATGGTGGTGGTCTTGCCGGCGCCATTGCCGCCCAGCAGCCCCCAGGTCGCACCCGCGGGCAGGGAAAAATCCAGCCCATCCACCGCAAAGGGGGCGTCGGCGCGATAGCGCTTGCGCAGGCCCTCGACGATCAGGGCCGGCGGCATGGTCTCAGCCCTTCACCCCGATGAGGTGGCCGAAGCGTTCCGCCTTGGTGGCGAGATAAGCGTCGTTCACGCCATTGCCGTCGAATTCATGGGATTCGCGGCCCTCCACCTCGATACCGCAGGCGGCAAGCGATTCCAGCTTGTGCGGGTTGTTGGTCAGCAGACGCACCCGGTTGATGCCGAGCTGGCGCAACATTTCGGCGGCGACGAGGAAGTTGCGCTCATCCGCGCCATAGCCCAGCGCGCGGTTGGCATCGAGCGTGTCCAGCCCCTGGTCCTGCAGGGTATAGGCGCGCAGCTTGTTCACCAGGCCGATGCCACGGCCTTCCTGCGCCAGATAGAGCAGCACGCCATGGCCATGCTCGGCCATCTTCTTCAGGGCGCCGCGCAGCTGCGGGCCGCAATCGCAGCGCAGCGAGCCCAGCAGGTCGCCGGTGAAGCATTCGCTATGCGCGCGGGCGAGCGGCGTGCCGCCTTCGGCCACGAAAGCCAACGGGTCACCAACCAGGATGGCCAGGTGCTCGATGCCGCCATCGGCGGCGCGGAAGGCGATGATCCGGGCCTCCGGCACGTCCTCCAGCGGCACCCGGGCCTCGGCCACCGGGTGCAGGCTGGTGGCGGCCGACGGCGGGTAGGCGGCGATGTCGGCGGCCTCGACGGCGGCGATGTCCTGCCAGGCGGCGGCCAGGCCATCGCGCACCGGGGCGGCGACCAGCGCGGGCAGCAGCCGGCCCAGCTTGGCCAGGGCCAGGGCCTGGGAGGCGAGCACCGGCACATGGGCACGCTCGGGCTGCTCGGGCAGCAGCATTTCCGCGGTGGGATCGGCCAGGGCCCGCAGGCGTTCGGGCTGTAACAGCGCCGCGGGCAGGCGCAGCGCCACCGCGCCCTCCTCCGGCGCGGTCAGCGGCACGGGGCGGGCCAACACGGTGGCGGCGCGGACTGGCGCGAGCAGCAGCACCGGCATGCTGAGCGCCACGGCGCGCAATTCCCGCAGCCCCTCGGCGCCCACCGTCTCGGCGGCGGCAACCACCAACGCGCCCTCAGGCCCGCGGATCAGCACCGGCGTACCACGGCGAAGCTCGGCCATGGCGCGGTGGACGGCACGCATGCCCAGCACTTCGGCCGCAGGGGGGGCTGCGAGGTCGTGGTCTTGGGTCGAGGTCAGATAGGGGAGTGACATTCTGGAGCTTTCCATCATGGCTAGGACTCAACGCCTGAAATGTGGCGCCAGCGGGGCTACAACTCATGTAGGTGCTCCGGCGTTTCCGTCCATGGCACCGAAAGGTTACGGCAAGTGAGACGCCGCGGATGCACGAATCGATTAACGGCACCCGGCAATTAGGTGCTAAGTCCGTGAGCGAGGGTTCGCGTCCGTGAGCAGGGATGACGCGTCCCGCGCTTTGCCACCTGCAGACAGGAGTTCGCATGCCTTCTCCCCGGCCCATTCTGATCATCGATGACGATGCCGCGGTGCGCGACACCTTGCTGGACCAGCTCGCGATCGACGGCGAGTTTCTCCCGTTTGCGGCGGAGAGCGCCGCGGAGGCGGATCTTCTCCTCGCCAGGGAGGATTCGCGGTTCGACGCCATCCTTCTCGACATCGGCCTGCCGGACTGCGATGGGCGTGAATATTGCGCTAAACTGCGCAAAACCGGCGTCTCCGTGCCCATCATCATGCTCACCGGCGCCGATGCCGAGCAGGATGTGGTGCGCGGGCTGGACAGCGGCGCGAATGACTACATCGCCAAGCCTTTTCGGTTGAACGAGCTGCTGGCCCGGGTCCGGGCGCAACTGCGCGTGTTCGACAGCTCCGAACACGCAGTGTTTACCGTGGGTCCATACCTGTTCCGTCCGGCTTCGAAGCAGCTGGTGGAGCATGCCCGCAACAGGAAAATACGCCTAACAGAAAAAGAGTCGGCCATTCTGAAATATCTCTATCGCGCCGGCGGCAAGCCGGTTCCGCGGCAGACACTGCTGAATGAGGTCTGGGGGTACAACAGCGCCGTCACCACGCATACGCTGGAAACCCATATCTACCGTCTGCGGCAGAAGATCGAGCCCGACCCCAATGACACCCGCCTGCTGCTGACCGAGGGCGGCGGGTATCGCCTCGACGCGCGGGTGTCCGAGCCCGCCTGAGCCGGGTCAGCGCAGCAGCAGGGGCAGCATGGCATCCAGCCGTAGCAGCCCCTCGGCGGTCGCGCGCAGCCTGGGGCCGCGCCATTCCAGATAGGCCTCGTCCAGGCACGCGGTCAGCATGGCTGGGTCGATCATGGTCAGGAAATCTAGGCCGGCGCGTGTCTCTATGCGCGCCGGGTCTATCCCCTCCTCCAGCCGCAGGCCCATCAGCAGGGCTTCGCGGCCGCGATCCCGCGGGGTTAGGACGGTCTCTTCGCTGGTCCCATGGCCGTCGCGTTCGACGCGCATGGCCCATTCCTCCGGCCCGCGATGGCGTCGTGCCGCGAACATCTCGTCGCCCAGCAGAAGGCGCTGATGCGCGCCGGGGCCGATGCCGAGATAGTCGCCATAGCGCCAATAGGCGAGGTTGTGCCGGCTCTCGGCCCCGGGCTGGGCGTAGTTCGAAACTTCGTAGGGGGACAGGCCGAAGCGCGCGGCCTCCTCGGCGGTGGCGAAGTAGAGGCGCGCGGCCTCGTCGCCTTCCGGCAGCGCGAAGGCGCCGCGGGCGTGTTCGGTGGCGAAGCGCGTGCCGGGCTCGATGGTGAGCTGGTAGAGCGAGAGGTGATCGGCGGCGAGCGCCAGCGCCTGGCGCAGTTCGCCCCGCCAGGCGGCCTCGCCCTGGCCCGGCCTGGCGTAGATCATGTCGAAGGAGACGCGGGGGAAGGTCTTTCGCGCCAGTTCCAGGGCCGCGACGGCCTCGCCCGCATCATGGCGGCGGCCGAGGAAGCGCAACGCGTCCTCGCTGAGCGCCTGGACGCCGAGGGAGATGCGGTTCACGCCAGCCTCGCGGAAAGCGCGGAGCTTGCCGAGTTCCACACTGGTCGGGTTGGCTTCGAGGGTGATCTCGATATTGGGCGTGGGGTCGAACAATGCGGAAGCGTCGGCGATCAGCGCCGCCACCGTCTCGGGCAGCATCAGGCTGGGCGTGCCGCCGCCGAAGAAAATCGAGGCCAGCGGCCGCCGCCCCACACGGGCTGCCTCATGCGCCAGCTCGGCCCGAAGTGCCGCGGCGAAACGGGCATGGTCGATGCCTGCCTCCCGGACATGGCTGTTGAAGTCGCAATACGGGCATTTGGAGGCGCAGAACGGCCAGTGGATATAAAGGGCGAGGGGTTCGGTCACCCCGCCCATATGGACCGTGGCGCTGCCCCGCGCCACCGGCCCTGGGTCAGCCCGCCCGCGCGATCTCCCTGATCTTCAGCGCGATCTCCTCGGGCGACAGGACGAAGTCGATGCAACCGGTGTCGATCGCGCTCTCCGGCATGTCCGGCTGGGTGGCGGTCTCCGGCTTCTGGGCGATGGTGATGCCGCCGATCTCCTGGATGCCGCACAGCGCCGCGGCGCCGTCGCCATCCTAGCCGGAGACGATCACCGCCACGATCCGCCCCTGCCAGTTCTCGGTCAGCGAGCGCAGGAACACGGTGATGACATCCGGCCAGCCCCGCGGCTTGGAAATCGGCTTCAGGCGGAAATCGCCATCCAGGACATGGAGGTCGCGCTTCTGAGGGATGATGAAGACGTGGTTGGGCAGGATTTCCAGCCGCTCGGTGATCAGCGCGACCGGCATGGCGGTGTGCTTTGGCAAAAGCTCGTGCAGCAGCGTGGCCACCACGCGCAGGTGGTTCACGATGATGACGGCGACGCCCAGATCGGCCGGCAGGCATCGCAGCAGCCGGACATAGGCGTCCAGCCCGCCGGCCGAGCCGCCGACGCAGATGATGGGGAAAGTCTTGTCCAGCGGCCTGGCTGACACGGGTTATCCTTGGCGCTGCAACGCTAACGGCCAGGTGGGCCGGTGGTTGCAGGCCTATCGGGCGGCCTGCGGCTCGATCCCCGCCAGCCGCGCTGCCGCCCCCCATTTCGCCAGCTCGGCCTGGACGAAGGCGCGGGTTTCGGCGGGGGTGGTGCTGACCACCTCGGCGCCGAGAACGCGGTGGCGGTCCAGCACCGTGGGATTCTGCAGGGCGGCGGCGATGTCGCGCGCCTGGGTCGCCGCCAGCTCCTCGGCCATGTGCGCCGGGCCCATCACCATGCCCCAGGTCGCCGCCTCGAAGCCGGGCAGCAGCGCTTCCGCCATCGTCGGGACGTCGGGCAGCTGCGCGCTGCGGGTGGCGCCGGTGGTGGCCAGCGCCTTCAGGCTGCCGGCCTGGATATGCGGCAGCGCCGCCGGCACGGTGTCGAACATGATGTCCACCCGCCCCGCGATCAGGTCGGGATGCGCCTGGGTGCTGCCGCGATAGGGCACATAGGTCAAGGAAATGCCGGTCTGGCTGGCGAACATCAGCGGAGCCAGGCGCACCACGCCGCCGGTACCGGCGAAGGTGAGTTGATTGGCGCCCCGCCTGCGCGCCAACGCCACGAGTTCGGCCGGAGTATTCGCCTCCAGCGCGCGCGGCGCGCAGAGCACCAGCGGCGTGCGCGTCGCCATGGTCAGGAAGGTGAAGTCGGCCATGGTGTCGAAGGGCAGGCGGTAGAAGGCGGCGTTGACCGGGTGCGCCACCGAGACGAGGCCGAGCGAATGGCCATCGGGTGCCGCGCGGGCCAGCACCTCGGTGCCGATCACGCCATCCGCCCCGGCACGGTTCTCCACCGCCACCGGCTGGCCCCATGCCGCGCCCAGAGGCTCGGCAATCAACCTGGCCGTGATGTCCGATACGCCGCCGGGGGTATAGGGCACGATGATTCGGACCGGCCGCTGGGCGGTGAAACGCGTTTGCGCCAAAGCAGGTGTTGCAAGCAACGCGAATGCCGCGCGGCGGGTGGTTCTCATCGCTTCCTCCATTTTGGCAGAGGCTGGACCGGGATCAGCCTACGGACAAGCGTTTTGCGGCGCGGCGGTTCTCATAGGCGCGGGCATGCATCAGGGCCATGTCATGCGCAGGGCTGGCAATGCCCGCGCGGCCGGCGGCGGCGGCGAGATGACCCAGGATATGCTCGCCCTCGCAGGGTTTTCCACCCTCCATGTCGCGCAGCATCGAGGTGGCGTAGAGGCTTTGCGGCTCGCTGAACATGGCCCGGTACTGGGCCATGAAGGCCTCGGGCATCGGATGGCCATGAGCGGCCGCGATGGCGGCATTGGCGCGCAATACGCCCTGCATGAAGTCCACGCCCCCCGCCGCGCGGGCGATATCGCCCACGGGGGCGCGCATCAGCACGGTGCAGATGGCGGAGGTGCCGAGATGCACCATCTTCTCCCACATCCTCTGGCGGATATCCGGCACCGCCTCGGCCACCATGCCGATGGCGGGGGCGAAGGCGGCGGCCAGGGCCTGCACGCGCGGCGACAGGCTGCCGTCCAGTTCGCCGAAGGTGATCCAGCGCCAGTCGTTGAAATGCTGCACCACCCCGTCCGGCCGCAGCGTGGCCTGGATCTTCGCCAGCCCGCCCAGCACGTTGCCGGCACCGAAGGCGGCCTGAAGCGTCTCGACGTGCGCGAGGCCGTTGAGCACCGGCAACACGGCGATATGCCCATCCATCGCCGGCCGCAGCGTGGCAATGGCGTCGTCCAGGTCATAGGCCTTGGCGGTGAGGAGCGCGATGTCATAGCCCGGGCGCAGCGCCTCGGCGGTGATTGTCTTCACCGGCAGCGTCGCGTCGCCGAAGGGGCTGGCAATGCGCAGGCCCTCCCCGGCCAGCCTCTGCGCCCGCGCGGGGCGGACCAGGAAGGTGACATCGGCGCCGGCCTGGGCCAGCCTGCCGCCGAAATACCCGCCCAGCGCGCCCGCGCCCAGCACCAGAATTTTCATGGACCGCTCCTTCACCTGGCCCTGGCCTACACCCGGGCCGGCGGGTTGTCAGGTGCGGGAGGTGGTCTCTGGCATCGGCCCGGCCAGGAGGCGCAGCCGGGCCAGCATGACCGGGGCGTCCCACACCGCCTCGCCTTCCAGCCGCGCCACCTCCGCCCCCTCGCGGTTGACGATGATGGTGGTGGGCAGCCCCCGGGCACCAAAGGCGCGGGCGGCGGCGCCGCGCGGGTCCAGCAGAACGGGCAGGTTGGCCACGCCGGTGCGGCTGTAGAAGGCCTGGACCACGGCCGCCCCGCCACGGTCGGAGGAGAGCGGCAGCACGGCAAAACCTTCGGCCGCCAGGGCCGCCGCGGTGCGGTCCAGCGCCGGCATTTCGGCCACGCAAGGCGGGCACCAGGTGGCCCACAGGTTGATCAGCAGCGCCCGCCCGCGGAAATCGGCCATGGTCTGCGCCACGCCCTCGGCGGTGTTGAAGCTGAACTCGGGCAGCGGGCGCGTCGCCTCGCGCAGGCGCTCCATACCGCCGCCGCCGGCGGCATGCGCTGGACGGGCCAGCGCCGCCACGCCTAAAACCAGTGCCGATCGTCTGCCCGGAAGGTTCATCATTCCCGTGTCCATACCCAATAATGCCGAAGCAGGAAACCAGATGTGGGGCGGCCGCTACGCCGAAGGCCCCTCGGCCATCATGGCGGAGATCAACGCCTCGATCGGTTTCGACCGGAAGATGTGGCGTCAGGATGTTTTGGGGAGTCTGGCGCATGCAAGAATGCTGGCCCAGGTCGGCATCATTTCAGCCGATGATCTTTCCGCCATCGAGCGCGGGCTGGAGCAGATCGGCCAGGAGATCGCCGCCGGCAAATTCGCCTTCGACACCACACTGGAGGACATCCACCTCAACATCGAGGCCCGGCTGACCGAACGCATCGGCGAGGCCGGCAAGCGCCTGCACACCGGCCGCAGCCGCAACGACCAGGTGGCGACCGATGTGCGGCTGTGGGTGCGCGACGCGATGGACGGGCTCGCCGCGCAGATCGAGGATTGCATGCGCGCCTTCCTGGGCGTGGCCGCCGAGCATACCGGCACGCTGATGCCCGGCTTCACCCATCTTCAGCCCGCCCAGCCGACCACGCTGGGGCACCACATGATGGCCTATGTGGAGATGCTCAGCCGCGACCTCTCGCGCATGCGCGATGCCCGGGCCCGGCTGAACGAATGCCCGCTGGGGGCGGCGGCACTCTGCGGCACCGGCTTCCCCATCGACCGCCACGCCACCGCCGCGGCGCTGGGTTTCGATGGCCCCACGCGCAACAGCCTGGACAGCGTCGCCAGCCGCGATTTCGCGCTGGAGTTTTTGTCGGTCTGCGCGATCTGCGCCACGCATCTCTCCCGCTTCGCCGAGGAGCTGGTGATCTGGACCAACCCCAGCTTCGGCTTCGTCAAGCTGGGCGATGGCATGACCACCGGCAGCTCGATTATGCCGCAGAAACGCAACCCCGACGCGGCGGAGCTGGTGCGCGGCAAGACCGGCCGCATCAACGGCGCGCTGGTCGGGCTGCTCACCGTCATGAAGGGCCTGGCCCTGACCTATGCCAAGGACATGCAGGAGGACAAGGAGGGCGTCTTCGATGCCGCGGAATCCCTCGCTTTGTGCCTGGCCGCCACCGCCGCCATGCTGCGCGACATGAAGCCCAACCTCAAGCGCATGGCCGAGGCCGCGGGTGCTGGCTTCTCCACGGCGACCGACCTGGCGGATTGGCTGGTGCGCGAGCTGAAGATGCCCTTCCGCGACGCGCATCACGTCACCGGAAGGCTGGTGGCCCATGCCGAGGCGATGGGGGTGGACCTCTCCGGCCTGACCATGAACGAGATGCAGGCGGTGGAGCCGCGCATCCATGCCGGTGTGTTCGGCGTGCTGTCGCCGGCCGCCAGCGCCGCGTCGCGCACGAGTTTCGGTGGCACGGCACCCGCCAATGTGGCCAGGATGGTGACGTATTGGCAGGAGAAACTGGCATGAGGTTCGGCATCGCCATGCTTGCGCTGGGTCTGCTGGCCGCCTGTGGGCGGGTGGGCCCGCCGCGCCCACCCGGGCCGGCGGACCAGGTGACCTTCCCGCGACCCTACCCCGCGCTGGACCGCGTGGCCCCCGCGCCGGCCCAGGCATCGCCCGCCCAGACGGCGCCCGCCCGATGATCGGCCGCCGCGCCCTGCTGGCCGCGCTGCCGCTGGCGGCCCATGCCCAGGAAGCCTGGCCCGCGCGCGACCTGCGCCTGATCGTGCCCTTCCCGCCCGGCGGCACCACCGATGTGGTCGCGCGCCTGCTGGCCGCCGAGATCGGCCGCCGGATCGGCCGGACCATGGTGGTCGACAATATCGCCGGCGCCGGCTCGCTGGTCGGCGCCCAGCGCTTTGTGCGCGAGGGCAATGACCACACGCTCTTCCTCAGCCAGATCGCCACCAACGCCATCGTCCCCGCCCTGCAGCGCAATGCGGGCTATGACCCGGAGCGGGATTTTCGGCCGATCACGCTCGCGGTGACCGTGCCCAATGTCCTGATGGGCAATTTTTTGCGAGTTGGCACGCGCGACGTTCGTGAATATTTTCGGCGCGTGCGGGCCGATACGCCGGGGCGGCCCTTTGGCAGCGCCGGGAATGGCACGTCGACGCATCTGACGGGCGAGCTGGTCAGCCAACTCGCCGGCCTGCGGATGCAGCATATCCCGTTCCGAGGCGCCGCGCCGGCGATGACGGCGCTGATCGCCGGCGACACCGACATCCTGTTCGACAACCTGCCCACCGCCCTGCCGCAGATCCAGGCCGGCAGCGTGGTGGCCCTGGCGGTCACCTCCGGCCAGCGGCTGGCGGCATTGCCGGATGTGCCGGCCCTGGGCGAACTCGGCGCCGAATTCGGCCTGGCGGGGTGGGAGAGCGAGGCCTGGTTCGGGCTTTCCGCGCATTCTTCCATCGCCGATGCCCATCTGGCCCGGCTGGTGGCGGCGGCCGAGGGTGCGCTGGCCGACCCGGCCATCCGCCGGCAATTGGCCGAGCGTGGGACGACCCCGGCCGGCGGTGGGCCGGCGCCCTATGCGGCGCTGATCCGCTCGGAGGTCGAGCGCTGGGGGCGGGTGGTGCGGGAGGGCAATATCCGGGTCGATTAATCCGCCCGGATGCCCGCGCCGCGGATCACCGGCTCCAGCCTGGCCCGTTCGGCTTCCATGAAGCGGCCGAAACTCTCCGGCGCGCCGCCGCCGAGAATGGCGCCCTGTTCGGTCAGCCGCCCGCCCACCTCCGGGTCGCGCAGCGCGGCATCCACCGCGGCCGAGAGCCGTTCCACCAGTGGCGCCGGCGTGCCCATGGGCGCCACCAGGCCAAACCAGGTGCCGAAGAGATAGCCGGGCAGCCCGGCCTCGGCCGTGGTCGGCACATCGGGCAGTTGCGGCATGCGGGCAGGGGTGGCGGTGGCGAGCGCCCGCACGGCACCGGCACGGATCTGGCCGATGATGTTCGGCACATTGTCGATGATGAGGTCGAGCCGCCCACCGACCAGATCCGTGATCGCCATTGCGGCGCCACGATAGGGGACATGGGTGACCTGAACATCCGCCGCGCGGTTGAACAGTTCCAGCGCGATATGCAGGCTGGTGCCGTTGCCGGCGGAACCCCCGGCAAGCCGGGCGGGCGCCGCCTTCGCCGCTTCGGTCAACTCGGCCAGGCTTCGCCATGGCCGCCCGGGGTTCACGCAGAACACTTTTGGCGTGTTCACCAGCAGCGAGACGGGTGTGAAGGCCGTGCGCGGGTCATAGCTGAGGTTGGGGAAGAGCCACGTGTTCACCGCCAGCGGCCCCAGCGAGCCGAGCAGCAGCGTGTGGCCATCGGGGTCGGCCCGGGCGACCAGCTCGGCGCCGATATTGCCGCCGGCGCCGGCGCGGTTCTCGACGATGAAGGGCGCGTTGAAGCTGCTTTGCAGCCGCGCGGCCAGCGGGCGGGCCAGCATGTCGGCCAGCCCGCCGGGCGGGAAGGGCACGATGATGCGGGTGGGACGGGATTGCGCCAGCGCCGGTATCGCCAGCGCGGAAAGCAGCAATGAACGCCTGAACATCATGCCTCATCCTTCTCGCGGTAGAGTTTCGCCACACCTTGATCCAGCGCCACGTCCAGCAGGGCCGGGCCGTCGCTGGTCAGCACCCAGCGCAAAGCCTCATCGAGCCCTTCTGGCCGTTCGGCGCGCGCCGCCGGCACGCCATGGCCGCGGGCAATCTCGGAAAAATCCAGGCCCGGCAACTCGATGCCCGGCGCGCCCCGCGTGCCCATCACCCGGCTGAAGGCGCGCATGGCGCCATAGCCCGCATTGTTCAGCACGATGACCGAAAGCGGCAGCCGGTGCTGCGCCGCCGTCCACAACGCCTGCACCGAATACATCAGCGAGCCATCGCCGATCAGGCAGACCACCCTTGTCCCGGGTTTGGCCAGCGCCACCCCCACCGCGCCGGGAAGGCCATAACCCAAGCCCCCGCTGGCCATGGTAAAGAAGCTGCCCCAGGCCTCGAAGGGCAGGTGGGCGTGCATGGCCGGCCTGTGGCTGGGCGCCTCCTCCATCACCACGGTGCCGGGCGGCAACAACGCGTGCAGCCGCGCCAGGACGTGGCCCGGCGGTAACGGGAAGGCCGGCGGCGGCGCGGGAGGGCGGATGCGCGGGGGCGGTGCGGCACGGCTGGCTTCGGGCAGCAGGGCGGTCAGCGCCGGCAAACCGAGGCGCAGGCTGCCCGGCACGCCCATGCCCACCGGCGCGCGGGCGGCCGCCTCGCCATCGGTGGTGAGGTGCCACAGCGCCACGCCGCCGGAAAACAGCGCGCATTCGCCCACGATATGGAAGGTGAAGACCGGCGCGCCCAGCACCAGCACCAGGTCGAAGCCGGCCAGCGCCGCGCTTACCGCCTCGGGCGCCGCCGCCAGGTGGCCCGCGAAGAGCGGGTGGCTTTCGGGGAAGCACAGCCGGCTGGCGAAGGGGCTGGTGAAGACGGGGGCGCGCAGCCGTTCGGCCAGCGCGAGGATCTCCGCGCCTTCCTCGTCGATTTCCGGGCCGGCGACGATCACCGGGCGCGCCGAGGCTGCCAGGGCGGCGGCAAGCTGCATCAGCAGCAGCGGGTCCGGCGCCATGTCGCCGAGCGGCGTGCGGGCGGCGGGTGCCACCGCCGCCATCCCCCAGTCATCCACCGGGATGGAAACGAAGGTCGGCCCCCGCGGCCGCTGCATGGCCACGCGAAACGCCTGGGCCACGGCCGGCGCCACATCCTCCGGCCGCGCCGGCTCGACCGAGTATTTCACATAAGGCTTGGGGAAGTTCGCGGCCTCGGAGGCGCCTAGGAAGGGCTGGTTAGCCAAAAGGCTGCGCGCCTGCTGCCCGGCGGTGATCACCAGAGGCGCGTTGTTGCGCGCAGCCGTAAAAATATTGCCCAGCGCATGCCCCACGCCGGCCGCCGAATGCAGGTTGCAGAAGGCGGCGTGGCCCGAGGCGCGGGCATAGCCGTCCGCCATCCCCACGACGCTGGCCTCCTGCAGCCCGAGCACGTAGCGAAGATCGTTCGGCCAATCGCCCAGGAAGGGCAGCTCCGTGCTGCCGGGGTTGCCGAAGATCGTGGTCATGCCGGTGGCGCGGAGCACCTCCAGCACGGCGTGACGCACCGTGGTCGTCGGCAATTCTGTTTCCTCCGTCTTTGCGGCCATACTGGCGGGAAACCGTCGCGGCTTCCAGGCGCAAACAACCCCTTCACAGCCGCGCGCCGCCGGGCCATGACTCCAGCAAAGCCAGGGAAGAAACCATGACCGTCCAACGCCGCGCCCTCCTCGCCGCCAGCCTCGCCACCCCCAGCCTCGCCCTCGCCCAGGGCGCCTGGCCGGAGCGCCCGGTGCGCATCATTGTGCCCTGGCCGCCCGGCGGCTCGACCGACGTGCTGGCGCGGCTGATGGCCGAGCAACTGCATGCCCGCCTCGGCCAATCCTTCCAGATCGAGAACCGGCCCGGCGCCGGCGGCAATATCGGCACCGACGCGATCGCCAAGGCCACGCCCGATGGCTACACGATGGGGCCGATCACGGTCAGCGGCTGGTCGATCAACCAGTTTCTCTTCGCCCGCATGCCTTTCGATGCGGACCGCGACCTGCAGCCGATCTCGATGCACTGGACCCTGCCCAACGTCCTCGCCGTCTCGGCCGCGCATTGCCCGGCGACGACGCTGGCGGAGTTCATCGAATGGGGCAAGGCGCGCCGCAATGGCGTCTCCTTCGGCAGCCCGGGCGTGGGCACGACAGCGCATCTCTCCGGCTCGCATTTCTGCCAGCGCACCGGCCTGGACGGCCAGCACGTGCCGTTCCGTGGTGCCGCGCAGATCATCCCCGCCCTGCTCTCGGGCGACCTGACCTTCGAGATCGGCAATTTGGCCAGCTACGTGCCGACCATCCAGGAGGGGCGCATCCGCGGTATCGCGGTGACCAGCGCCGAACGCTGGCCGACGCTGCCCAACATCCCGACGATGCAGCAGGCCGGCTTCGACTTCGTGGTGGAAAGCTGGTGCGCCTTCGCTTTCCCCGCCGGGGTGCCGGCGCCCATCCTGGCCCGCGCCAGCCAGGCGATGCAGGCGGTGGCGGCGGACCCGGCGGTGAAGGACCGCTTCCTGCGCGCCGGCGCGCAGGCCGTCTCCAGCACGCCCGAAGCCGCCTGGGAGCGGGCACGAAGCGAGCGGCCGATGTGGCAGGAGATGGTGCGCGTCTCCGGTGCGCGGATGGAATAGACGCGGGGTTTCCGCCATAGGGGCGCGATGCCGACCTGGACCAACGCCCTTTTCATCGACCACGCCGCCCTGCGCCTGCCCTGGCGCAACTGGGGCGTGGTAGAGGCCGGGCGGCTCTACCGCTCCAACCACCCCCTGCCCTTCCAGCTGCGCGCCGCGGTGCGCAGCCATGGCATCCGCACCCTGCTCAATCTGCGCGGCCATCGGGAGAGCTGTGGCGCCGATGCGCTGAGCCGGCGGGAGGCCGCCTCCCTCGGCCTCATCCATGCCGACGCCCCCTTCGAATCGCGCGGCGCCCCACATCGCGACCGGATCGAGCGCCTGGCCGCCATGCTGCCGGACTTGCCCGAGCCCATCCTCATCCACTGCAAATCCGGCGCCGACCGCACCGGCCTCATCGCCGCCATCTGGCTCCTGCTGCAAGACCGCCCGCCGGCCGAAGCGGCCGCGCAACTCTCCTGGCGCCACGGCCACATCGCCGCCGCGCGGACCGGAATCCTGGACGCCTTCATCGCCACCTATGCCCGGGCCTGGCCCAAACCCTTCCTGCAATGGCTGCGGGAGGATTACGACGAAGTCGCATTGCGGGCGGGCTTCCGCAGCAGGGGATGGGCCGATATGTTGACAGACAACCTGCTTCGCCGTGAATAGATGGATTTCCCGCCATTTTTTGGCCATGAGAGGAGGGCAATCAGCCCCCTCTTTGAGGGTTGAGGCAGCATGCCGCGTTTGATGTTGGCGTTCTTTTTCTCAGGGTTCGCGGCGCTGCTGTGCCAGATCATCTGGCAGCGCATGCTCGGCATATTCGCCGGCAGCGACACCGTCTCCGCCGCCCTGGTGGTGGGCTCCTTCCTGGCGGGGCTGGGCCTGGGCTCCATCATCGGCGCGCGGGTGGCGGACAGGCTGTCGCCCCATCGCGCGCTGCTGGGCTTCGCGCTGTGCGAGGCCGGGATCGCGCTCTGCGCGCTGCTCTCCAAGGGCTTTCTTTATGATGTGATCGCCATCGGCCTGGCCGATGCGGTGCAGAGCAACCTCGCCGTGTTCGCCCTGTGCTTCGCCGGCCTGGTCATTCCCACCACCCTGATGGGCGCCTCGCTGCCGCTGCTGGCGCGGGCGGTGACGATCAGCCTGGAGACCGCGGCCTCTCGCATCGGCGCGCTGTATGGGCTGAACACGCTGGGCGCCGGGCTGGGCGCGCTGGTCGGCGGCTGGCTGATCGTGGGGCAGTTCGGCTTCGTCGCGTCGCTCTGGCTGGCGGCGGCGCTCAACCTGACGGCGGCGGCATTGGCGCTGAGCCTGCTGTCGGGCATGTCGCGCACCGTGCCCGGCCCGCGTGCGGCGGCCGCGCCCGCGGCCAGCTTCGGCTCGCTGCCGCTGTGGTGCCTGCTGGTCTTCCTCTCCGGCTACGTGATCGTGGCGCTGGAGATCCTCTGGGTGCGGCTGCTGGGCCAGGTCGGGCAGTATCACGCCTATCTCTTCCCCACGATCCTGGGCGTCTTCCTGCTGGCCGACGGGCTGGGCATGGCGTTGGCGGCGCGCATGGTGCGCCACATGGCGGACCCCAGGCCCGCCTTCTTCTACGCCCAGGGGGCGGGCTTCGTGCTGAGCGTGGTGCTCATCCTGGCGATGTGGCTGGGCGTTGGGCATTGGCCGCTCGATCCGCTGCTGGCGGTGGATTTCCATCGCTTCGGGCCCGACGCGCTGGCGGCCAGCACCTTGCTCATTGTGGCGCTGGTGGCGCCGCCCGCCTTCCTCATCGGCATGACCTTCCCCTTCGTGCAGCGCGCGGTCCAGCAGGATCTGGCCAGCGTGGGCGCGCGGGTGGGCTGGGTGCAGCTGGCCAATATCCTGGGCAATGCCGCGGGCTCCATCTTCACCGGCATCGTCACCTTGCACCTGTGGGGCAGCATGGGCACCCTGCTGCTGCTGGCCGTGCTCTCGGCCTTGCTGTTGCTGGGCTGGTTGACCCAGCAGCGCGGCGCGCCGCGGCGGGTCACCATGGGCCTGCTGGCCGCCACCATCGCCCTGGCGGCGTTGCTGCCCGGCAATGAGCGGTTCTGGCAGCACATGCATGGCCAGGCGCCGGGCAGCTTCGCCGCCTGGGCCGAGGACCGCTCGGGCGTCGCCTTCTATCGCTCACGCGCCGACGAGGCCGATCGCGCCCAGGGCCGTTTCTTCATCATGGGCCATGGCCAGGGCTTCGTGCCCTTCCTGGACATCCACATGCTTCTCGGGGTGCTGGGGCCCTTGGTCCATCCGGCGCCCGAGCGCGTGCTGGCCATCGGCGTGGGCAGTGGCGGCACGCCCTACGGCGCCACCGTCAACCCCGCCACGCGCTCGATACGCGCCATCGAACTGGTGCGGCCGGTGCTGGACACTTTGGGCGAGATCGCCGCCGCGCAGCCGCAAGGGGGCGTGGCCGCGCTGTTGCGCGACCCTCGGGTCAGCCTGGAATATGGCGATGGCAGGCGGGCGCTGACGCGGGGCGATGAGCTGTATGATGTGATCGAGGCGGATGCGATCCTGCCGCAATCCTCCCATTCCGGCATGCTCTACAGCGCGGAATTCCTGGCCCAGGTGCGCGAGAGGCTGGCGCCGGGTGGGCTCTATGTGCAATGGGCGCCCTCCTGGCGGGTGGTCGACACATTCGCCGCGGTCTTCCCCCATGCCGTGTTGCTGCGCCCGGCCAGCATCATGATCGGCTCCGACCGGCCGATCGAGCTCGACCTGCAGGCGCTGCTCGCCCGGCTGCGGCAGCCCGACGTCGTGCAGTTCTTCCAGCGCGGCAATCCTGCCATCGGCGATGTGGCTGGGTTGATCGCCGATCAGCCGCAGCACTGGAATCCCGGTACGCCGCGGGTGGAGCCGCCGCTGACCGACATGTTCCCGCGCGACGAGTTCTTCCTCAACCACGCGGCGCAGGGGGTGTGGCAGGCGCGGCCGCAAGCCTCGGCCGGCGGTCGCCTGGGTGGCGCGGAGGCCGCGGTTCGGCGCTGAACCATGCTCCGCCGGGGTGGAGAATGATTCTGCCATGCTGGGGAGGATTATTCGCCGCCCCGGCGATTCCACCGCGGCGGTTCATGCTCTACAGAAAGCCCATGAACCTGCGCACCGAATTCACCGAAGCGATGAAGACCAGCATGAAGGCCGGCGATGCACCGCGCACTTCGACCATCCGGATGATCATCGCGAAGATGAAGGACAGCGACATCGCCGCGCGCCCAGGCCCGGTCCTGGATGATCAGGCGCTGGTCGGCATGCTGCGCGGCATGGTGAAGAGCCGGCGCGAATCGGTGGAGATGTACCGCCAGGGCAACCGGCCGGAGCTCGCCGAGAAGGAGGAGGCCGAGATCGCCGTGATCGAGGCCTTCCTGCCGGCGCAGATGGATGATGCCGCCATCGCCGCCGCAGTGGCCGAGGCCGTGGCTGAGACCGGCGCCCGCTCGATCAAGGAGATGGGGAAGGTCGTGGCGGCCCTTCGGGCGAAGCATGGCCCCGCGCTGGACATGGGCCGCGCCGGGCCGGTGGTGAAGGCGGCACTGGGCGGCTAGGCGAGGTCTTCGCTGAGAATGGTGATGGTCACGTGATAGGCCACCTCACCATCCTCGGCGTCACGGTCCACCGTGCCGATCACCTCGCCATCGGCAAGCAGCTCGACGGGGCCGTTGCGGGTCTGCGCCGCCCGGATGGTCAGCTTCGGGCTGCCGGTCAGGCGGCGGAGATGAGCCTGGACGGCCTGGATTTCTGCGGGTTTCATGTCATGTGCATAGCCGGGCTTGCCGGGCAAGTTAATCCCCGGCCCCGCTTCATCCCCAGGATCAACAGCGCGGGCGTCGCCATTGGGGTAGCAGACTGGGCGCGGCGGGCATAAAGCCCTGACAATGGCGCTGCCCCCGCAATTCCTGGATGAGCTCCGCGCCCGCACTCCAATGCACGCGCTCGTCGCGCGAAAGGTGCGGCTGCAGAAATCCGGCCGGCAATGGAAAGGCTGCTGCCCCTTCCATGGCGAGAAGACACCCAGTTTCTACGTCTATGATGACGGTTTCCACTGCTTCGGCTGCGGCGCGCATGGCGATGCCATCAGCTTCGTCATGCGCAGCGATGGCGCCTCCTTCATCGAGGCGGTGGAGCGGCTTGCGTCCGAGGCCGGGCTGGAAGTGCCCAAGCCCACGCCGGAGATGGCGGCGCGCGAGGCCCGGGCGCGCGACCTGCACGGCGTGCTCGATGCCGCCGCCGCCGCCTTCACCCGCCGGCTGCATTTGCCCGAAGGGCGGCCCGCGCTGGAATACCTCCGCCGCCGCCGCCTGACCGACGAGACCATCGCCCGTTTCGGCCTGGGCTGGTCCGGCGCTGGCCGCGGCGCGCTGGCGGGTGATCTGCGCGACCTGGGCATCGAGCCCGCCCAGCTTGTCGAGGCCGGGCTGATGCAGGAGCGCGAGCAGGCGACAGTGGACCTGTTCTTCAACCGGGTGATGTTCCCCATCCGCGACCGGCGGGGGCGGAGCATCAGCTTCGGCGGCCGGATCATGGGCGATGGCCAGCCGAAATACATCAATGGGCCGGAGACGGCGCTGTTCTCGAAGCGCCGCCAGCTATACGGCCTCGATCTGGCGCGCGAGGGGGTCTTTCGCGGGGCGCGCCTGGTGGTGGTGGAGGGCTACATGGACGTCATCGCCCTGCACCAGGCCGGCTTCAACGGCGCGGTGGCCCCGCTCGGCACCGCGCTCACCGCCGAACAGCTCGAAGCTCTTTGGGCGATCAGCCCCGAGCCGGTGCTGTGCTTCGATGGCGATGCCGCCGGCGGCCGCGCCGCCGCCCGCGCGGCCGAGGCAGCCCTGCCCCTGCTGGCGCCCGAACGCACGCTTCGCATCGCCACCCTGCCCGCCGGCCAGGACCCGGACGAGTTGATCGGCAAGGCCGGGCCGGAGGCCTTCCAGCAGCGCCTGGAGGCGGCCGAACCCCTGGCCCGCGCGCTCTTCCGACTGCTCGGCGCCGGGCGGCCGATGCTGACGCCGGAGGAGCGCGCGGGCTTCCGCAACAGGCTGACGGAAGCGGCCAGCCTGATCCCGGACAAATCCCTTGCCAGCGAATACCGCCGCGCGCTGCTGGAGGATTTCTATGCCGGCAGCCGGCGTGGCGCGAAGCCGCCGAAAGCCGTGATGGCGCGGCCGTTGCCCGGCAGCAATGCCCGCGCGGCGCAGGCCCGCGCGCTGCTTGCCTGCCTGCTGAACCACCCGTGGCTGCTGCCCGAGATCGAGGAACCGCTTGGCCTTCTCGACCTGCCCGAAGGCCCCGCCACGCAGCTTTGCGCCGCCCTGCTGGAAGGCCTGCAATCCGGCTGGCCGCTGGAACCCGAACCGCTGCATGCCGCGCTGCGCGAGCATGGCGCGACCGATGCCCTGGACTGGGCCTTGACGACCCCCGCCCTGCCGCAGGGCGCGAGGCCGGGCGCCCAGCCGGCCGAGGCGGCGGATTGCTTCTGGCATTTCTTCCATTGGCTGCGTGGCCGCGCCCCGCTGCTGGAGGATCTGGCGGTGGCACGCGAAGACGCCGCCACCTCCTGGGAGGAGAATATCCGCCGCGTGGTTCTGCTGAAGGAGGCGCTGGACGCGCATGGCAGGGGTGAGATCGAGGGCGACCAGGGCCGCTGAGCGGCAGAACAGACACAGCTTGTGACATTTTCATCTGTCGATTCGCAGACGGGGTGGTGAACCAGCCCTGCCGCATTCCATATGCAACGACCTGTCTTCACCCGCGCAACGCCGGCGCGGCCGAAAATTAACGGAGTTTTACGTATGGCCACCAAACCGGGCACCAGCACCGAAACCACGGAAGCGCGCGACGAAGCCGTCGAAGGCGTGATGCTCGACATCCAGTCGGCCGCGGTGAAGAAGCTGATCGCCCGGGGCAAGGAGCGCGGCTTCGTCACCGTCGATGAGGTGAACGCCGTCCTGCCCTCCGAGCAGGTCTCCTCCGAGATGATCGAGGACACGCTGGCCATGCTCAGCGAGAGCGGGATCACGGTGGTCGAGGCCGAGGAGGGCGAGGACGCCGACAGCCCCAAGCCCGTTACCGCCAAGGCCGAGGATGGCGAGGAGAAGGAAGAGGAAGAGAGCGGCGGCAACGTCGACGAGGACACCATTGGGCGTACTGACGACCCGGTGCGGATGTATCTGCGCGAGATGGGCTCCGTCGAACTGCTGAGCCGCGAGGGCGAGATCGCCATCGCCAAGCGGATCGAGGCCGGCCGCGACATGATGATCGGCGGGCTTTGCGAAAGCCCGCTGACCTTCAAGGCGATCATCGCCTGGCATGAGGCGGTGCGCGAGGGCCGCATGCTGCTGCGCGACGTGATCGACCTGGAAGCCACCAACCAGGCCGACATGCCGGAAGGGGCGAGCACCGAGCCAGAGGAATTCGAGGAGGGTGACGAGGAGGGCTCGATCGGCCTGTCGCTCTCTGCCCTGGAAGAGAAGCTGAAGCCCGAGGCGCTGGCAGCCTTCGAAGCCATCGAGACGATCTATTCCAAGCTCGGCAAGCTCTCCGCCAAGCGGATGGATGTGTACACCGGGGGCGGCGAACTCGCGGGGCGGTCGGAGAAGACCTACGAGAAGAGCCGCACCGAGTTGGTGGCGCTGGTCGAGAAGGTGCACCTGCACAACAACCGCATCGAGGAGCTGGTCGAGCAGCTGAAGCTGCTCAACAAGCGCCTCGTCGCGATGGACGGGCAGGTGCTGCGGCTGGCCGAGGCGCATAAGGTGAAGCGCGAGGATTTCCTGGCGGAATGGCGCGGGCATGAGCTGGACCCGGCCTGGTTCGACCGGATCTCCAAGCTGAAATCCAAATCCTGGCAGGCCTTCGCCGCGAAATCGCAGGACGACGTGGAGAAGGTGCGCGCCCATATCGGCGCGGTCGCCGCCGAGACCGGCCTGCCGGTGGCGGAATTCCGCCGCGTCTACGCCACCGTCAGCCGTGGCGAGCGCGACATGACCGTCGCCAAGAAGGAGATGATCGAGGCGAATCTGCGCCTCGTCATCTCCATCGCCAAGAAATACACCAATCGCGGGCTGCAATTCCTCGACCTGATCCAGGAAGGCAATATCGGCCTGATGAAGGCGGTGGATAAGTTCGAATACCGCCGCGGCTACAAGTTCAGCACCTATGCGACGTGGTGGATCCGCCAGGCGATCACCCGTTCCATCGCCGACCAGGCGCGCACCATCCGCATCCCCGTCCACATGATCGAGACGATCAACAAGCTGGTCCGCACCAGCCGCCAGATGCTGCACGAGATCGGCCGCGAGCCGCAGCCGGAGGAACTGGCCGAAAAGCTCGGCATGCCGCTGGAGAAAGTCCGAAAGGTGCTGAAGATCGCCAAGGAGCCGATCTCGCTGGAAACGCCCATCGGCGATGAGGAGGACAGCCATCTCGGCGACTTCATCGAGGACAAGAACGCCATCATCCCGCTGGACGCCGCCATCCAGACCAATTTGCGCGAGCAGACGACGAAGGTGTTGTCCTCCCTCACCCCGCGCGAGGAGCGCGTGCTGCGCATGCGCTTCGGCATCGGCATGAACACCGACCACACGCTGGAGGAGGTCGGCCAGCAGTTCAACGTGACGCGCGAGCGCATCCGGCAGATCGAGGCCAAGGCGCTGCGCAAGCTCAAGCACCCCAGCCGGTCGCGCAAGCTACGGAGCTTCCTGGAGCAGTAGCGTGAAAGGCGTGCTCAACGTCGGCGTCGACGTCACCTTCCTGCGGATGGACCGGCCGGTGATGGGCATGGTGCCCAGCCTGCCGGTGACGGCATCGGTTGTGGCGGTGCCGCGCTGCACCCTGGGATTCTACAGGTACCTCTACAACACCGTTGGCCAGGATTACTGCTGGTGGCTGCGGCGCACCTTGTCGGACAGGGAACTGGCCGAGGTGCTGGGCGCGCCCACCCTCGAAATTCATGTGCTGATGTCCAAGGGCGAACCGGCGGGATTCTATGAGCTGGACCGCGGGCAGGCACCGGTGGTGAACCTTTCCTATTTCGGCCTGATGCCCTGGGCCACCGGGCGCGGCCTGGGCTATGCCCTGCTGCACCACGCGATCTTCACGGCCTGGCAGGGCGGGCAATGCGCGGCGCTGACGGTCAACACCTGCACCGCCGATCACCCGCGCGCCCTGCCCAACTACGTCAAGGCGGGCTTCCGGAAGCTGCGCACGGTGTCGGAGGAATGGCCGGTGCCGGAATCATTGGGACTGCGCATCCCAAAACACCTGGTGCTGGGTTGACTGCGCCGACGGCGCTTTGTATCCACGCGCCTCCGCCCGGCCTTGGTCAGGCCCATTATTCACCCGTCAGGTTTTTCCGATGAAGATCCGCAACAGCCTCAAATCCGCCAAGCTGCGGGACAAGAACTGCGTTGTCGTCCGCCGTCGCGGCCGGCTTTACGTGCTGAACAAGAAAAACCCGCGCTTCAAGGCCCGCCAGGGCTGAGTTCCGGGGGGGCTTCGGCCCCCCTTCGCTTTTGCGCGCCTGGCCGAAGACCGCTTTCCCGCCATTGCCGCCGCCATCTCGGCTGCCCCCGTCGCGATCCGGTTGGGGAGACTTCGCCCTTGCCTGTAGCCAGCCCCCGCCTTGGGGTGTGTCAGCGCGGCAACCAGCGCTCCGTCCCCACGCCGCCATTCGGCCCCGCGGTCCATCGGCCCGCGAGCGAGCCATCCGCGCCCACCACATAGAGCGCCGTTCCGGTCTCGCGCTGCGCAAAGTAACCGAAAGCCAGCATCCCGTTCATCAGGATGCCGATGCCGTTGGTGACCTCGCCGGCCACCCGCCAGGTGGCGCGCCATGTCTCGGGGCCGGTGGCGGTCAGTTGCACGCTGCCGGTGTAGCGCGAGCCGTCCACGGCTGTGCCTTCCACCGCATAGGTGCCGCTGCGCTGCGCCTGGGCCGGCATGGCAAGGCCAAGGGCCGCAACGCCGGCCAGAATGATCATTCGCATGTGCGTCTCCCTTTTCATTGTGACGCCGCAATCTGACGATACCCTTGCGCGCCGGGCAAGCCATGCGGCAATGAGGGCGCAGCCCGCCATGGGAAAGGACCGCCGCAGATGATCCGCATGCCAGCACCCAAGGCCGATGTGATGGCCCGCCGCCCCGAGATCATCGCCGGCCTGGCAAAGCTTCTGCCCGCCGATGGCCTGATCACCGAAACCATCCGGATGAAGCCCTATGAGACCGACGGGCTGCCGGCCTACCGGCAGATTCCGCTGGCCGTCACCCTGCCGCGCACGACGGAGGAAGTCGCCGCTGTGCTGCGCTTCTGCCACGAGAATGGCGTGCGGGTGATCCCGCGCGGCGCCGGCACCAGCCTTTCCGGCGGCGCGCTGCCGCTGGCCGATGCCGTGGTGATCGGCCTGATGCGGATGAACGCCATTCTGGAAATCGACTACGACGACCGCCTGGCCGTTGTGCAGGCGGGGGTGACGAATATCGGCATCACCAATGCCGTGTCGTCGGAGGGGTTTTTCTACGCCCCCGACCCTTCCAGCCAGCTCGCCTGCATGATCGGCGGCAATGTGATGATGAATTCCGGCGGCGCGCATTGCCTGAAATACGGTGTGACCGCGAACAACCTGCTGGGGCTGAAATTCGTCACCATCGAGGGCGAGATCTGCGAGATCGGCGGCCGGCATCTCGATGCCGTGGGCTATGACTGGCTGGGGCTGATCACCGGCTCGGAAGGCCAGTTGGGCATGGTCACGGAAGTCACCGTGCGCATCCTGCGCGGGCCGGAGGGTGCCAGGGCCATGCTCGCCGCCTTCGATTCCATCCCCGTGGCGGGGCAGGCGGTGGATGCCATCATCGGCTCGGGCATCATCCCTGTGGCGCTGGAGTTCATGGACAAGCCCTGCATCCATGCCTGCGAGGCCTTCGCCCATGCCGGCTACCCGCTGGACGCGGAGGCGATGCTGATCATCGAGGTCGAGGGCTCCGTTGCGGAGCAGGACGCGCTGCTGGACCGCATTCGCGGCATCTGCGCCCAGTTCAACCCCATCTCCATGAAGGTGGCGGAAAGCGCGGAACAGTCGCTGGCGATCTGGAAGGGCCGCAAGGGGGCGTTTGGCGCGGTGGGGCGAATCTCGCCGGATTACCTCTGCATGGACGGCACCATCCCGACCGGCGAATTGCCCTTCGTGCTGGGCCGCATCACCGAGCTGGCGGCGAGCCATGACCTCAAGGTCGCCAATGTCTTTCACGCCGGCGATGGCAATCTCCACCCGCTGATCATGTTCGACGCCAATGACCCCGACAGTTTTGCCCGCGCCGAAAAGCTGGGCGCCGAGATCCTCCTCCTCTGCGTCGAGGTCGGCGGCTGCCTGACCGGCGAGCATGGCGTGGGGATCGAGAAGCGCGATCTGATGAGCGCGCAATTCACCCAGGGCGAGCTGAACATCCAGCGCTCGATCAAGACCGCCTTCGACCCGGATTGGCTGCTCAACCCTGCCAAGGTTTTCCCCCTTGAGGGCAATCCGGCCTTCGCATGACCCTCGTCGCCCCCATGGATGAGGCCGGTGTCTCGGCCGAGATCGCCCGCGCCCATATCGCCCGCGAACCCCTGGCCATCGAAGGCCGCGGCACCAAGCGCGCCATGCTGCGCCCGGTGCAGGCGGCGCGTACCCTCTCCACCCGCAACCTCACCGGCATCACGCTGTACAAGCCTTCGGAACTGGTGATCTCCGCCCGCGCCGGCACACCGATCCCCGAGATCGAGGCGGCGCTGGCCGAAAACGGCCAGCAGATCATCGCCGAACCGCCCGACCTCAGCGCCTTTTTCGGTGCGGGCGAGGCCGCGACCCTGGGCGGCATCACCGCCACCAATCTCTCCGGCCCCCGCCGCATCACCTGGGGGGCGATGCGCGACCATGTGCTGGGCATCCGCGCGGTGAAGGGCGATGGCGAGGTGTTTCGCTCGGGCGGCCGCGTGCTGAAAAATGTCACCGGGCTCGATCTGTGCAAGCTGCTGACCGGCAGCCATGGCACGCTGGGGGTGCTGACCGAGATCACCTTCAAGGTGCTGCCGCGCGCCGAAGCCACGGCCACGCTGGCCATCCGCGTGCCCGACATCGCCGCCGGCGTGCGCGCGCTCAGCGCGGCACTCGGCTCGCCCTATGGCGTCAGCGGTGCGGCGCTGCTGACCGATGGCGCGGGCCTGGGCATGTCCGGCATGGTGGCCCTCGCCCGCATCGAGGATTTTGCCAAGAGCGTCGAGTACCGCATTGGCCGCCTGCGCGCCGATCTCGCCCGCCATGGCGATGCCACGGTGCTGGAGGAGACACCGGCATGGCGCGCGATCAGCGACCTCACCGCGTTGGATGCGGCGCCCGGAGACGCGGTCTGGCGCATCTCCCTGCCCCCCAGCGCGGCGCCGGCCTGCTGCGCGGCGCTGGCGCCCACGTCGAAAAAACTTCTGCTGGACTGGGGTGGCGGCCTGATATGGTTCGCCGCGCCGCCCGATGAGGCTACGCACCGCATCGTCATGCAGGCCGCGGCGGGGGGCAGCTTCATGCTCTTCCGCGGCCCCGATTCCTGGCGCGGCAGCGTGCCGGTCATCAGCGAGGAGAGCAAGCCCATGGCCGGCATCGCCGCCCGGGTGAAGGCGGCGATGGACCCGGCCGGCATCCTCAACCCGGGCCGGATGCGCGCGGGGCATTGAATCCCCCGCGCGCTTTGCGCGACACGGCCAGCCCTGGCAGATAGGCTCATGGTCCGTCTGGAAGACATCACCCTGCGTTACCGCCCGGGAGCCGCCCCGGCGCTGTCGGGCCTGGATTTCGCGCTGGAGGGCGGCAGCTTCACCTGGCTGATGGGGCCTTCGGGGGCAGGGAAATCCTCGCTGCTGAAGCTGCTGCACCTCGCCATCCTGCCCAGCGAGGGCCGGCTGAACGTGATGGGCACCGCCATCCATGCGGCTGGCAGAAAGGAGCTTCCGGCCCTGCGCCGGCGCATCGGCGTGGTGTTCCAGGATTTTCGCCTGCTGCCGCATCTCGATGTGCTGGAAAACGTCGCCCTGCCGCTGCGCATCGCCGGCCGCGGCGAGCAGCAATTGCTGGCCGATGCCACGGAATTGCTGCGCTGGGTCGGCCTGGCCGAGCGCATGAAGGACCGACCGGAGGCGCTTTCGGGCGGCGAGCAGCAGCGTGTCGCCCTGGCCCGTGCTGTCGTGGCCCGCCCCGCGCTGCTGCTGGCGGATGAGCCGACCAGCAACCTGGACGCCGAACAGTCCCGCCGCATGGTCAACCTGCTGCGGCAGATGCACCGTCTGGGCAGCACCGTCATCGTCGCCACCCACAACGAGGCCCTGCCGGACGAATACCCCGCGCCCATCCTGCGGCTGGAGGGCGGCCGGCTGGCCTCGCATGGCTGAGCGTCTGCGCCGCGCGCGGGGGCGGGACCCGCTGGGCCTCAGGCGCGCCCTTTCCGGCCCGCTGCTGCCCGGCCTCGTCGCCGCCATGGCGCTGCTGGCGGCACTCGCCATGGCCGGCGCGGTGGCCGCCGCCGCCATGGCCGCGCGCTGGGAAGGCGGTGCGGCCGCCGCCATGATGGTGCAACTGCCCGCCAATGCGCAGACCGGCCCGGCCGCCGCCGCCCTGGCCGCCCTGCCCGGCGTGGCCGAAGCGATTCCGCTGGAGCGCGAGCGCCTGGCCGCCCTGCTGCGGCCCTGGCTGGGCGATGCCGCCGGCCTGCCGCTGCCCGGCATGATCGAGCTGCGCCTGAGCACGCTGGGCGCGGGGGTGGAGGCGCTGCCCGAGGCCATCCAGGCCGCCATCCCCGGTGCAAGGGTGGAGGCGCATGGAATCTGGGTCGCCCGGCTCTCGGCCCTGGCCCGCAGCCTGGAGGCTTTGGCCTGGCTGGTGCTGGCCCTGGTGGGCGCGGTGGCGGCGGCGATGGTGGCGGTGGCCACACGCGCGGGCATCGCCGCGCGGCACGCCACCATCGTCATCCTGCACGACATGGGCGCCACCGACAGCACCATCGCCAGCCGCTTCGCCGGCCGTATCGCTTTTCTGGCGGGGCTGGGCGCGGTGCTGGGTGCGGTGCTGGCCGCGCCGCTGCTCTATCTGCTGGGCGGGCTGGCGGCGCCGCTCCTGGGCAATGCGCTGGCGATGCCCTGGGGCGGTCTGGCCGCCCTGCCGCCGGCGGCGGCGCTGATCGCCTGGCTCACCGCCCAGGCCGCCGTCAGGCTGTGGTTACGGGGTCTCCCATGATGCTTTTCCTGCGCTCGCTCGCCTTCAACATCGGCTTCTACGGCTTCACGGTGGTGACGGTGGTGACCTCCATCCCGATCCTGATCCTGCCGCGGAAAATCCTGCGCCGGGTGCTGCGCAGCTACACGTTTTTCGTCGAGGCCATGCTGCGCATCCTGTGCAATGTGCGGGTGCATGTGGAGGGGATGGAGCATATCCCGCCCGGTGCCTGCCTCATCGTCAGCAAGCATGGCTCGGCTTTCGACACCGTGTTCTGGCTTAGCCGCCTGCCAGACCCCTGCTATGTCATGAAAATCGAGCTGATGCGCCTGCCGGTCTGGGGCTGGCTGGCGCGGCATTGCGAGATGATCTCGGTCGATCGCGATGGCGGTGCGGCGGCGCTGAAGCAAATGGTGCGCGACACCCAGCGCGCCGCCGCCGATGGCAGGCAGATCATTATCTACCCCGAGGGCACGCGCGTGGCACCCGATGTGCGCGCACCCTACCAGTCCGGCGTGGCGGCGATGGCCTCGGTGACGAAGCTGCCAGTGATCCCCGTCGCCACCAACAGCGCCTGGTTCTGGGGCCGGCGGGCTTTCACGATCTACCCCGGGATTTTGCGGGTGAAGGTGCTGCCGGCGCTGCCGCCCAACCTGCCCCGCGCCCAGTTCATGGCGGCGCTGGAAGAGGTGATCGAGGGCGAGACCGCGCTACTGCCGCACTGAAAATTTTCATTGACTTTGCCTTCTGATTCATTGGTTTAATCCGCTTGAAATTGGCTCGGTGGATTCCGCTATGTCATTCGATAATTACAAGATCGAAATAGTTGAGGACGTAAAATCCTGCCTAGAAACCTTGGGCTGTAAGCCAATATTGTTTGTGGGCTCTGGATTGTCACGGCGTTATTTTGGCACACCTAGTTGGGATGAATTACTGGAGAAACTCGCGTCTCAGTGCCCTCTAATCGACAAAAATTATACTTTTTACAAACAAAGCTTTGAGGATCAGGCAGCCATAGGCGAGGAATTTTCAAAGTTATTCCATCGCTGGGCATGGGAAAAAGGGAATGACTTCTTCCCTCCTCCGATGTTCACAGGCGAAATTCCGCAATCTTCGTACCTGAAATATGCTACTGCCATGATTTTTCAAAATGAAAGAGCCACGCCCCGCGCCATCGACAACCAAAATCAGCTTGAAATAGCTGCCCTACAAAAAATCCAACCTCACGCATTGATTACAACCAATTTTGATCAGTATCTAGAGGACGTATTTCCTGACTACGAGCCCATTATTGGGCAGCACATTATTCGAGAGCCTCAGATATTAACAGGAGAAATTTTCAAGATACATGGGTGTGTTTCTGATATAAATAGCATTATTCTTACTAAATCAGACTATGAGCATTTTATGAAGAAAAAGAAATATTTGAGCGCAAAACTTCTTACCTATTTCAGTGAGCACCCCTTGTTGATCGTAGGTTATAGCGCGTCTGATCCTAATATAAAGTCTATATTATCGGATATAGACCTATGTCTTAGGCCTGAGGGAGATACTGATTTTCTGATTCCAAACATTTACTTTGTTGAATGGAAAACAGGCGTTGCATTAAATAAACCGTCAAAAGAAAAACTTATCCCTACTGAAGACAATAGGTTTCTCCGCGTAAAAGCGATAGAATCAGATGACTTTTGCTGGATATTTGATGCGTTTGCGACTCGTCGCCCACTAAACAATATAAATCCAAAACTCCTTCGTGGATTAGTTAGCCGCACCCATGAGCTAGTTCGTCATGATATCCCAAAAAGCAAAGTACAATTTAACTACGACACCTTATCACGCGCCCTAGACAACACCAATGATTACGCAAAGCTTTTAGGCATTACGACGGTCAATGCATTTTCTTCAAATTCAATTCAATATCCGTATTCGCTTACAGAAGTAGCTAGGATCATAACGAAAAATGGAAAAGCTTATTGGAACGCAGCACATGAATATGTGTTGAGGATAAAGCGCGAAACCGGTCAAGATATTAAGTCATTTGATAATAGATACCATCAATCCAGCAAGGCAGGCATTATATCAAAATCGCATAATTATTCTCAGGAATTCGTTGATTTAATTTTCAAGATGAGGTCGGGCGCTCCCTATGTTATAGACCTCTGAACTATCGCACTGACTGCTCGGTGCGTTGCAGGTTCTCGACCGCAAAACCCTGGGCCCGGGCGATGTCCACGGCCCGGACGAAATCCGCCTCCGCCATCTGCGGCGTGCGGCTGAGAATCCACAGCACGCGGCGCGAGGGCGCGCCGACCACGGCCCAGCGGTATTCCGGGTCCAGCCCGATCACCCAGTAATCGCCATGGAAGGGCCAGAAGAAGGCGACCCGCAGCCGGGCATTGCCGCTGTCCGGCACCGGCGTGGCCACGGCGGTGGCGCTGCGGATGGCACCGCCCGCCAGCGCATTGCGGCAGGTGTTCAGCACATCGATCCGGCCATCGGCCCGCGCGGTGTAAATGGCGGTGACATCGGCGCAGCGCACGCGCTCGCCATCCTGGAAGAACACCGGCAGCCGCGCCGCCTCGAACCAGGTGCCGAGGTAGCGCTGGACGTCCACGCGCTCCACCGTCTGCGGCAGGCCCGGCGCGGGCTGAGTGGGGGTGAAGGAGGCGCAGGCCGACAGGGCGAGCAGCAGGGGTAGAAGGTATCTCATGCCGGGATGCTCCCCTCGGGCAGGCTTTTCACATGCGTCTCGATCTGCCCGGCGGTGCAGATCCACAACTCGCCGCGCCGTTCCAATATCGCCTTCAGCGCGCCGCGCAGCGCCCGCAGCCGGTAGGGCTGCCCCACGATGTACGGGTGAAGCGCTATGCCCATGACCTGCGGAATGCCGTCTCTCACCTGCTCCAGCCGCTCCATCGCATCCTCCACCAGCATATCGGCGAATTGCGCCGCACCATCCTTGCGCGCCACGATGGCGGGGATGTCGTTCGCCTCCTGCGGGTAGGGGATGCTGAGCAGGCGACCGGCCCGGGTCGTCTTCCAAACCGGCATGTCGTCCATGCACCAGTTCAGCGAATAGCCATAGCCGCATTCGGCCAGCAGGTCGGGCGTGACATGGCTCTCGGCTATCCAGGGCGAGAGCCAGCCGCGCGGGTAGGGGTAGCCGGCCCGGGTGATGGCGGCGGTGCTGTCGGCGATCAGCGCCCGCTCCTGCGCCTCGGCCATGGTGGATTGGCGCTCGGCGTTGGTGCGGCCGTGGCCGGCGATCTCGTCGCCGCGCGCGGCATGGGCGGCCACCAGCTGCGGCGCGTGGTCCAGCATGGTGGAGTTGAGCAGCACGGTGGCGGGCAGCGCGAGTTCATCGAGCAGCTGGATCAGCCGCCACGCCCCCACCCGGTTGCCATATTCGCGCCAGGCATAATTCAGCACATCGGGATGCGGGCCGCCCGGCGCCAGCTCAGCCCCCAGCCCCTCGCCAAAGGAGAAATGTTCCAGGTTCACGCCGAGGTAGAGCGCCAGCTTCGCGCCATTGGGCCAGGACCATTGCGGCCGGCCGACCCATGGGTGGTAGGGGAAGCGATCATGGGTCTTGAGCATGGCCGGAATGTGACCCCGCCGGTGCGGTTGCGCAACATGTTGGCATGCTCCCACTTCCTCGCGTAACGTGGCCGCGATGGGGAAAGCGAAGCCCGAACACGGACAGGCCATGACGGGCAAAACCGTTCTCTCCGCCGAAACCCGGCGGCTGGGGCGCCGTGCGCTCATGCCCATCGCGCTGGGCTATGCGGTGGCGGTCTGCGGCCTGGCCCAGGCCTGGCTGCTGGCGCGGCTGGTGGCCGGGTTGCTGGGCTATCCCACCGGCGGCTGGCTCGATCTGGCCGGCGCCGGCGCCCTGATGCTGCTGGCGGCGGGGCTCACGGCCGCGCAGGAAATCGCCCAATCCGCCTCCGGCCGCGCCGCGCGGGCGCATCTGCGCGCCCAGGCCTTCTCTCGCCTGCTGGCGCTCGGGCCGGCCGACCAGCGCGCGGCGGGCGAAAAGGCCACGCTGGTGGTCGAACGGATCGAGGCGCTGGACGGCTATTTCTCGAAGTGGCAGCCGGCGGCGGCACTCGCCCTGCTGGTGCCCATCACCATCATCCTGGTCCTGGGGGCGATCGACTGGGTCAGCGCCTCGGTGCTGCTGGTGATGGGCCTGCTGGTGCCCATCGGCATGGCCGTGGCGGGCATCGGCGCGGCCATGGCCAGCAAGCGGCAATTCGAGGCGCTGGGAAAGCTCTCCGGCCGGTTCACCGACAGGGTGCGCGGCATCCCCACCCTCGTTCTGTTCAACCGCGCCGAGGATGAGGCGCGCGCGCTGTCCGCCTCCGCCGAGGAATTGCGCCGGCGCACCATGAAGGTGCTGCGCATCGCCTTCCTGTCCAGCGGTATCCTGGAGCTTCTGGCTGCCTTCACCCTGGCCTATCTGGCCTGGCGCCATGGCGCGCTGCTGGGCAACCACCACCCCAACCCGGTGGCGGCGCTGTGGTGCATCCTGCTGGTGCCGGCGTTCTTCCAGCCCTTGCGCAATTTCTCCGGCGCCTATCATGAGGCGCAATCGGCCCGCGGCGCCGCGGCAGAACTGGCCCCGCTTCTGGCCGAGGCGCCCCCCGAGGACGGTCTGGCGCTGGCGGAGGTGCCGCCGCGCGTCGCCGTCGTCTTCAACGCGGTGAAGCTGGCCTATGCGGCGGACCGCCCGCCCGCGCTGGATGGCCTGACATTCTCCGTCACCGCCGGCGAGACGGTGCTGCTGGCCGGTGCCTCGGGCTCCGGCAAATCCTCCACGCTGGCGCTGCTGCTGGGGTTCAGGCGCGCCGATGCCGGGCGGGTAGCGATCAATGGCGGGGATGTGGCGCGGCTCCGGCCGGCCGAGCTGCGCCGGATGTCCGCCTATGTCGGCCAGAAGCCGCACATCTTCGCCGGCTCAATTTCGGACAACATCCTGATGGCCCGCCCGGAGGCCGACCGCGCCGCGGTGCTGGCGGCGGCCGAGGCCGCGCAGGTGATGGAATTCGCGGCCGAACTGCCGCGCGGCCTGGACACCATGGTGGGCGAGGGCGGCTTCGGCCTGTCCGGCGGCCAGGCACAGCGTGTGGCCCTGGCCCGCGCCTTCCTGCGCGATGCGCCGCTGGTGCTGCTGGACGAACCCACCGCCAGTCTCGACCCCGGCACCGAGGAACTGGTGCTGGAGGCGATCCGGACGCTCTGCCTGGGCCGCACCGCCATCATCGCCACCCATTCGGCGGCGGCGCTTCGCGGCCTGCCCGGCCGGCTGGTGACGCTTGAGGCCGGGCGCGCCATCAACCGCCGCATGGCGGGGGACTGACATGATCCGTGACCTCTTCCGGGTCTGGGGCCTGTGGCGGGCGCGCGGTGGCTGGCTGCTGATCGGCATAGGCGTGGCTGTGGCCTCCGCACTTTCGGCCGTAGCGCTGCTGGCGCTGGCTGGCCAGGGGGTGGCCTCCGGCGTGGCGCTGATGGGCGGCGGCGGCGCGCTGGCGATCCTCCTGTTGCGGCCGCTGATGCTGGCCCGCCCGGCGCTGCGCTGGGGGGAGCGCATGGCGAGCCACGAGGCCACCTTCCGCGCCCTGGCCGATACCCGCGTGTGGTTCTTCCGCCGCCTTGCCCAACGCATGCCGGGGGGGCTGGGTCTGACCGGCGCCGGCGATGCGCGCGGCCGCATGGTGGCCGATGTCGAGGCGCTGGACGGGCTTTATCTGCGCGCCGTGCTGCCGGCGCTGGCCGCGGCCGCCGTGGTCGCCGCTGTTGCCCTGCTGCTGGGCGCCGAGCCCGGCCTGGCCGCCCTGGTCGCCGCCCCGCTGGGGCTGGCATTGTTGCTGCCCTTCTGGCTGGCCCAGGGCGCCAACCGCGCCGCCCAGGCCGTCGCCGCCGAGCGTGGTGCCATGAACCGCGCGGCGCTCGACCCGCTGCTGGGTCTGCCCGAGACCCTGTGCAACCAGGCCGAGGGCCGGGCCGCGGCAAGGCTTCAGGGCGCCACTGCCGCCATGCACGCCGCCGAGGCGCGGCTGGCCCAACGCGGCGCCATCGGCGGCGCCTCGGGTTTTCTTCTGGGGCAACTGGCCATGCTGGGCGCGCTTGGCTGGGCGCTGGCGCATGGCACCGGGGGTGGGCTCGCGGTGCTCGGGCTGTTCATGGCGCTGGCGGCGGCGGAAACCCTGGGTCTTGTGCCGCGCGCGGGCACCTCTCTGGCCGCGGCCGGTGCCGCCGCCCGGCGCCTTTTCGCCCTGGCCGATACCGCGCCGCCGGTGACCGAGCCCCTCGCCCCCGCCGCGATGCCGCCGGGCAACACGCTGCGCTTCGAAGGCGTGGGCTTTGCCTGGGAGCCCGGCCGGCCGGTCTTCGAATCGCTCGACCTGGAATGGCGCGAGGGCGAGCGGCTTGCGCTGCTCGGGCCGTCGGGCGCCGGCAAATCCTCCATCGCCGCCATGTTGCTGAAACTGGCCGCGCCGCAGGCCGGGCGCATCACCCTGGGCGGCGTGGACATCGCCAGCCTGCCGGCGGCGGACATCCGTGCCCGCATCGCCTGCCTCAGCCAGGATGCACGGATTTTCGACGCCTCGATCGCGGATAATCTGCGCATCGCCGCCCCGGAGGCGCCGGAGGCGGCACTTTGGCGCGTGCTGGCCCAGGTCGGTCTGGCCGAGTTGGTGCGCGCCCTGCCGCAGGCGCTGGACACCCCCTGCGGCGAGGGTGGCGCGCGCTTCTCCGGCGGCCAGGCGCGGCGCATGGCCCTGGCCCGCGCGCTGCTGCCCGCGGCACCCCTGCTGGTGCTCGACGAGCCCACCACGGGCCTGGACGCCGAAACCGAACGTGCATTCCTGGAAACGCTGGAAGCTGCGACCCGCGGCCGTTCGCTGCTGCTGATCACCCATAAATTGGTCGGGGTGGAGAAACCCGACAGGGTGTTGCGGCTGGCAAAGGGCCGTGCTTTCCCCGCCGCGGGCTGAACAAGACTTGCTTTTTCTGATTCCGCATCGCGGGAGCGCATCCATTTCGGCACCCACCACGTAACCTCGCAGACACTCAGCGGAGATGCAGTGAATGGGCGTGGTACAAAAACCCGGTGGCTGCATGGGCGCGATGGAGGTGGCAGCGGCCCGCCCCTATCCGCCCCGCGCCCCGCAGGACGACCCCATGCTGCTGGCGCGCGAGCGCATGGTGGAGAACGGGCAATGGCACCCCCTGCAATCCATGGGCCGGCGCTGGGCCATGGGCTGCGTGGCGCTGGAGATCACCCAGCGCTGCAACCTGGATTGCACGCTGTGCTACCTCAGCGACCATTCCGAGGCGGTGAAGGACATCCCCCTCGAAGAGGTCTTTCGGCGAATCGACGCCATCCGCGCCGAATATGGCCCCGACACCGAAATCCAGGTGACCGGTGGCGACCCGACGCTGCGTGACCGGGCCGAACTGGTCCGCATCATCCGCCATATCCGCCACCGGCGCATGATTCCCAACCTCTTCACCAACGGCATCAAGGCGACGCGCGATCTGCTGGCCGAGCTGGCGGGGGCCGGCCTGGGCGATGTCGCCTTCCATGTCGACACCACGCAGGAACGAAAGGGTTTCTCTGACGAGGCCAGCCTGCACCCGCTGCGCCTGGAGTATATCGCCCGCGCCCGGGGCCTGGGGATCGGCATCGTCTTCAACACCACGGTGCATGACGGCAATCTGGCCGATATCCCCGATGTGGCGGAATTCTTCGTCCGAAACGCGGCCGATGTGCGGCTGGCCAGCTTCCAGTTGCAGGCCGATACCGGCCGCGGCGTGGCCGGCGGCAGCGACGGGGGCGTCTCCATCACGCGCGTCTCGCAGCAGATCCAGCGCGGCGCGGGGGCGCGGATTTCCTTCGACACGCCACTCGCCGGCCATGCCGATTGCAACCGCCACGCGCTGACGCTGGTGGCGGGCGGCGCGGTGCTCGATCTCTACGACGACAAACGCGTGCTGGCCGCACTTCTGGCGGAGACCGCCGACATGAAGTTCGAACGCATGGCCCCCTGGCAGGGCGCCTGGCGCTTCGCCCGCCGCATGGCTGCCCGCCCCGCTTTGGCCCGGGCATTGCTGCCCTGGTCGCTGCGCAAGCTGCGGGAATTCTGGCGGCCGCTGCTGGCGGCGCGGGGGCGGGCGCACCGGCTGGCCTTCTTCATCCATGACTTCATGGACGCCCGTTCGCTCGACCGATGCCGCGTCGGCGCCTGCATCTTCATGGTGCAGACGGCGGAGGGGCCTGTTTCGATGTGCGTGCACAACGCCAAGCGCGACGCCTTCATCCTTCAGCCGCTGCGGCTGGAAGGCCAGCCCGGCGCGTGGAATCCCCTGACCGGGCAGATGGAGGCAGCCCCCGGCGTAACCACCCCGGCCCTCACGGCGAAGAATGCGAAGGGCCGGGTGCGCATCACGCGCGTCCCTTCGGCTGCCCGAAACCAGAAGGAAAGCCAGCCATGATCGCCCGCCGCTCGCTGCTCGCCGCCATCACGCTTCCCGCCTTGGCCCTGCCCACCTTGGCCCTGCCCACCGCGGCGCACGCGCAAGCGCCCTTCTCGCTCGACGCCTGGACCGACCGATGGGAGGCGATTTTGCGCAGCCGGGTGGATAGCCTGGGCCGGGTGGATTTCTCCGGGCTGCAGGCCGACCCGCGGCCATTGGCCGCGGTGGCGGGCGCGCTGGCCAATGCCGGGCCGCGCACCACACCCGGTGCCTTCCCCGACGCGGCCTCGCGCCTCGCCTTTCTGATCAACGCCTACAACGCGCTGGCCATGCAGGGCATTGTCGAGCGCGGGGTGCCGGCATCGCTCGGGCTGATCGACCGCTTCTCGTTCTTCGCGCGCACGAGATTTCCCTTCGATGGCGGCTCCATCGCGCTGAAGGCGTTGGAGGACAATGTCATCCGCCCGCTCGGCGAGGAGCGGGCGCATTTCGCCCTCAACTGCATGGTGGTGGCCTGCCCGCGTCTGCCGCGGGAAGCCTTTCGCGGGGCGCGGCTGGAGCAGCAACTGCAGGCCGCGCGGGTGGAGTTCTGCGACAGCCCGTATCATGTCCGGCCGCAGCCGGCGGATCGGGTGGTGTTCCTCTCCACCATCTTCAGTTTCTACACCAGCGATTTCGTGCCGGCGAAGGCGCCGGACCTGGTGACCTACGTCAACCGCACCCGCGCCACCCCGGTGCCAACCAATCTGCGCCCGCTCTTTCTGGAATATGACTGGACCATCAATATCCAGCCCGCGCGCGGCGCATGAGGGTGCTGTCCATACCCGCGAGCCCATCCCTGGCAGCGCTTGCCACCTGGCTGCTGGCGGCGGTGCTGCTGGCCACCGGGCTGGGCAAGGCCCTGGATGTGGAGGGCTTCGGCGCCGTGCTGGCCGGCTACCGCCTGCTGCCGCCGGGCAGCGAGGCTTTCGTGGCCCTTGCGATCACCATTGCTGAGCTGGGCCTGGCCGCCGCCCTGCTGCACCGGCCCTGGCGCCGTGGCGCCGCCTGGGGTGCGGTGTTGCTGTTCCTGGCCAATGCGGTTGTGCTCTCGCTCACCCTGCTGCGAGGCATCGAACTGGCGAATTGCGGCTGCTTCGGCGTGTTCTGGCCGCGCCCGCTTCGGCCCTGGACGCCACTGGAAGACCTTGCCCTGGCGGGTCTCGCCCTGATCGCAGGCATGCGGCCGAAATGACCCGGCGCGCCTTGCTCCTTCTGCCCCTGGCCGCCGCGGCGCAGGATGGCTTCCCGCCCAGCGCACCCGGCGGGCTGGCCCTGCATGGCGTGGCGGCGCGGCGCTACCTAGGCTTTCGTGTCTATGAGGCGGCGCTCTACGTCGCTGCCCCCGCCGCGCGGCCGGAACATGTTGCGGACCCGGCGTTGATTCTGGTCCGCTACCACCGGCGCGTGGCGCTGGCCGATGTCCGCCGCGCCTGGCTGCCCAGCCTGGGCGAGCCGCTCGACCCCGGCTTCGACGCCTGGCTGCGCGACATCTCGCCCGGGAATGAGGAAAGCTACGCCTTCAGCCGCACCGGCGCTCGGCTGGAAGGCCCGGGCCGGCTTGCCCTGAATCTTCCACCCGGCCCCTTCACCACCATGCTGCGGGCGTCCTGGCTGGGCACCGAGGCGCCGCCTGCATTGCGTGCCGGCTGGTTTCCCGGGATATGAAAATGCTAATGAAAGATTTGCAACGGACAGGCCCCGCATGACCCCGCCGCTGGACAATTCCCCCTTCACCCCCCTCGCCCCCGGCAAGTTCGAGCACCCGGAGGTGACGCTGCGCGGCGAGCGCCGGGCCAGCGTGGATTTCGGCGGGCTGCGCACGCTGTGGATCAACACCGGCACGCTGTGCAACATCACCTGTTCGAATTGCTACATCGAGAGCAGCCCACGCAATGACGCCCTGGTTTACATCACCGCGGCCGAAACGCGTGCCTTCCTCGATGAGGCCGAGGCCCGCGGCGAACCGCTGGAGGAGGTGGGCTTCACCGGCGGCGAACCCTTCATGAACCGCGAATTGCCGGCGATGCTGGAGGATGCGCTGGGACGGGGCCTCCGCGCGCTGGTGCTGACCAACGCCATGAAACCCATGCGCCAGCACGAACGCGCGCTGCTGGCGCTGCACGCCCGCTACGGCGATCGCCTGACCATGCGCGTCAGCCTGGACCATTTCAGCGCCGATCTGCATGACGAGGAGCGCGGCGCCGGCAGCTTCGCCATCGCCATCGACGGGCTGGCCTGGTTGGCCCGGCACGGCTTGCAGACCCACGTCGCAGGCCGCGCCGGCTTCGGCGACGCGGCGATGCGGCAGGGCTTCCAGGCGCTGTTTGCCGCGCATGGTCTTCCCATCGACGTGAACGACCCGGTGGCGCTGATGCTCTTCCCGGAAATGGACGCGCGGATCGACGTGCCGGAAATCACCGAGGCCTGCTGGGGCATCCTGCACAAATCGCCGGACAGCATGATGTGCGCCTCCGCCCGCATGGTGGTGAAGCGGCGGGGTGCGGAAAGGCCCGCCGTGCTGGCCTGCACCCTGCTGGCCTATGACCAGCGCTTCGAACTGGGCGCGACCCTGGCCGAGGCAGCGCGGCCGGTGGCGCTGAACCACCAGCATTGCGCCAAATTCTGCGTCCTGGGCGGCGCGGCCTGCAGCCGATAAACAAGGAGAACCACGATGATTGAACGCCGCACCCTGCTCGCCGCGCCGCTGCTGGCGCCCGCCCTGGCGCAGGCGCAATCCCGCGCGCCGATTCGCTTCGCCGTCGGCCCCTTCCAGCCCACCGCCGGCGATACGCGCCGCGCCTATGAGCCGTTCTTCGCCCATCTCGCCGCCGCCCTCGGCCGGCCCTTCGAACTGACGGTGACGACCGACTGGGCGGGCATCGCGGTGGCGCTCGGCAGCGGCCAGGTGGATTGCGCCTGGATGGGCCCCTGGGGCTTCGTGCTGGCGCAGGACCGCGCGCGGGCCGAGGCGCTGGCCACCGTGCTCTACAATGGCCAGCCGACCTATCACGCCATCATCCTCGGTCGCAGCGGGCTTTCCATCGCCCGCTTCCCGGAGGATGCCCGCGGCCTCTCCATCTCCTTCGCCGATGCCGGTTCGACCAGCGGCTGGCTCATCCCGCATTTCTGGTTCAGCCAGCAGGGCATCGATCCGCGGACCTATTTCCGCTACCGCGACGGCGCCAGCCACGCCGCCAATGTGATCTCGGTGGTCACGGGCCAGGTCGATCTCGCCACCGATTTCGACCGGAATTTCGCCGCCATGATCGCCTCCGGCCGGGTGCGGGCGGAGCAGGCGCAGATCGTCTGGCGCAGCGCGCCCCTGCCCAATGACGCGCTGGCGGTGCGCCAGGATCTCGATGACGCCACGAAGCGGGCGATCGCCGCCGCGGCGCTCAGCATCACGCCCGAGGCCGCGCCGCGCATCATGCCCGCCAACTACACCGGCTGGGTGGCGGCGACACCCCAAACATATTCCCAGATCGAAGCCGCCGGCCGCGCCCTGGGCCGCCTGCGCACCTCGTGACGCGCGGGCGCCTCGCGGGATGGGGCGCTTTCCTGCTGCTGGTGGCGGGTTCGGCCTGGGTGGTGGCGCCCGATCCCTCGCGGCTGGCCTCGGGGCTGCCCCGGTTGTTCGGCTGGCTGGCCACCGCCTGGCCGCCGGATTTTTCCGGCCCCCGCGATATTGCCTGGCGGGCGGCGGAGACGGTGGGCATCGCCACACTGGGCACGCTGCTGGCGGCGGCCCTCGCCCTGCCCATGGCGCTGGCGGCGACGCGCCAGGTCAGCCCGGGGGTGGGGTTCTACCACCCCATGCGCGGGTTGCTGGACAGCCTGCGCGGCATCGACGGCTTCGTCTTCGCGTTGCTCTTCGTGGCCGCGGTGGGGCTGGGGCCCTTCGCCGGCATGCTGGGGGTGGCGCTGCATTCGGCGGGCTCCGTCGCGAAACTCTGGTCGGAGGCGATGGAGAATGCCGATCCGCGGCCTTCCGAGGCCATTCTCTCCGTCGGCGGCTCGCGGCTGCATGTCGCCATCTTCGCGCTGATGCCGCAGACCATGGCGCAGAATCTGGGCGGGCTGCTTTATGTGTGGGAGGCGAATATCCGCGCCTCCACCGTGCTCGGCCTGGTCGGCGCCGGGGGCCTGGGGCAAGAGCTGAAAAACAGCGTCGACCTGCTCGATTTCAACCGCGTGCTGGCCATATTGCTGGTCATCATCGCCCTGACTCTGACGGCGGACCGGATCAGCGGCGCGCTGCGAAAGGCCCTTGCATGACCCTTGTTCTGCGCCTGGCCGGCCCGATGCTGATCTTCGGCGGGCCCTATTCCAACCTCCAGGCCACCCGGGCTGTGCTGGCAGAGGCGGCGGCGCGCGGGATCGCGTCCGATCACATCCTCTGCACCGGCGATGTCGTGGCCTATGCCGCCGATGCGAGCGCCTGCTGCGACCTGATGATGGCCAGCGGCGCCACCGTACTGATGGGCAATTGCGAGGAGAACCTTGCCGCCGACAGCGAGGATTGCGGCTGCGGTTTTGCCGAGGACACCGCCTGCGACCTGCTCTCCCGCGCCTGGTATGCCCATGCCAGGGCCGAGATCACCCCCGCCCATCGCGCCTGGATGGCCGGCCTGCCGCGCCGGCTGGACATCGCGCTACCCGATGGCCGAAGGCTGGCGGTGCTGCATGGCGGCGCGGCCGAGATCAGCCGCTTCCTCTTCGCCTCGGCGCCCGACGCGGTGCTGGCGGCCGAACTCGCCGCCACCGGCTGCGACGGCGTGGTGGCCGGCCATTGCGGCATTCCCTTCGCGCGCGTCCTGCCCGGCGGGGGGCTTTGGCTCAATGCCGGCGCTGTGGGCATGCCGGCCAATGACGGCACGCCGCGCGTCTGGTTCAGCCTCCTCACCCCGGCGGAGGGTGGTTTGCGGGTGGAAACCCGGCCGCTCACCTATGAGCACGCGGCGGCCGCGGCGGCCATGCGGGCGGCCGGCCTGCCGGAAGGCTATGCCGCGGGCATCGAGACCGGGTTGTGGCCTTCCTGCGACGTGCTGCCGCCGGCCGAGCTTGCCGCGCGCGGCAAAGCGTTGCACGGAGATGATCGGCTGTGGCGCGCCCGTTGACGCGGCCATGCCCATTGGGCATTGCGGGAGGAACCAATTCCCCCGGAGATTCGCATGATCCGCCGTCTTGCCCTGCTCGCCCCCGTCGCACTCGCCATCGCAGGCTGCGCCTCCTTGAGCGGCGAAGCGTCGAGCGAGCCGCCCGTGATCATCTTCTTCAGCGGTGACAGCGCCGCCCTGGAGGAACCGGCGCTGGCCCTGGTGCGCGGCGCGGCGGCAACGGCCGCGCGGCATCCCAATGCCTCGGTGCGGGTGCTGGGCTTTGCCGGCCCCACCGGTGGCCGCCCCTATAACGTCGCACTCAGCCGCGCACGGGCCGAGCAGATCTCCACCCATCTGACCGAGGCGGGCGTGCTGGCCAGCCGTATCCGCGTGGTGGCCCGCGGCCCGGTGGAGTTCGAATTCGCCGAGCTCGAGTCACGCCGGGTCGAGATCCGCTTCGGCGAGTGATCGCCGAACCGGGGCAGGTTCTCCGCCAGGTCTTCGGCTATGGCGGGTTTCGACCGCAGCAGGCCGAGATCGTGGCGCATGTGATGGCAGGTGGCTCGGGCCTCGTGCTCATGCCCACCGGCGGCGGGAAATCCTTGTGTTTTCAGGTGCCGGCCCTGTGCATGCCGGGGCTGGCGGTGGTGATCTCCCCCCTTATCGCGCTGATGGAGGACCAGGTGGCGGCCCTGCGGCAGCAGGGTGTGGCCGCGGGCGCCTTGCATTCCGATCTCGATGACGAGGCGCGGCGCGACCTTCGGCGGCAGATGGCCGGGGGTGACCTCAAGCTGCTTTATGTCTCGCCCGAGCGGCTGACGATGGATGGCACCCTGGATGTGCTGGCGCGGCGCGAACTGGCGCTTTTCGCCATCGACGAGGCGCATTGCGTCTCCCAATGGGGCCATCATTTCCGCCCGGAATACCGCGCGTTGAACGTGCTGGCCGAGCGTTTCGCGGGGGTGCCGCGCCTGGCGCTGACCGCCACCGCCGATGCCCGCACGGTGGAGGATATCCGCCGCCAGCTCTCGCTGGAGGATGCGCCGGTGTTCCGCGGTGGCTTCGACCGGCCGAATATTTTTGTCCGCGCCGCGCCGCGCGAGCAGGAGAGGGCGCAACTGCGTGGGTTTATCAACCGCGTCAGTGACGGCCGCGGCGCCGGCATCGTCTATTGCGGCAGCCGCGCGAAAACCGAGAGCACCGCCGAATGGATGCGCAAGGATGGGCTGGACGCGCTGCATTTCCACGCCGGCATGGATGCCGCCGACAAGCGCGCCCATCACCGCCGCTTCGCCCGTGGCGATGCCGTGGTGATGTGCGCGACCATCGCCTTCGGCATGGGTATCGACCGGCCGGATGTGCGCTGGGTGGCGCATACCGACCTGCCGCGATCCCCTGAGAGCTGGTACCAGGAGATCGGCCGCGCCGGCCGCGACGGGCTGCCGGCCGAGGCGCTGCTGCTCTATGGCGCCGGTGACATCGCGCTGGCCCGCCACCGCATCGCCGAAAGCCCGGCCAGCGAGGAGCAGAAGCGCATCGAGCGCTCCCGCCTGGAGGCCATGGTCAGCATCGCCGAGGCCGCGACCTGCCGCCGGCGGATTCTTCTCCGCTGCTTCGGCGATGATCTGGCCGAGGATTGCGGCCGCTGCGATGTCTGCGCCCAGCCGCCGAAGCTGTGGGACGGGACAGTGGCGGCGCAAAAGCTGCTCTCCGCCGTGCTGCGCACCGGGCAGCGTTTTGGCGTGGGGCATGTGATCGACGTCCTCCGCGGGCGGCTGACCGACAAGGTGGCGCAGCATGGGCATGACAAGCTGCCGACCTTCGGGGTGGGCAAGGACGTCTCCGACCTGGCCTGGCGCGGCGTGGCGCGGCAGCTGGTGGCGCAGGGTGCCCTGGATGTGGCGGTGGAGAACCACGGCGAATTGCTGCCCACCGAGGCGGCGCGGCCGATCCTCAAGGGCCAGGCCTCGGTGATGATGCGCGCGGATATGGTCGAGACCGGCAGCCCCGCGCCGCGCGAGCGTGAGCGCGCGGCGCCGGTCACCAGCGACAACCCGGCCTTCGACGCGCTGCGGGAATGGCGCAAATCCGAGGCGCGGTCCCAGGGCGTGCCGGCCTATGTCATCTTCCACGACCGGACGCTGGCGGAGATCGCCGAGCGGATGCCGGCGGATCTCGACGACCTGGCGGAGGTGCCGGGGGTGGGTGCCACGAAGCTGGAACGCTACGGCGATGCGGTGCTGGAGGTGCTGCGCGCGGCGGCGTGACCGGGCTTCACGCCCAGGTGACGGCCGCGAGCACACCGATGCGGCTAGGCTGACCAGGCCATGAAGGCCCAGCGGAGGAAAACAGCATGCAGATGTCCCGGCGCGGCGCGCTTGCCGCCACCCCCCTTCTCGCCCTTGCCGCGCAGGCGCGCGCGGCGGCGCCGATGCTGGGGACCCCAGCCCCCGCCTGGTATCGGTTCCGCTGGGGCGCGATGGAGGCGACCGTCATCTCCGACGGCGCCCTGCCGCTGGGCCCGCCCGCCGCCGGCTTCCCCGCGGCACCGGCGGCTGAGGTGAACAGCCTTCTCACCGCGGCCTTCCTGCCGACCGGCAACATCACCCTGGAGCAGAACGCCCTGGTGTTGAACACCGGCCGGCAGCTCATCCTCTTCGACACCGGCATGGGCGAGAGCATGGGTGCGGACAGCCGGATGTTCGGCCCCACCACCGGGCGCCTCGTGGCCAATCTGCGCGCGGCCGGCATCGATCCGGCGGCGATCGATATGGTGATCCTCACCCACGCCCATTGCGACCATTGCTGGGCGCTGGTGGACGCCAGCGGCGCGCGCAACTTCCCCAATGCCCAGGTCGCGATCAGCGAGGCCGATCTGCGCTTCTGGACGGACCCGGCGAACAAGCGCGGCCCGGCCTTCATGACCAGCTTCATCGATGGCGCCACGAAGAACCTCAACGCCTATCGCGACCGCATGGTGATGGTGCGTGACGAGCAGCCGGTGGTGGCGGGCATCACCGCGCTCAGCACGCCAGGGCACACCATCGGCCACACCGTCTATGCCATCGAGAGCGGCGGGCGGGTGATGATCAATTCGGGCGACCTCGCGCATCATCAGGTGCTGCTGCTGCGCCGGCCGATGTGGGAATTCTCCTTCGACAGCGACCCAGGCCAGTCGGCGCGCAGCCGCACGCGGATGTTGCAGCGCGTGGCGCAGGATGGGCATGCGATGCTGAGCTACCACTTCCCCTGGCCGGGGCTGGGGAATGTGAGCCGCGAGGGCGAGGGCTTCGCCTGGCATCCGGCGGGGATGAACGTCACAGGGGTGGGGTGACGCGGGGTGGGCCGGGGCTACCGTCAAGCCCCGGTTTTCACATAAACCATTCGAGATTTGAGCTTAGTGAAATTGTTTTGCTCCGGCTGTCGGGAGAAATTTCGTTTGCACCGACATGATGAAG
>JAKFUL010000021.1 GCA_021732665.1 Acetobacteraceae bacterium
GGACCGTGATGAGATTGATGCCGGGGTGCAGGGGCCTTTCGGCCCTTGCTGGGGGGGGCAGGGGGGCAAAGCCCTCCTGCGGGCCGCGCTCGCCAAACCCTTGCCCTCCGCCGCAGCATCCCGGAAGCTCCCGGCAACCAGCGGGAGATCAGATGATGCGACGTCGTTCCATGTTGATGGCGGCCATGGCCGGGCCGGCCCTGGCACAGGGGAGTGCGGCGCGGACCTTGCGGGTGATCCCGCAGGCCAATCTCACCAGCCTCGACCCGGTCTGGACCACCGCCGTCGTCACCCGCAACCACGGCATGATGGTCTATGACAACATCACCACGGTGAATGCCGCGGGCGAGGTCAAGCCGCAGATGGCCGAGGGCTGGGACATCACCGATGAAGGCCGGACCTGGACTTTCACGCTGCGCCCCGGCCTGCGCTTCCATGACAATGAACCGGTGCGGGCCGCGGATTGCGTGGCCTCCATCCGCCGCTGGGCGGTGCGCGACAGCTTTGGCCAGGTGGTCTGGGCGGCGGTCGATGACCTCTCCGCGCTGGATGACCGCCGCTTCCGCTTCCGCCTGAAGCGGCCGTTTCCCTTCCTGGCGCTGGCCATGGGCCGCAGCCAGGGCCCGGTGCCGGTGCTGCCCGAGCGGCTGGCGGCGACCGACCCCTTCCAGCAGGTGCGCGACGCCACAGGCTCCGGCCCCTTCCGCTTCCTGGCGAATGAGTGGAACCCCGGCCAGCGCTCGGTTTGGGCGCGCCACGACGCCTATGTGCCGCGGCAGGAGCCGCCCGATGGCCTGGCCGGCGGCCGCGCCGCGCGCATCGAGCGGGTGGAGTGGACCGTGATCTCCGACCCCGCCACGGCGGCCAACGCCATGCAGACGGGCGAACAGGATTACTGGGAATACCCGCTGCACGACCTGCTGCCGCTGATGCGGCGCAACCGCAACATCGTTATCGAGCAGCGGTTGCTGAGTGGCACCTATGGCTGCCTGCGCTTCAACCATCTGCACGCTCCGTTCAACAACGTGGCGATCCGCCGCGCCGTGGCACTGGCGGTGGACCAGCGCGACTATCTGCGCGCCGTGGCCGGCGAGGACCCGGCGGGCTGGAGCACCTGCGAGGGCGTCTTCACCTGCGGCACCGCCATGGCCAATGAGGAAGGCAGCGAGGTGCTGAAATCCCGCAGCATCGAGGCCGGCCGCGCCGCGCTGCGCGAGGCCGGTTACAACAATGAGCGGGTGGTGCTGATCGCCCCGGGCGATTACCCGCAGATCAACGCCATCTCGCTGGTCACCGCCGACCTGCTGCGCCGTCTCGGGATGAATGTGGAGCTGGTCAGCACCGACTGGGGCACGCTGGTGCAGCGCCGCACCTCGCGCGAGCCGGTGGAGCGCGGCGGCTGGAGCATTTTTCACACCACCGCGGGTGGCGATGCGCTCGATACCCCGCCGGTGCACCTCTTCCTGCGCTCCAATGGCCGCGACGCCTGGTTCGGCTGGCCGGAGGATGCGGAGATCGAGCGCCTGCGCGCCGCCTGGCTGGAAGCACCCAACGAGGCCGCGGCGCAGACCATCGCCCGGGCGCTGAACCGCCGCGCCATGGAGACGCTGCCCTATGTTCCGGTGGGCTTCTACTGGCAGCCCAGCGCCTGGCGGCGCAATGTCACGGGCGTGTTCCGCGCGCCCGCCACCGCCTTCTGGGGAATTTCCAAGACATGAGACCGACCCGTCGCGCCATCCTGGCCAGCGGCATGGCCGCCCCCGCTCTGGCCCAGGCACCGAACCGCCCCTTGCGCTTCGTGCCGCAATCCAACCTCGCCAGCATCGACCCGGTCTGGAGCACCGCCGTGGTTGTGCGCAACCATGGCCTGATGGTCTATGACCTGCTCTATGGGCTGGACGCGCAATATCGCGTGCAGCCGCAGATGGCGGCGGGGCATGAGGTCAGCGATGACGGGCTGACCTGGAATATCCGTCTGCGCGAGGGCCTGCGTTTCCACGACGGCGAGCCGGTGCGCGCGCGCGATTGCGTGGCCTCGATCATCCGCTGGTCCAAGCGCGACGTGCTGGGCCAGCGGCTGGACGGGCTGGCCGAGGAGATCGCGGCGCCGGACGACCGCAGCATCCGCATCCGCCTACGCCGCCCCTGGCCGGGCCTGGCCTGGGCGCTCGGAAAACCCTCGGCCAATATCTGCGCCATCATGCCCGAGCGGGTGGCGCGGACCGACCCCTTCCAGCAGATCACCGACGCCACCGGCTCCGGCCCCTACCGGTTCCGGCAGGATTTGTTCCGCCCCGGCGATATCGCCGTTTACGACCGTTTCGCCGGCTATACGCCGCGTGGCGAGGCCACGGATTTCCTGGCCGGCGGCAAAACAGCGCATTTCGACCGTGTCGAGTGGCGCATCATCCCCGACCCGGCCACCGCGGGTGCGGCGCTTCAGAACAACGAGGCGGATTGGTGGGAAACCCCGCTGCCCGACCTGCTGCCGCTGCTCCGCCGGAACCGCGAGATCGAGATCGGCGTGGTCAACCCGGCCGGCAATCTGGGCGTGCTGCGCTTCAACTTCCTGCATCCGCCCTTCGACAATGCGGCGGTGCGCCGGGCCCTGCTGCCGGCGATCGACCAACGCAGCTTCATGAATGCCGCGATCGGCACCGACCCGGCATTGTCGGTGGTGCCCGCCGGCGTGTTCACCCCCGGCACGCCGCTGGCCAATGATGCCGGGCTTGAAGTGCTGACCGGGCCGCGCAGCCTGGAAGCGGCCCAGGCCGCCCTGCGTGCCTCCGGCTATGCCAATCAGCGGGTGACGCTGCTGGGTGCTTCGGATCTGCCGGTGCTGCAGAACCTCTCGGAAGTCGCGGGCGACCTGATGCGCCGCGTGGGCTTCAACGTGGACATGCCGGGGATGGATTGGGGCACGCATATCCAGCGCCGCACCAACCGGGGCACGGTGGATGCAGGCGGCTGGAGCGCCTTCTGCACGACGTGGGAGGGCCTCGATGTCTCCGTTCCCGGCAGCCACCAGCCGCTGCGTGGCCATGGCGCTGCCGCCTGGGCCGGCTGGCCCACTCTGCCGCGGCTGGAAGCGCTGCGCGAGGAATGGTTCGCGGCCCCCGATGACGCGACGGCGCGCCGCGTGGCCGAGCAGATGCAGCGCGTGGCCTTCGAGGAGGTCCCCTTCATCCCGCTCGGCCTTGTCCGCCCGCCACAAGCCTGGCGGCGCAGCCTGACCGGCATCGTGCGTGGTGGGTCCGCGCTGTTCTGGGGTGTTCGGCGGGCCTGACGCTTGAGCGGGTATGCCCGCCTTGCGCAGGGCGCGACAACGCAGGCGTTGCGCGGGCCTGACCGCAATACGAGCAGCTTGCCGCGAATTGCCGCATCTTCTTTCGGCAAGCCGGCCCCCTGGGCCGTCCGAAAACATGTCACATAAGGCTGGCGCCCCGCCCCCGATTGCGCCAGTTTGCGCCCCGACAAGGCTTGGGAGAGCTGAACCGATGGAACGTCGCAACCTGCTGAAGGGTGCCGTGGCCGCCGCCACCGTCACCGCCGCCGCACCCGCCATTTCGCAGAACGCCGCGGCGCGCACGCTGCGCTTCGTGCCGCAGGCGAACCTCGCCAATTTCGACCCGATCTGGGGCACCCAATACGTCGTGCGCAACGCCGCCGCCGTGGTGTGGGACATGCTCTATGGCGTGGACGAGAACCTCGTGCCGCAGCCGCAGATGGTGGAGGGTGAGACCGTCTCCTCCGACGGGCTGACCTGGGAATTCCGCCTCCGCCCCGGCCTGATGTTCCATGACGGCACGCCGGTGCTGGCCAGGGATGTCGTGGCATCGATCACCCGCTGGATGCCGCGCGACCCGATGGGCCAGATGATCCGCGCCATCCAGGACGAGCTGGTGGCGGTGGATGACCGCAACTTCCGCATCAAGCTGCGCCGGCCCTATCCCAAGCTGAAATTCGCGCTGGGCAAGACCGCCACCCCCTGCTGCTTCATCATGCCCGAGCGGATCGCCTCGACCGCCGGCAATTCGATGATCACCGAATATGTCGGCTCCGGCCCGATGACCTTCAAGCGCGATGAATGGGTGCCCGGTGCCCGCGCCGTGTTCGAGCGCTTCGCCCGCTACACCCCGCGCGAGGGCACGGCGAGCTGGCTGGCCGGCCCCAAGCGCATCATGATGGACCGCCTGGAATGGGTGGTGATGCCCGACCCGGCGACGGCGGCAAGCGCCCTGCAGGCCGGCGAGGTGGATTGGTGGGAAAGCCCGATCAGCGACCTGATCCCGCTGATGCGCCGCAACCGCAACATCGCGGTCGACATCGCCGACCCTCTGGGCAATATCGGCAGCTTCCGCATGAACCACCTGCACGCCCCCTTCAACAACCAGAAGGTGCGCCAGGCGGTGATGATGGCGATCAGCCAGGAAGACTACATGCGCGCCGTGGTCGGCAGCGACACCGCGCTGTGGAGCGTGCTCGGCGGCTTCTTCACCCCGGGCACGCCCAGCTACACCGAAGTCGGCGGCGAGGTGATGAAGCGTTCCAACATGGAGGGTGCCCGCCGCCTGCTGGCCGAGAGCGGCTACAACAACGAGCCGGTGACCTGCCTGGTCGGCCAGGACCAGCCGCTGCTCAAGCCGATGGGCGATGTGACGGCCGATATGCTGCGCCGCCTGGGCATGAATGTCGATTTCGTGGCGACCGACTGGGGCACCGTTGGCCAGCGCCGCGCCATGCGCAACCCGCCGGGACAGGGCGGTTGGAGCATGTTCCACACCTGGCACGCCGGCGCCGACACGGTGAACCCGGCCGGCTACAACGCGCTGCGCGCCAATGGCACCGATGCCTGGTTCGGCTGGCCGACCGTGCCTTCCGTCGAGGCGGGCATCACCGAATGGTATGACGCGCCGACGGCGGCGACCGAAAAGGCTGCCATCGACAAGATCAACCGCGCCGCGGTCGAGAATGTGGTCTATGCCCCCACCGGCTTCTTCCGCAGCTATCAGGCCTGGCGCCGCAATGTGAGTGGCGTGGTCAAGGGGCCGCTGCCCTTCTTCTGGGGCGTGTCGAAGACTTGATCGGTCAGGGATACTAATTCATGTGGGCCTATATCATCCGGCGGGTATTGGCGACGATACCCGTCATGGCCTTCGTGGCGCTCTTCGTGTTCTCGCTGCTCTATCTGGCGCCGGGCGACCCGGCGGCGGTGATCGCGGGCGACCAGGCGACGCCCGACGATGTGGAGCGGATCCGCGCCTCGCTGGGCCTCGACCGGCCCTATCTCGTGCGCTTCTCCGAATGGGTGTTCCGCATCCTGCAAGGCGATCTCGGCACCTCGATCTTCACCAACCTGCCGGTCGCCCACATGATCCAGCAGCGCATCGAACCCACGCTTTCGCTGATGATCGTGACGCTCATCCTGGCCGTGTCCATCGCCATCCCCATGGGCGTGGTGGCGGCCTGGAAGCAGGGGACATGGATCGACCGCGCGGTGATGGGCTTCGCGGTCCTCGGCTTTTCCGTCCCGGTCTTCGTGGTGGGCTATGTGCTGGCCTATATCTTCGCCCTCGAACTGGATTGGCTGCCGGTGCAGGGCTACACGCCCTTCTCCGAGGGCTTCTTCCCCTGGATGGAAAACCTGGTGCTGCCGGCCATCGCCTTGGGAGGTGTCTATATCGCCCTGATCGCCCGCATCACCCGCGCCACCATGCTGGAGGTCTTGCAGCAGGATTATATCCGTACCGCCCGCGCCAAGGGGGCGGGGCAGCGCTCCATCCTCTTCGTCCATGCGCTGAAGAACGCCTCGGTGCCCATCGTCACCGTCATCGGCATCGGCATCGCTTTGCTGATCGGGGGCGCGGTGGTGACGGAGAGCGTCTTCGCCATCCCCGGCCTGGGGCGGCTGACCGTCGATGCCATTCTGCGGCGCGACTACCCCGTCATCCAGGGTGTCGTGCTGCTGTTCAGCTTCGTCTACGTGCTGGTCAACCTGGGCATCGACCTGCTCTACACCTTCCTTGACCCGAGGATCCGGTACTGATGCGCGCCGCCGATTCAGACCTTCGCGCGCTACGCCCGCTACAGCCATCGGAGGCGAAATGAGCGCCATCATGATCCCGGCCGGGCTGGCCGTCGCCAAGCCGATGCCCGACGTGCTGCCGCCGGTAAACGCCCGGCGCGGCTTCATCGGCTATCTGCGCCGCTACCCCACCATCGCCATCGGCGGCGGGCTGCTGGTGGTGATGCTGTTCGTCGCCGTCTTCGCGCCCTTCCTTTGGACGAAGGACCCGACATCGCTCGCGCCCGCGCTGCGCACGCGCGAGCCGGGCGCTGAGTTCTGGTTCGGATCGGACATGCTCGGCCGCGATGTCTATTCGCGCGTGCTCTATGGCGCGCGGGTGTCGCTGCTGGTCGGCTTCTCGGTCGCCTTCTTCGCCAGCGCCATCGGGCTCGCCATCGGGCTCTTCGCGGGGTTCATCCGCCTCGCCGACAGCATCGTCATGCGCGTCATGGACGGCATGATGAGCATTCCGCCCATCCTGCTCGCCATCGCGCTGATGGCGCTGACCCGGGGCTCGGTGCAGAACGTCATCCTGGCCATCACCATCGCGGAAATCCCCCGCGTGACGCGCCTGGTGCGCGGCGTGGTGCTTTCGTTGCGTGAGCAACCTTATGTCGATGCCGCCGTGGCCTCGGGCACCGGCACCGTCATGATCATGTGGCGCCACATCCTGCCCAACACGCTGGCCCCGCTGACCGTGCAGGCGACCTATATCTGCGCCGCCGCGATGATCACCGAGGCCATCCTCTCCTTCATCGGCGCCGGCACGCCGCCCATCATCCCGTCCTGGGGCAACATCATGGCCGAGGGCCGGGCGCTGTGGCAGGTGAAGCCCTATATCGTCTTCTTCCCCGCGGTCTTCCTCTCCATCACCGTGCTGGCCGTGAACCTGCTGGGTGACGGATTGCGCGACTCGATCGACCCGCGCCTGGCAAAGAAACTGTGATGACCGAACCGCTGCTCAGCGTCGAGCAACTCCAGACCCACTTCGCCACGTCGGACGGCATCAACCGCGCTGTGGATGGCGTCTCCTTCCACGTCAATGCGGGCGAAACGCTGGCCATCGTGGGCGAGAGCGGCTGCGGCAAATCCGTCACCGCCATGTCCATCCTGCGCCTGATCCCCGAGCCGCCGGGCAAGATCGCCGGCGCCATCAAGTTCCTGGGGCGCGACCTGCTCAAGCTGTCGGACCGCGAGATGCGCGACATCCGCGGCAACAGCATCTCGATGATCTTCCAGGAGCCGATGACCTCGCTGAACCCGGTGCTGACCGTGGGCAAGCAGATCGGCGAGACCTTGCGCCTGCACCAGGGCATGTCCGCCCACCAGGCCGAGGAAAAGGCGATCGAGATGCTCGAACTCGTGGGCATCCCCGAGGCCCGGCGCCGGGTGCGCGAATACCCGCACCAGCTCTCGGGCGGCATGCGCCAGCGGGTGATGATCGCCATCGCATTGGCCTGCAACCCCAAGCTGCTGATCGCCGATGAGCCGACCACGGCGCTCGACGTCACGATCCAGGCGCAGATCCTGGATTTGATGCGCGACCTCAAGCACCGCGTGGGCGCGGCCATCGTGCTGATCACCCATGACCTCGGCGTCGTCGCCGAAGTGGCCGAGCGGGTCATCGTCATGTATGCCGGCCGCAAAGTGGAGGAGGCGACGGTGCAGCAGCTCTTCGCCAACCCGCGCCACCCCTATACCCGCGGCCTGCTCGGCTCGGTGCCCAAGCTCGGCTCCTCGCTGACCGGCGAGACGACGCGGCTCGCCGAAATCCCGGGCCTTGTGCCCAGCCTGAAGCGCAAGCTGGAAGGCTGCGTCTTCGCCTCGCGCTGCGATATCGCGACCGACCTCTGCCGGCAGGTCGTGCCGGGGCTGGAGGAGAAGACGCCCGGCCATATCGCCGCCTGCCATTACGCCGAGCGGGAGACAGTCGCAGCATGAACCCCATCCTGCAGGTCTCCGACCTCAAGAAGCATTTCCCGGTCAAGGGCGGGCTTTTCGGCACCACGGTCGGCCAGGTCTATGCGGTCGATGGCGTGAGCTTCGAGATCAACCGGGGCGAGACGCTCTCCCTGGTCGGCGAAAGCGGTTGCGGCAAATCCACCGTGGGCAAGGCGGTGCTGCGGCTGTTTCCGCTCACCGCCGGCCAGGTGGTGCTGGATGGCAAGCGCATCGATGACATGTCGGCCGGTGAGCTGCGGCCGCTGCGGCGCAAAATCCAGGTCGTGTTCCAGGACCCGTTCAGCTCGCTGAACCCGCGCATGAAGGTGCGCGACATCCTGGCCGAACCCATCACAAATTTCGGCATCGCCACGGCAAAGGACGACATCGACCGCCGGGTGGGCGAGTTGATGGACAAGGTCCGCCTGCCGCGCGACGCGGTGAACCGCTGGCCGCATGAATTCTCGGGCGGGCAGCGCCAGCGTATCTGCATCGCGCGTGCCCTGGCAGCGGACCCCGATGTCATCGTGTGTGACGAGGCCGTCTCGGCGCTCGACGTCTCGGTGAAGGCCCAGATCGTCAACCTGTTGCAGGATCTGCAGGCCGAGCTGGGCCTCGCCATGCTGTTCATCAGCCACGACCTCGCCATCGTCGAGCACATGACCCACCGCGTGGCGGTGATGTATCTGGGCAAGATCGTCGAGGTCGCGGACAAGCGCGACCTTTTTGGCGCGCCAAGGCATCCGTATACGGAGGCGCTGCTCTCCGCCGTGCCGGTGATGGAGCCGGGCGCGCAGTTCCAGCGCATCATCCTCAAGGGCGATGTGCCGAGCCCGATCCGCCCGCCGCCGGGCTGCCGCTTCCACACCCGCTGCCCCTATGCCTTCGAGCGCTGCCGCAAGGAGGAGCCGAAGCTGGTGGCGACCGGGAGCAACCATCTGGCCGCCTGCCATTTGCATGATTTGCCGGAGGCGGAGAATCCGCTGCTGAAGACCACGGGTGCCACTGCCTTCCGGGCCGCCCAGCTTGGGGCCGCCTGAAACCCTGCGCTTCGTCGCCCGCGCGCCGCGCGGGATTTTCGGGCGTATCGTCAAATGGCTGTTCTGGCTGGTGCTGCTGGTGCCGCCGATCCTGATGCTGGGCACCTGCGCCGGGCTGCAATCCTACGTCCTGTCGGAGGATGAGGAGGTGGCGGCGGGGGCGCTGATGTTCGGCGCGGGGGTGCTGGGGGTGCTTTGGGCGTTGTGGCTGGCCGGTGTGCCGCTTCTGGCCCTGCTGATGTTGATCACCCGGGGCAGGCGCGTGGTGATCAACCAACCGGCACCGCCGGCCGGCTGAGATGGCGGCACAGGTTCGGAGCCACGGGGGTCGGGGACATTGGGGTGTTCTGTTCTGGCGGATGTTCCTGGGGGCGCTGATCCTGCCGTTCTGCCTGGCCGTCGGGGCGATCACCTACGTCCTGACGGATGGCGTGCCGGACCACCCCTACGGCGACGGTTTCACCGTGATGTTCATCATCGGCTAACTGGGCGTGATCTGGCTGCCAACCCTTCCGATCTTTGGCCTTCTGGCCTGGCTGACCCGCGTCCGCCGCGAACCACCGGCTTGACGCCTTGCGGCCTTGCGGCGAGGCTCCATCTCAACATCACTTAACGACGGGAGGCGGATCATGCCGCAAGTCACACTCACGGTGAACGGCAAGCAGCACAGCGTGGCGGTCGAAGGCCGGACCCTGCTGGTGGAGCTGCTGCGCGAAAAGCTTCGCCTCACCGGCACCCATGTCGGCTGCGACACCAGCCAGTGCGGCGCCTGCGTCGTCCATATCAACGGCGAATCGGTGAAATCCTGCACCACGCTCGCCGTGATGTGCGAGGGCGCGCAGGTCACCACCATCGAGGGCCTGGCGGCCGCCGACGGCACGCTGCACCCCATGCAGGAGGCCTTCCGCGAATACCACGCGCTGCAATGCGGCTTCTGCACGCCGGGCATGGTGCTCAGCGCCATCGACCTGGTGCAGAAGCACCCCGAGGGACTGACCGAGCGCGAGATCCGCGAGGGGCTGGAGGGCAATCTCTGCCGCTGCACCGGCTATCACAACATCGTCAAGGCAATCGCCGCCGCGGCCGATGTGATGCATGGCAAGCGCGACACCATCGCCGCCGCCGCCGAATAGGTCTTTCGCCCGCGCGCCGTATGGTCGGCGCGCGGTGTGTCTTTGGGCGCCAAGCCGCCGGCACAGGTGGCGCGCCCGTTCAGGGAGCGAGCATCATGGACACCATCATCCCCTTCGAGGGCATTGGCGCCAGCGTGAAGCGCAAGGAAGACCTGCGCTTCCTCTCCGGCCGCGGCCGCTACACCGATGACATCAACCGGCCGGGCCAGACCTACGCCTGGTTCCTGCGCAGCCCGCACCCGCATGCGCGGATCACCAGCATCGACCTGGCGGCGGCGAAAACCATGCCCGGTGTCATCGCCATCTTCACCGGCGAGGACATGGCCGATATCGGCGGCGTGCCCTGCGGCTGGCAGATCCACAACAAGGACGGCACGCCGATGAGCGAGCCGAAGCACCCCGTGCTCGCACAGGGCAAGGTGCGCTTCGTGGGCGATGCCGTGGCGCTGGTGGTGGCCGAAACCCGCCCCCAGGCGCGCGACGCGGCCGAGGCGATCATGGTCGATTACGAGGTGCTGCCGGCGGCGGCCGACATGCCCCAGGCCCAGGCCGCGGGCGCCCCCGCGGTGCATGACGATATCCCCAGCAATATCTGCTACGACTGGCATATCGGCGACAAGGACACGACCGACGCCGCCTTCGCGAAGGCGAAGCACGTGGTGAAGTTCGAGCTGGTGAACAACCGCCTGATCCCCAATGCCATGGAGCCGCGCGCCGCCATCGGCGATTACGACCCGACCACCGACGAGCACACGCTCTACACCACCAGCCAGAACCCGCATGTGATCCGGCTGCTGATGGGCGCCTTCGTCCTCAACATCCCCGAATCCAAGCTGCGCGTGGTGGCGCCGGATGTGGGCGGCGGCTTCGGCTCCAAGATCTTCCATTACATCGAGGAAGCGGCGGTCACCTGGGCCGCGGCCCGCGTGCATCGCCCGATCAAATGGACGGCGGACCGCACCGAATCCTTCATGACCGACGCGCATGGCCGCGACCACATCACGCAGACGGAACTGGCGCTGGACACAGATGGAAAGTTCCTCGGCCTTCGCGTGGTGACGCAGGCGAATATGGGCGCCTATCTCAGCACCTTCGCGACCTCGGTGCCGACCTATCTCTACGCCACGCTGCTGGCCGGCTGCTACCAGACGCCCACGATCTATGCCCAGGTCAAGGCGGTGTTCACCAACACCGTGCCGGTCGATGCCTATCGCGGCGCCGGGCGGCCGGAGGCGACCTTCCTGATCGAGCGCCTGGTGGATGTGGCGGCGCGGGAGACCGGGATCGACAAGATCGAAATCCGCCGGAAGAATTTTATTCGTCCCGACCAGTTCCCCTACCAGACGCCGGTGGCGCTGGAATATGACAGCGGTGACTACTTCTCGACGCTGGACATGGCGATGAAGGCCTCCGACTGGGCTGGTTTCGAGGCGCGCCGCGCGGAGGCAGCCAGGCACGGAAAACTCCGCGGCATCGGCATCTCCACCTATCTGGAAGCCTGCGGCATCGCGCCCTCCGCCGTGGTCGGCGCCCTGGGTGCGCGGGCGGGGCTTTATGAGGTGGGCGTGATCCGCGTCCACCCCACCGGCTCCGTCACCGTGCTGACGGGCACCCACAGCCATGGCCAGGGGCACGAGACCACCCTCGCGCAGCTGGTCTCCGACCGTCTGGGCGTGCCGGTGGCCAATGTCGACATCGTCCATGGCGACACGGCCAAGGTGCCCTTCGGCATGGGCACCTATGGCAGCCGTTCGTTGGCAGTTGGTGGCTCGGCCATGGTCAAGGCGATGGACAAGATCGTCGCCAAGGCGAAGAGAATCGCAGCCCATCTGATGGAGGCCGATGTCGCCGATATCGAGTTCGACCGCGGCACTTTTCGGGTCGCCGGCACGGACAAGACCAAGAGCCTGACGGATATCAGCCTGGCCGCCTATGTGCCGCACAACTATCCGATCGAGGAGATCGAGCCCGGCCTTGAGGAAACCGCCTTCTACGACCCGAAGAATTTTACCTACCCCGGCGGTTGCCACATCTGTGAGGTCGAGATCGAGCCTGAAACCGGCGCCATCTCGGTGGTGAACTTCACCGCCGTCGATGATGTGGGCCGGGTGATCAACCCGATGATCGTCGAGGGCCAGGTCCAGGGCGGCGTCGCCCAGGGCATTGGCCAGGCGCTGCTGGAGGCCTGCGTCTATGACCCGCAGGGACAGCTCGTGAGCGGCTCGATGATGGACTACACCATGCCGCGCGCCGATGACCTGGCACCCGTCTCCGTCGCCACCCACACCACGCTGTGCACCCACAACCCGCTGGGGGTGAAGGGCTGTGGCGAGGTGGGCGCCATCGGCTCGCCGCCTGCGGTGATCAACGCCGTCGTCGATGCGCTGCGCGATTACGGCGTGCGGCATGTGGAGATGCCGGCGACACCGGCCAAAATCTGGTCCATCATTCACAGCAACGCGCCGCGCATGGCCGCCGAATAACCGAGAGACAACCTCCGCCCGATCGCCTTGGGGTGAATCGGTCGGCATAAGGAGACATCGAAGATGTATGATTTCGCTTATCACAAGCCTGCCTCCGTCGCCGATGCCGTGAAGCTGCTGGCGGCCGATCCGGATGCGAAGCTGGTCTCCGGCGGCCACACCCTGCTGCCGGCGCTGAAGCACCGGCTGAACAAGCCCTCCTCGCTGATCGACCTTTCGGGCATCGCGGACCTGAAGGGCATCAAGAAGGTCGGCAATTCCATCGTCATCGGCGCGCTGACCAGGCATGTCGAGGTCGCGACCTCCGATGTCGTGACCGCGGCCATCCCCGCGCTCGCCTATATGGCCAGCCATATCGGCGACGTGCAGGTGCGCAACCGCGGCACCATCGGCGGCTCGGTCTCCAACAATGATCCGGCGGCGGATTACCCCGGCGCGGTGCTGGGGCTGGGCGCGACCATCCACACCTCCAAGCGCAAGATCGCCGCCGATGACTTCTTCCAGGGTATGTTCACAACGGCCCTGGAGGCGGACGAGATCCTCACCGCCATCGAATTCCCGATCCCGGAGAAGGCCGGCTACGCCAAGATGAAGAACCCGGCCAGCCGCTACGTCATGGCCGGCGCCTTCGTCTCCAAGGGGCCGATGGGCGTGCGCGTCGTGATCAATGGCGCCGGTCCGGGTGTGTTCCGGCAGAGCGCGATGGAAACGGCGCTGGCCGCCAGCTGGGCGCCAGGTGCGGTGGCCGGCATCAAGCAGGATGCGGATGGGCTGAACAGCGACATCCATGGCAGCGCCGAATACCGCGCGCATCTGGTGGGGGTTATGGCCAAGCGCGCGGTCATAGCGGCGGGCTGAGGTCTTGGCCGGCGCGGAGATCTGGCTGTTCCTTGCGGCGGTCCTGCTGCTTGCGGTCATTCCCGGGCCGGGCATGCTCTATGTGGGCGCCCGCACGCTGGCGGGTGGCCTGGGCGAGGGGCTGGCCTCCACCGCCGGGACCGCTTTGGGCGGCATGGTGCATGTGGCCGCCGGCGCGGTGGGGCTCTCGGCGGTGCTGATGGCCAGCGCCGAGGCCTTTACCGTCATGAAGATCCTGGGCGGGTGCTACCTGGTCTGGCTGGGCATCCAGGCCTGGCGCCAGGCCGGCCATTCGCTTTCGGCGGGCGAGGCGCTGCCGCCCATCGGCATGGCACGCGCCTTCCGCGAGGGTGTGGTGGTGGAGGCGCTGAACCCCAAGACCGCGGCCTTCTTCCTGGCCTTCATTCCGCAATTCGTGCAGCCCGCGCAGGGCGGTGTCGCTTTGCAGTTCGTGGCTCTCGGCAGCATTTGCGTCGCGGCAAATACCGCGGTGGATGCCGTCGTGGCGCTGGCGGCGGGCCGGGTTCGTGACGCCGCGGGCCGGCGCGGCGGCCTGTTGCTGCGCTTGCGCCAGGGTGGCGCTGCTCTCATGGTGGCGTTGGGCCTGGGCGTTTTGCTGCTGCGCCGTCCGGCGGCCTGACGGGTCTTTCCCTTCCCGTCCGGGCATGGCCCAATGGCGCCATGCAGCTTGATGACCCCAAAATCCACGCCGAAGTCCGCGCCGTCTTCGACCGCTACGAAGCGGCGATCGCCGCCAATGACACCGCCACGCTGGACGCCATCTTCTGGGCCGACATACGCACGGTGCGCTTTGGCGTGACCGAAATCCTCTATGGCCATGACGCCATCCGCGCCTTCCGTTCCAGCGTGGCGCGCTACGCCGCGCGCACCACGCGGAAGGTGCATATCGTCACCTTCGGGCCGGATTTCGCCGCGACCCACCTGGAATATGAACGCGTGGAAACCGGCCTGATCGGCCGCGAAACCAAGATCATGGCCCGGATGGCCGAGGGCTGGCGCGTCGTCTCCGCCCATGTCTCGCTGCTGGCACCCGCGGACGCCGGCTTGCGGAAAAAGTGACCCATCTCGTCGTCATCGGCGCCGGCATCATGGGCGCCTGCTCGGCGCTGGAGGGGCTTTCGCGCGGCTGGCAGGTTACCATTCTCGACCCCGGCCCGCCGGGCGGTGAGCAATCGGCCAGCTACGGCAATGGCTGCTGGCTCAATCCACTGAGTGTCATCCCGCCCGCGCTGCCCGGGCTGTGGAAGAAGGTGCCGAAATTCCTGGCCGACCCGCTGGGGCCGCTGGCCATCCGCTGGTCCTATTTCCCCAAGGTCGCCCCCTGGCTGGCGCGCTACCTGGCCGCGGGCTGGACCGAGGCGCGGGTGCTCCGCACCGCCCAGGCCCTGCGCGCCCTGCTGGAAGACGCCCCCGCCCGCCACCTCGCTCTGGCCCGCGAGGCCGGCGTGGAGCATCTCATCGAGCGAAAAGGCCTGATGTATGTCTGGGCCGACCGCGCCGGTTTCGAGGCGGAAGCCCTGGCCTGGCGGGTCCGCCAACAGGTCGGCTGCACCTGGCGCGAGCTGGACGAGGACGCGCTGCGCCAGCAGGAGCCGGCGCTGGACCGCCGCTACCGCTTCGCCATCCACACCGATGAGGGTGCGAGCTGCACCGACCCCGGCGCCTATGTCGCGGCCCTTGTGGCGCTGGCCGAGGCCCGCGGCGCGCAGCGCATCCAGGCCGCCGCCACCGGCTTCTGCATCGAGCTCGGCCGCCTCAAGGCGGTCCTGACCAGCCAAAGCGAGGTCGCGGCCGACCTGGCGCTGATCGCCGCCGGCGCCCGCTCAAAACCGCTCGCCGCCGCCGCCGGCGACAACCTCCCGCTGGAGAGCGAGCGCGGCTACCACGCCGAGATCATCGCCCCCGAGGTTGAAACCCGCACCCCGCTCATGCCCTTCGACGGCAAGATGAGCGTCATCCGCACCGCGAACGGCTTGCGCGTGGCCGGGCAGGTGGAAATCGCCGGCATCGACGCCGCGCCGAACTGGAAACGGGCCGAGATCCTTCGCGATCATTTGATCCGCACCGTGCCCGGCCTGCCGGCCGATCTGCCGCCCGAGCGGGTGCGGGTCTGGCTCGGCCATCGGCCCTCGATGCCCGATGGCAAGCCCTGTCTGGGCCTGTCGCACGCCAGCGCGGATGTGGTGCATGGCTTTGGCCATGGCCATGTCGGGCTGGTGGGCGGGCCGGCCAGCGCGGCCCTGGCGGTGGCGCTGCTGGCTGGCGAATCCCCCGCCCACGCCGCGGAATTCTCCCCCCGGCGCTTCGCCGGATGATTCCTCTCGCAATCCCCAGGACATGATGCCATATTCGGCGCGTAGCCATGCATCCCGCAGGGCCTTGTTTCTGAATTTGGATTGTGCACCAACGTGTCTGACAATATGCCGGAAGGCGGGCTGATTGAAGCCAAGGTTAAGTGGTACAACGGGCGCAAGGGCTTCGGCTTCGTGCTCGGACCGGATGGGCAGGACGTCTTTTTTCACGCCTCCGCCCTGACCGATGCGGGCATCGAGCAGCCCGACACAGACGACACGCTGGTGTGCGAGATCGGTTCCGATCGCACGGGTCGGCGCCTCGTGACGCGGATCACCGAATTGAAGCGCGGCCCCGGTGGCGGCGCAGGCGGCGCACGGGGCGGCTTCGGCGGCGCCCCCGGTGGCTTTGGCGACCGTCCGCCGCGCGGCAATTTCGGCGATCGTCCGCCGCGCCGTGACTTCGGTGGCCCGCCCGGTGGCGGCATGGGTGGTGGCTTCGGCGCCCCCGGTGGTTTTGGCGACCGTCCGCCGCGCGGCAATTTCGGTGACCGTCCGCCGCGTCGTGACTTCGGCGCCCCGGGTGGTTTCGGTGGCGGCGGTGGCGGCTTCGGTGCGCCCGGCGGCTTTGGCGATCGTCCGCCGCGTCGCGACTTCGGCGGCCCGCCTGGTGGCGGCATGGGTGGCGATCGCGGCCCGCCGCGGCGTGACTTCGGCGGCGGCGGTGACGCCGGCGGCCCGACCTATGCGGTGAACGGGACCGTCAAGTGGTTCGACCAGGTGCGCGGCTTCGGCTTCGTCACCCCCGATGATGGCGGCCAGGATGTCTTCCTGCACTCTTCCGTCCTGCAGCGCGCGGGCAAGCAGGATGTGCAGCAGGGCGAGAAGGTCGCGCTCGACGTGCGTGACGGCCAGCGCGGCCGCCAGGCCGTGACGATGAAATAAGCCATCCCTTCGGGATGCGCTTGCGGGGCCCCGGCGGAAACGCCGGGGCCTTTTTCATCTTTGGGCAACCGGCGCCGGCCATTCTTGGGGCATGTGGTGGCTCCTGATGTTCCTGACCCTTCCGGCCGCGGCGCAAATTCCGCCGGCCTGCAACAACGCGCGGGAGGGACAGTTGATCTGCATGGCCGGGCGTCTTTGCGCCTGCCGCTATGAGACCGGGGGAAGCCTGACCGGCCGGCCCTCGGCGCATCGCTGGGATTGCGGGCCGCTGCGGCCCGATTGCCGGCCGGAGCCGATGCCCCAGGCCACCATTCCGTTCCCCATCTTCCCGCAGGTCTTTCCCCAGCGCCCGGGGCCGGTTGCCCCGTTCCCGCCGCCCAAATAGTCTCCCGGACCAGGGAGACCCGCCATGCAACGCCGCCACCTGCTTGCCGCAAGCCTTGCCACGCCCGCGCTGGCGCAAACCGCATGGCCGGACCGCCAGGTGCGCCTCGTGGTGCCCGATGCGCCGGGCGGCGGCAACGACATCACTGCACGCATCTTCGCCCACCACCTGGAACGCGCGCTGGGCCAGCCCTTTCCGGTGGACAACCGGGTGGGGGCAGGGGGGCGCATCGGCGTCGAGCATGTCTTCCGGAGCCCGGCCGATGGCGCCACGCTGCTGCTGGGCAATGCCGGCTCCAACGGCATCAACGCCGCGCTGTATCGCGATCTGCCGTATAATCTGGAGAGTGATTTCACGCCCATCTCGCTGCTGGTCAGCGGCCCGAACGCCCTTTGCATCAACCCGCGCGCGCTGCCGGCGGCGACGGTGCCGGAGTTGCTGGCGCTGCTGCGCGCCCGCCCGCCGGGCAGCGTGAACTACGCCTCGGCCGGGCCGGGTTCCTCCTCGCATTTCTCCGGCGAGCTGTTCCAGGCCATGGCCGGCGTGCAACTCACCCATATCCCCTACCGGGGTGCGGCGCAGATGGGCCAGGCGGTGGTCTCGGGCGATGCGCCGCTGGTCATTGGCAATCTGGTGAACCTGCAGGGCTTCGTGGCGCGGGGCGAGATGCGGCTGATGGCCGTCACCTCCCTCACCCGCTGGGGGGCCACGCCCGATGTGCCCACCTTGCATGAAAGCGGCTTGCCGGGCTTCGAGACCCTGGCCTGGAATGGCCTCTTCGGCCCACCCGGCCTGCCGTCGGCCATCGGCGGGCGGTTGCTGCCCGAACTGCGCCGCATCGCGACCCTGCCCGATGTGCAGGAGCGCATCGCCAGCATCGGCGGCCAGCTGGTGATGAGCGAGCCGGCCGTATTGGCCACCCGCGTGCGGCAGGATATCGCGAAATGGCGCCGCCTGGCCGCCCAGGCCAATATCCGGGCCGAATAGCATGCTGATCACCGCGGTCGAGTTCCATGGCGTGGCCGTCACGCCCCGCACCAACTGGTGTTTCCTGCTCGTCCGCACGGCCGATGGCCTGACCGGCCTGGGCGAATGCACCCTGGCCAATCAGGAGGCGCCGCTGGCGGCCGAGGCGGCGCGGCTGGCGGGCCGCGTCACCGGCGCGGATGCCGGTGCCCGCAACCGCCTGGCGCGGCTTCTGCCACACGCCCCTGGCGGGCTGGTGGCGCAGACCGTGCTCAGCGCCTTCGAGGGCGCGCTTTGGGATCTGGCGGGGCAGGAAGCGGGAAAACCCATCCACGCCTTGCTGGGTGGCGCGCTGCGGCCGCGCATCCCGCTCTATGCCAACATCAACCGCGGCACCAACCCGCGCACATCAGAGGGCTTTGCCGCCGCCGCCCGCCGCGCGCTGGCCGCCGGCTTCACGGCCATCAAGCTCGCACCCTTCGACCCGATCATCTGGGAAGACGCGGCCGACCCTGCCTGGCGCGAGGGCTATGCCCAGGGCCTGGCGCGCATCGCCGCCGTGCGCGCCGCCATCGGGTCGGACCACGCGTTGATGGTGGATGCGCATTGGCGTTTTTCGCCCGGCGGCGCCGCCAGCCTGATCCGCGATGTGGCTGAACAGAACCTGTTCTGGCTCGAATGCCCGGTGGCCGAGGCGAACCACGCAGAAATCCGTCGGCTGCGATCCATGGCCAATGACCGCGGTATGCGGCTTGCCGGGGCCGAGAGCCTCTCCGGCCTGGCCGCCTATCGCCCGCTGATCGAGGCCGGCTGCTACGATGTGCTGATGCCGGACATGAAACATTGCGGCGGGCATGAGGAGATGCGGCGCATCGCTGCCCTTGCCCTGACCGCGGGGGTGGAAATCGCGCCGCACAACCCCACCGGCCCGGGCTGCCACGCCCATTCCCTGCATGCCTGCGCCACCCTGCCCAACCTGCTGCCGCTGGAGGTGCAGTTCGGCGAGACCGAACGCTTTTTCACATTGTGCCCCGGCGCCGCTCTGGGCTTTGCCGATGCCGCGGCCCTGGTGCCGCATGCCCCCGGCCTGGGTGTGGCGCTGGATGAGGAGAGCGCCGCCGCAACGCCGTGGCAGGCGCAGGCAACACCCTGGCTGGACCCGCGGCTGGGGTAGGGCTCAGAACCGTCGCGGCCGCAGCCCGGCCTGGAACCAGGTGATCATCGAATAGATGTCATAGACCGGCAGGCCCAGAGCGGCCTGCACATCGGCGGCATAGGGCGGCATGTTGGTGCATTCCAGCACCACCGCGCCCAGGTTTTTCGCCCGCGCGCGCAGCGCCACCGCGGCCCCCACCACATCGGCGCGGGCGGCATCCACATCCATATCCTCGCTCTCGGCGCGGATCAGCACGCGGAAGAATTCACGGCCGTTCTCGCAGCCCTCGATCGGCGTGTCGGCGGCCACCCCAGCGCCTTCCAGATGTGCGGGCGTGATGCCGGCGCTGTTCACCGTCACGATTCCCACGCATTGCCCGGGCGGCAGCGTGGCCTGCACCCAGGGGACCTGCATCATGGCGGAGGTGGCCACCGGCACCGCCAGCGCCTGCGCCAGATCGCGCTGGAAGATCGACAGGAAACCGCAATTGGTGGTGATCGCCTCGGCCCCCAGCGACACCAGCTCCCGGCCGGCCGCGATGAAATCCGGCAACAGCCCGGCCGCACCGCCGACCACGACGCGTTCGGGCGAGGCACCCCGCACCACCTTGTACAGCACCGGGAAGGGCCAGGTCCCGGCATTGCCCATATCGCCGGGAATGCGCGGGAAACGGGCCTCCAGCATGAGGATGCCCAGCGGCGCGCCATAGATGGCGCGGCCGCCGCGGGCAATGTTTTGGTGTGTCATGTTCATTCCACCAATCTAAGAGGCTAGTCTGCCTCCAGCCAAGCCGGAGAACCGCCATGCGCCGCCGCACCCTTTTCGCCCTCGCCGCCCCCGCCCTTGCGCATGCGCAGGAGGCCTGGCCGAGCCGCCCCATCACCCTGCTCTCGGGTTTTCCGAACGGCGCCGGAACCGACATCTATTCCCGCCGCCTGGCCGAGCCGCTGGGCCGGCTGCTCGGCCAGAACATCATCGTCGACAACCGCTCCGGCGCCGGCGGCAACATCGCCTCCGACATGGTCGCCAAGTCGCGGCCGGATGGGTACATGCTGCTGATGGGCACGGGGGGCACGCATGCCATCAATCAGTCGCTCTACCGCACGCTGCCCTTCCATGTGGTCAATGATTTTTCTCCGATTGCGCATCTGGGCGATGTGCCTAACGTCCTGACGACGTCGATCCCGCGCCGGCCGCAACTTCAGAACTGCGCCGATGTGCTGGCCGCGGCCCGCGCCCGGCCGCAGGCGGTGAGCTACGCCTCCACCGGCAATGGCGCCTCCACCCATCTCGCCGGCGCGCAATTCGCCGCCGCCGCGGGGCTGGACATGCTGCATGTGCCCTATCGCGGCCAGCCCGGGGCACAGGGGGCGGTACTGGCGGGCGATGTGGACCTCTTCTTCAACCAGGTCGGCCCGGCACTCGGCGCCATCCAGGGCAACCAGACGCGGGCCATCGCGGTGACCACGGCGCAGCCCGTGGCGGCCCTGCCCGGCGTGCCCACGGTGGCCGAGGCCTGCAACCTGCCCGGCTTCGTCTCCACCACCTGGTACGGGTTGTTCGGCCCCGCCGGGCTGCCGGCGCCGATCGTGGCCCGCATCAACGAGGCGGTGCAGCAGATCATCACCACCGCCGATTTCCAGCAATGGCTGAGCAGCACCCAGGGCATCGCCCCGGCGCCGGTGAACACGCCCGAAGCCTTCGCCGCCATCCAGCGCCGCGATGTCGCGACCTGGGCGGAAGTGGTGCGGCGTTCCGGCGCCACGGTGGATTGACCGCACCGCGCCCGCGCGGAACTCTCCCGCCATGACCGATCTCCTCATCTCCGGCGGCACCCTCATCACCATGGATGCCCTGCGCCGGGTCATCCCCGATGGCGCCGTGGCGGTGGAAAACGGCCGTATCGCCGCCGTCGGCCCGCGTGCCGAGGTCGAGGCCGCCCACCCCAACCCCGCCCAACGCATCGACGCCACCGGCCGCGCCATCATGCCCGGGCTGATCGACAGCCACGGCCATGCCGGTCATGGGCTGGTGAAGACCATGGGCAGCGGCGACAGCCAGACCTGGTTCAAGGCCGTGGGCCACATTTACACCCAGGCCTCGCCCCCCGCCTTCTGGCAGGCCGAGGCCGCGCTCACCGCGCTGGAGCGCCTGATGTTCGGCATCACCACCGGCGTCTCGGTGCTGGGCGGCGGCGATTGCGTGATGCGGGTGGACGACGTGGCGCATGGCACCGCCCATGCCGAGGGCGTCGCCCAGGTGGGCATCCGCGACGTGATGGCGGTGGGCTATTCCCGCCCGCCCTATCCCAACAATTACGATGGCCGCCCGGTGACCGCCGAGCGGCAGCTCGAGGTGATGCGCGAGCTTTTCGCGACGCTGCACAACCGCGGCCGGCAAAGCCTGTGCACGATGATGCCGGTGTTTCGCGGCGATGAGGCCAACCGCGCCCTGATCACCGCGCAGGGGCAGGAGATGCTCGCACTCTCGGCCGGGTATGGCGCGCTGTTCCACCAGGATGGTCACCGCGCCGGCTCCATCGCCGCGGCACACGAGGAATTCGGCCTGCTCTGGCCAGGCGCCTTCCTGTCGCATTGCACCGACCTGACGGATGCCGATATCGCGGCATTGGTCGAGACCGGGGCGCATGTCGTGCACAACCCCAGCGCGATCGCCGCCGTGCGCGGCTTCTGCCCGGTGGCGAGGCTGCTCGAGGCCGGGGTGAATGTCATCCTGGGCAGCGACGGAACCGCGCCCGACCGCAGCACCGACATGTTCCGCCACATGTTCATGGCCCGGCGATACGCCCAGCGCGCGGCCATGGACGAAAAACTGCTGCCGCCCGGAAGGGTGCTGGAGATGGTGACGGTGGATGCCGCGCGCGCCCTGGGCATGCCCGACCTCGGCGCGCTGGCCCCGGGCATGGCGGCCGACATCATCACGGTCGACCTCTCGGCGCCGCATATGGTGCCCGCCAATATGCCGGTCTGGCGGCTTGTCTGCTTCGCCTCGGGCAGCGATGTGCGCGATGTGGTGGTGGCCGGCGAGGTGTTGTTGCGCGAGCGGGTGCCGCGGGCCGATGCGGCCGCCATCCTGGAAACGGCCGATGCGCAGACCTCCGCCATGCTGGCAGGCTCAGGCCTCGGCCATCTCGCCGTGGAGGAGCCTGGCTGGGGGCTGATCCGCCGCGCGTGATCCCGGGCTGGATTCTCTTCACCGTCGCCGCCGCCGCCTTCCAGTGCTGGCGCACGGCCAAGCAGCAAAAGCTGCGCGGGCAGCTTTCGGTCAATGGCGCGGGGGTGGTGCGCTATCTTTATGGCGTGCCGGCGGGGGCGGCGATCCTGGGCGCCTATTGGCTCGCCTTCGGCGGGTCGGTGGGGGAGTTCTCCTGGGTGTTCTGGGCCTATTGCCTGGGGGGCGGGCTGGGGCAGATCATCGGCACCAACCTGCTGATCATGAGCTTCGCCGGGCGCGGCTTCGCGGTGGGCACGGCGTATTCCAAGACCGAGGCGATCCAGGCCTCGATCATCGCCATCGTGCTGCTGGGCGAGACCATTCCCTGGTTGTCCTGGCTGGGCATCGCGATTTCGGTCGGCGGCGTGCTGTATCTTTCGCTGGCCGGGGCCAATCTCTCCGCCAAGGGCCTGATCGAGGCCACCCTCCAACCCTCTGCCATGCTCGGCATCGCCGCCGGCTTCGCCTTCGCGGTGTGTTCGGTGTTCATCAAATCCGCCAACCAGGCGCTGGGCGGCGATGACCTGGTGCTGCAGGCGCTGGTCTGCCTCGTCGTCATCAACGCGTTGCAGACGGTGATGCAGGGCGGCTGGCTGCTGGCGCGCGAGCCGGGCGAGATGGCCCGGGTGTTCTCGACCTGGCGCGATTCGGCGGTGGTCGGCGCGCTCTCGGCCTGCGGCTCGGGCTGCTGGTTCTCGGCCTTCGCCCTGGCGCCGGTGGCCATGGTGCGGGCGGTGGGGCAGGTGGAGATCATCTTCACCCTGCTGGTCAGCCGGTTTTATCTCAGGGAGCGCATCCGCATGGCCGACCGCGTGGGCGCGCTGGTGGTGGTGGCGGGCGTTGTGCTGGTGCTGCTGGGCCGATACGGCTGATTGACCGGCTGGGGGGCGCTTGCCACCATCCCGGCCATCAAGGAGCCCCGCCATGCAGCACGCCGCCTTCCGCGCCCAGGAGCTGAACCCGGCCCGCCTCGCCGCCCTCTACCGCCGGCAATTCGCCATGTCGAAGGTCTCGAAGGGCGAGACGGTGGCCTGCATCTCCGACCTCTCGACGCGGCGCGAATACATCCAGGCCGCCTTCGCCGCGGCCGATGATCTCGGCGCGGATGTGTACGAGATCTGCGTCAATTCCATCCCCAGCTGGTCGCGCGTGGGGGTGCCGACCATCGGGCAATGCAAGGGCACGCTCGACGCCGTGCGCGCGGCCGACATCATCGTCATCTTCCACGTCCCGCTCTTCACCAAATGGCTGAAGGAGGTGATGGGCGGCGGCACAAGGGTGCTGATGATCATCGACGCCCCCGACGATCTGGAAAACCTGCTCTCGCCGCCCGGGCTGAAGGAGGCGGTGAAGCATGCCGAGGCGCGCTACCGGCAAACCCGCGAGGTGCGCGTCACCTCCGCCGCCGGCACCGATTTCACCTACCGCACCGGCGATTATCCGGTGATGTCGCAATGGGGCTACGCCGATGAGCCCGGGCATTTCGACCATTGGGGGGCCGGGCATATCCACACCTTCCCCAACGAAGGCTCGGCGAATGGCCGCGTGGTGCTGGCGCCGGGCGACATCATCATCCTGCCCTTCTGCCGCTATGTGCAGGATGCGGTGGAGCTGACGGTGGAAAACGGCTTCATCACCAGGATCGAGGGCGGCCTCGATGCGAAGCTGATGGATGACTGGCTCTCCGACCACAAGGAAAGCCCGGGCGACATGGACCCCTTCGCGGTGTCGCATCTCGGCTGGGGGCTGAACCCGCAATCGCTCTGGCGCTCCATCGCGCTGAATGGCGATGACCCGGAACGCTCCCGCGCCGCCGCCCGCACCTTCCCCGGAAACTTCCTGTTCTCCACCGGCCCCAACACCCAGGGCGGCGGCAAGCGCGCCACGCGCGGCCATTACGACGTGCCGATGCGCGACTGCACGATCATGCTCGACAATGAGGTGGTGATCGACCGCGGCCGCCTGGTGGACCCGGCGATGGTGGTGGAGCGGGTGCGCATCCTGTGAAAGCCTATCCGCCGCAGGAGCCATTTTCCCCCATCGGCGAACGCTATCATGTCGAGGCGCTGCGGTTGGGCGAGGGGCTTTCCGGCGAGGCCGGCGCCTATGGCCCCGACCCCTATCAGGGCCTGCTGCGCTTCCCGGCCGCGGACCCCGCCGCCGACACGCTGCTGTTCTTCCATGGCGGCGGCTGGACCAATGGCTACAAGGAATGGATGGCGTTCATGGCGCCGGGGCTGAATGCCGCGGGCTTCCATTTCGTCTCCGCCGGCTACCGGCTGGCGCCGGCGCATGTCTTCCCCACCGGGCTCGCGGATTGCACGGCGGCCCTGCTGGCTGTGGCCGGGCAGGGCGGCCGGGTTTTCGTGGGCGGGCATTCGGCGGGCGGGCACTACGCCAGCCTGCTGGCGCTGGGGCCGCACCGCGCCCTGATCGCGGGCTGCCTGCCGGTCAGCGGGGTGTACCGCTTCGGCGAGGGCTCGGGCCTGCCCGGTCGGCCACGTTTCCTGGGGCCGGATGCGGCGGCGGATCGCCTGGCCTCGCCGCTGTTTCACATCCCGGCCAACCCGCCACCCTTTCTGATCAGCTGGGGCGAGCGCGACTTCCCGCATCTCATCACCCAGGCCGAGGAATTCGCCGCCGCCCTGCCGCGGGCCACCAGGCTGGTGCTGCCGGGACAGGATCATCTCGGTGCGAGCTATGACAGCGGTGATCCGGCGGGCCATTGGATGCCGGTGGCGATCCGCTGGATGCGGGGTGAGGGGCCGCGCGGGTGAGGTTGCGAAAGGCGCTTCCGGCCGCGCCCTGCAACCCGCATGCCGCGGAACGCCCCATGAGGTGCCGAGGCCGTCGGTAGAAATTTCGCCAGAGGTGTGCCGTGGGTGGGTGGCGGTGGCGAACCGAAAACGGCGGCGCTGTGCGCGTGGATCGATGGAGTAGCCTTCCCGGGGGGAAACCCGAAGGCCCGGGGATCGCTACAGCGATGGAACCGGCTCGACCTGCGGCCGCATCGGCCCGTGCCGCCAGCGCGCATGACCAAAATGTGAAACCAACCGCCCGTTGACCCAGGCGCGCCCTGCCAACAGTATGTCCCGCATGGGAGGGCTACCCGATCCACCCATGAGACGGGCCGCCTCCGGGCTGGCCCCCTCCATGTCCCGCCAGAATGGTCACGGCTAAACTCTGGCTTCCGGAATCCCTCGCCATGCAGGCACAGCCCCACATCGCCCCCGCCACAGGCGCGATGAGCTACGATGAAAGCCGTTTCTCGGCCGAGCCGATCGGCGAGGTCCTCTCCCCGCCCGGGGCGGCCATCCAGGTTGTCCAGCATATCTGCGTGCGCGATGTGCGCATGGCCGGCCTGTTCTGCCGCCGGACGCGGACGGACACGCTGATCCTCAACACCAATACCCCCGGCGCGCTGACCGGCCACTGCAATGGCCAGCGGGTGGATGGCGCCATGCGCCGGGGCATGGCCAGTTTCGTGCCGGTCACCTTGGGCTCGATGCTGGAGTTTCCGGCCGAAACCGGCTTCCTGGAATTGTCCTTCGCCCCGGGTGCCATGGCGGCGATGACGCTGCGGCCCGACGGCACGCTGCAATCCCCGCTCTTCCTGGCCCGGAATGACCGCGTGGCGCAGCTGACCGCCATGATGGTGGCTGAAATCCAGAACCCCGGCTTCGGCTCCGACCTTGTCGTGGACGGCCTGACGCGCACCATCGCCAATCTCCTCAGCCGCTGCGACCCCCGCGCCATCGAGCCGCCCAGCCAGCGCATCCGCCTCACCCCTGCCAAGCTGCGGCGGGTGAGCGACCATGTCGAGGCGCATCTCGACCGTCAGATCAGCCTCGACGAGATGGCGGCGCTCGTCGGCCTCTCGCCCTTCCACTTCTCGCGGATGTTCAAGGCGACGGTGGGCGAGACGCCGGCGCGGTTCGTGTTCTCCCGCCGCCTCAACCGCGCGCGGGACTTGTTGCGGGATGGAAGCTGGGGGCTGGCCGCCATTGCCCTGGAATGCGGCTTTGCCAGCCAGTCGCATTTCACCGCGGCCTTCACCCGTGAGGCGGGAATCTCGCCCGGGCGCTTCCGCAGGGAGGCCGTCGATGCCTGGCGCCCAGGCGGCGCGTCGGCGGTGAGCGCGCAACCCCACTGAACTGGTAAAGCGGCCGCCTGACGCCAGGCCTTCTGCGGGCCGGGGATGGCACGTCGCGCGCGCAGGAACTATGCATTGGCGATGGAGCAGAGCGCGTGAACCGGACCAGCCACGACCCAAAATGCCGGCCACCCCGGCCGTCGCGGTGCCGCTGATGGGCCGGCCATGAGCCGCGCCAGCATTCCGCGCTCCATCGAGCGCCGGGTGCGCCGTGTCGCCACCCGGCTTGGCCTGCATCTCATGATCGCGGCGAAGCCCGACAAGCGCGTGCTGGCCCATGGCGGCTACATGCTGCGCGATGGGCAGACCATGCAGATCCTTCTCGGCGACAAGGTTTACCCCTATTGCGCCTCGATCGATGAGGTCGAGGCCTTCCTCGAAGCCCGCGAGGAGAAGGCATGATCACCATCCACGGCATCAGGAACTGCGACACCATGAAGAAGGCCCGGGCCTGGCTGGATGCCCATGCCATCCCGCACGGCTTTCACGACTACAAGACCCAGGGCATTGACGAAGCTACGCTGAAAACCTGGGTCGCCGAACATGGCTGGCCGAAACTGCTCAACACCGCCGGCACCACCTTCCGCAAACTGCCCGAGGCCGAGCGCGCTGACCTCACCGAGGCCCGCGCCATCGCGCTGATGCTGGCGCAGCCCTCGATGATCAAGCGCCCGGTGCTGGATCTGGGCGACCGCCGTCTCGTCGGCTTCTCCGCCGAGGCCTATGCCGCGGCCCTATAGCGTCCAGCCGCCATCGATCACGATGGCCTGGCCGGTGACGAAGGCGCTCTCATCGGTGGCGAGGTAGACGACCAGCGCGGCCAGCTCCTCCGCCGTCGCCAGCCGGCCCATCGCCTGGCGGGCGATGAAGGCGGCGCGGGACGCCTCGAAGCCGCCCGCGGCATCGGCATTGGCGGCGATGCGGTCATGCAGGCTGGGCGTGTCCACCGTGCCCGGCGCCAGGCAGTTGCAGCGCACGCCCTGCGTCACGGTGTCGGCGGCCACGGCCCGCGTCATGCCGATCACCGCGGCCTTGGTGGTGCCGTAGACGAAGCGGTTGGGCGCCCCTTTGATCGAGCCCGCGGCACTCGCCATGTTGATGATCGAGCCGCGCCTGTGCTCGAGCATCCCCGGCAGGGCGGCGGCCAGCACCTTCCACATCGCCCGCACGTTCAGCGCGAAGGCGAAATCCCAATCGGCGTCGGTGCAGGTCAGCGCGGTGTTCTGGTGCACGAAGCCCGCGCAGTTGAACAGCACGTCCAGCGGCCCGGCGGCGGTGACCGCGCGCAGCACCGCGGCGTCATCCAGCACGTCCAGCGGATGGCACTCGATGCCGGCCTCGCCCAGCCCGGCCAGTTTCGCAGCGTCCCGGTCCGTCGCGACCACGCTGGCACCCTCCGCCGCCATGGCGAGCGCCGAGGCCCGGCCCATGCCCTGGCCGGCGGCGGTGACGAAGATGCGTTTGCCTGCAAGCCGTCCGGCCATGATGGTCATTCCTTTTCCGGGAAGGGGTATTTGTCGAGATAGGGCTGGTATTCCGGCTCCACATCGACCTCGAAGCTCGCCAGCAGCCGCACCACGCCGCAATAGAAGGCGATGGTGACGACGAGGTCGACCATGCGCGGCTCGTCCAGGATTTTTGCGAGTGCCGCATAGGTCTCCGCCGAAACGCCGGGGCCGGCGGCGGCCTCGCGCGCCGCGCGCAGCACCAGCCGCGCATCGATGTCCAGGGCCGTCGTCTCGCCTGCCGTCTCGGCGATCAGCGCGCGGATATCCGCGTCGGTGACGCCGAAATCATAGCCGATCTTGATGTGGTGCGACCATTCATAGGGCGCGCGGGCGACCCAGCCGACCTGCAGGATGGCCAACTCGCGCAGCCGGGCATCGAGGATGCTCTTGTGCCGGATATACTGGCCCAGGCCCGAGAAGGCGCGCATGGCGGTGGGGTTGTTGGACAGCACGCGGTAGAGCGTGATGTCGCGTTTCAACAAATCCTGGTCTTCCGCGGGCAGGTCTGCCCGGGTGCGTGTGCGGATGCGCGCCATGTGTTTCCCCCGTTCGGCTGCGAGGCTGGCATGCGGCCGGGCGCGCGTCCATCAGCGCGGGGCGAGGACGATCACCGCCGCCCCCAGCAGGCACAGCGCCGCGCCCGCGCCATCCCATGCATCCGGCCGCACCCCCTCCACCGCCCACATCCAGCCCAGGCTGGCCACGATATACACCCCGCCATAAGCGGCGAAGGCGCGCCCCGCCTGGGCGCTGGGCAGCAGCGCCAGCAGCGCCGCGAAGCCGGCCAGCGCCGCCAGCCCCAGCGCCAGCCACCAGGGCGAGACCCCGCCGCGCCACCACGCCCAGACCGCGAAGCAGCCGGCGATCTCCAGCAGGGCGGCGACAGGAAAGACGAGCATGGCCATGGCCCATGCTGCACAAGGGTGTGACGGCGGGGCAAGGCCGCGTGTAGTCTGACCGGTATGCGCCTTTTGCCGCTCCTGCTGCCGCTGCTGCTCGCCCTGGCCGCCCGGGCCGAGGAGCCGCCGCTCGCCATCGGCGGCATGGGCAGCTTCCATGTCGGCGGGCGGGAGGCGCAGGTCAGCGGCCGCCCGGCGCGCGAGGTGGTGCTGGTGCCCGGCGCCCGGCCGGTGCGCATCGACCCCAACGGCACCTACCGCGTGGAGGGCATGTACGCCCAGTACCACCACCCCATCCGGCGCCAGGGCCAGGTGCCGCTGCTGCTCTGGCATGGCGGCGGCATGACCGGCGTGGTGTGGGAAACCACCCCCGATGGCCGCGAGGGCTGGCAGCATTACTTCCTGCGCCGCGGCTGGAGCGTCTATGTCAGCGACGCCGTGGAACGCGGCCGCGCCGGCTGGGCGATGAGCCCGGAGATTTTCGCCGGCGAGCCGATCTTCCTGACCATGGCCGACCCCTGGGACCGTTTCCGCATCGGCCCAGGCCCCGGCAGCTTCCGCGCCCGCGCGGCCAATGCCGGCAGCCAGTTCCCGACCGAGGCCTATGACCGGCTGATGGCGCAGATGGTGCCGCGCTGGACCACGACCGACGCCGCCCAACTCGCCGCCTATGTCGCGCTGCTGGAACAGGTCGGCCCCTCGGTGGTGCTGGCGCATGCCCAAGGGGGGCTCTTCGCCATGCGCGCGGCCCAGATCAGGCCCGCCCTGGTGCGGGCGCTGGTGCTGATCGAACCCTCGGGCTTCGGCGAGAGCACGCCCGCGGCCCTGGCGGCGCTGCGCGGCTTGCCGATCCTCGCGGTCTATGGCGATTTCATCGAACAGGACCCGCGCTGGACCGCCATCCGGCAACGCGGCACGGAGTTCTTCGCGCTGGCGCAGAATGCCGGCGCCGGGGTGGAGGTGCTGGACCTGCCGGCGGAGAGCATCCGCGGCAATGGGCACCTGATGATGATGGAGCGCAACAACCGCGAGATCGCGGCGCGGGTGCAGGGGTGGCTGGCGGAGCGGGGGTTGTGGGCGGAGTGATCGCAGCCCCTGGGTCAGGTGACCCCGCCGATCAGAACGGAATATCGTCGTCCAGGTCGTTCTTCTTGCTGTTGTCCCAGCCGCCGCGCGCCGGGGCCGGGCTTTTCGCAGCACCACCGCCATAGCCGCCTGACCGCGCCGGGGGGGCGCTGCCGCCGCCGCCGGAATAGCCGGCGCCCTCATCCTCCCCGCCGCCGCCGCCCTGGGCGCGGTTGTCGAGCAGGGTCAACTCGCCGCGGAAATTCCGCAGCACCACCTCGGTGCTGTATTTCTCGGCGCCGGGGTCGCCCCATTTGCGGGTTTCCAGCTGGCCTTCAAGATAGACCTGGCTGCCCTTGCGCAGATAGCGCTCGGCGATCTCGCCCAGCTTCTCGTTGAAGATGGCCACCGAGTGCCACTCGGTCTTCTCCTGCATATTGCCTTCGCGGTCCTTGTAGCGCTCGCCGGTGGCCAGGCGCAGATTGACCACCTTGCCGCCATTCTGGAAGTTCCGGACCTCCGGGTCCTTGCCCAGCCGCCCGATGAGGATGACCTTGTTGACGCTGCCCGCCATGGCGCTGTTCCTTGCAAATCTGCGATGCACTCTAGCTTCTAGGGCATCGCCCTGCCATATCCCAGCGCGAACGCAACGCGAACATTTTTGGAGTGCCAATGCCGCGAGACACGCCAGGCGCCCGGCCGGACGGCAAGTTCATCCGCATCCGCGGCGCGCGTGAGCACAATCTGAAGAATCTCGACGTCGATATCCCCAAGGACAGCCTGACGGTGATCACCGGCCTGTCCGGCTCGGGCAAATCCTCGCTCGCCTTCGACACGATCTATGCCGAGGGGCAGCGGCGCTATGTCGAGTCGCTGAGCGCCTATGCCCGGCAGTTCCTGCAACTCATGCAGAAGCCCGATGTCGACAGCATCGAGGGGCTGTCGCCGGCGATTTCCATCGAGCAGAAGACGACAAGCCACAACCCGCGCTCCACCGTCGGCACGGTGACGGAAATCTATGACTATATGCGGCTGCTCTGGGCCCGCGTGGGCGTGCCCTACAGCCCGGCGACCGGCCTGCCGATCGAGGCGCAGAGTGTGGCGCAGATGGTGGACCGGGTGTCGTCCATGCCCGAAGGCACGCGCCTGCTGCTGCTGGCCCCGGTGGTGCGCGGCAAGAAGGGCGAATTCCGCAAGGATTTTGCCGAGTTTCAGCGTCGCGGCTTCGAGCGGGTGAAGGTCAACGGCACGCTGCACCAGGTCAGCGATCCCCCGAAGCTCGACAAGAAGCTCAAGCACGATATCGAGATCGTGGTGGACCGCGTGGTGGTCCGGGCGGGCATGGAGCAACGGCTGGCCGACAGTTTTGAGACCGCGCTCGCCCTGGCCGAGGGCATCGCCTATGTCGAAGTGGCTCCTGGCGCCGCCGGGGGCAGCGACGCCGATGGCGGTGAGCGCACGGTGTTCAGCCAAAAATTCGCCTGCCCGGTCAGCGGCTTCACCATCGAGGAAATCGAGCCCCGGCTCTTCTCCTTCAATTCCCCGCAAGGCGCCTGCCCGGCCTGCGACGGCCTGGGCACCGAGACCTTCTTCGACCCCGCCCTGGTCGTGCCCGATGACAACAAGGCGCTGAAAGAGGGCGCCATCGCCGCCTGGGTCAACGCCAACTCGCCCTATTACGACCAGACGCTGGACAGCCTGGCCAAGCATTTTCGGCAGCGCATGGACACGGCATGGGGCGAGCTGCCCGAGGCGTTCCGCATGGCCATCCTGCACGGCACGGGCAAGGAGGCGATCACGCTGCGCTACAAGGACGGCTTGCGCGCCTATGAGGTGCAAAAACCTTTCGAGGGCGTGATCCCCAATCTCGAACGCCGGTTCCGCGAAACCGACAACCCCTGGGTGCGGGAGGATCTGTCGCGGTACCAGGCGAAGAAGGCCTGCGCGGTGTGCCACGGTTTCCGGCTCAAGCCTGAATCGCTCAGCGTGAAGGTGGCGGCCCGCCATGTCGGCGAGGTCTGCGAGCTTTCGATCAGCGACGCCCGCGCCTGGTTCGCCACCGTGAACGACACGCTGACGCCGCAGCGCGCCGATATCGCCCGGCGCATCCTCAAGGAGATCGAGGAGCGGCTGCAATTCCTGGTCGATGTGGGGCTGAACTACCTCTCGCTCGGCCGCGCCTCGGCCACGCTTTCGGGCGGGGAGTCGCAGCGCATCCGGCTGGCGTCACAGATCGGCTCGGGCCTCACCGGCGTGTTGTATGTGCTGGACGAACCCTCCATCGGCCTGCATCAGCGCGACAATGAACGGCTGCTCGGCACGCTCCGCCGGCTGCGCGACATCGGCAATACCGTGCTGGTGGTCGAGCATGACGAGGATGCGATCCGCCAGGCCGACCATCTGATCGATATCGGCCCCGCGGCGGGTGCGGCGGGCGGGCGCATCATCGCCCAGGGCACACCGGCCGAGGTGGAGGCCAACCCCGACAGCATCACCGGCGCCTACCTGTCGGGGCGGCGCACGGTGCCGATGCCCAGCCTCCGCCGCACCTTCGACCGCAAGAAGATGCTCAGGCTGACCGGCGCCTCGGGCAATAACCTCAAGAACGTGACGGCCGAAATCCCGCTCGGCACCTTCTGTTGCGTCGCCGGCGTTTCCGGCGGCGGCAAATCCACGCTGATCATCGAGACGCTGTACAACGCCGTCGCCCGCCGGCTGATGGGCACCGGCACCGTGCCCGCGCCTTATGAAAAGCTCGAAGGGCTGGAATATCTCGACAAGATCATCGACATCGACCAGTCGCCCATCGGCCGCACCCCGCGTTCCAACCCCGCCACCTACACGGGCCTTTTCGCGCCGATCCGCGACTGGTTCGCCGAGCTGCCCGATGCCAGGGCGCGCGGCTACAAGCCCGGCCGCTTCAGCTTCAACGTGAAGGGCGGACGCTGCGAGGCCTGCCAGGGCGATGGGCTGATCAAGATCGAGATGCATTTTTTGCCGGATGTCTACGTCACCTGCGATACTTGCAAGGGCAAGCGCTACAATCGCGAGACGCTGGAAGTAAAATTCCGCAACAAGAGCATCGCCGACGTACTGGACATGACCGTGACCGAGGGCCGCGAATTCTTCGCCGCCGTGCCGGCCATCCACGACAAGCTGAAAACGCTGGAGGAAGTGGGGCTGGGCTATATCCATCTCGGGCAGCAGGCCACCACGCTGTCGGGCGGCGAGGCGCAACGGATAAAACTCTCCAAGGAATTGTCCCGCCGCGCCACCGGCCGCACCCTCTACATCCTGGATGAACCCACCACCGGGCTGCATTTCGAGGATGTCCGAAAACTGCTGGAGGTGCTGCACGCGCTGGTCGAGACCGGCAACACGGTGCTGGTGATCGAACACAATCTGGAAGTGATCAAGACCGCGGACTGGGTGCTGGACCTTGGCCCCGAGGGCGGCGAAGGCGGCGGCCGCATCGTGGCGCAGGGCACGCCCGAGGAGATCGCCGCCGCGCCGGAAAGCCACACCGGGCGCTTCCTGGGGCCGATCCTGGCCAGGCACGCGTTGGTGGCGGCACCCAAGCGCCGCAAGCGGGCGTGAGCCTGAAGGCTCACGCGAGCGTGAGACTGACCCTGCTGTTCGACGCGCAATGTGTGCTGTGCAGCAACACCGTGCGCTTCGTGCTCGCGCATGAACGCTCGCCCGCCATCGCCTTCGCCGGCACCTCGGGCGAGGCCGGCCGTGCGCTGGCCGCCCGCCACGGCATGTCCGAGGCCGATCTGGATGCCAGCTTCGTGCTGATCGAGGGCGACACCGCACTCACCCGCTCCGACGCCGCACTCCGTCTGGCCCGGGAATTGCGCCCGCCCTGGTCCTGGCTCGCGGCGCTGCGCGTCATCCCCAGGCCGGTCCGCGACGCCGTCTATTCCTGGGTGGCGCGCCATCGCTACCGCCTTTTCGGCCGCCTCGACGCCTGCTTCCTGCCCGCGCCGGAGCAACGGGCGCGCTTCCTGGCCTGATCCGATTGACGGGTTCAGGGCCGGGCAGCATCCTTGCCATCAACCGGCCAGCGCAGCCGGACGAGGAGCCCGGGAGAGACGCGATGACCGCCATAGCAGGCCACATGCCCGCCACCCGCAAGCCCGGCGCGCTGGGCATTCATTCCATCGGCGGATTCGTGCTCGCGGTGCCCGAGGTCAGCCGGGCGCAGGATTTTTACGGCGCCTTCGGCCTCGACGCACGTGCGCAGGGCAACCAACTCAACCTGCACACCATGGCCGATGGCTATCGCTGGGGCAGGGTGGTGGAGGGTGGGCGCAAGCACATGCACCACGTCACCCTGCATGCCTTCGAGGAGGACATGCCGCGCTTCAAGTCCCAGATCGAGGGCATGGGCCTGCGCCTGCTCGATCCGCCCGCCGGTTTCGACAGCAACGGGCTGTGGCTGCGTGACCCGGACGGGCTGCTGCTGGAAATCCGGGTCGGCGAGAAAACCTCGCCCGATGAAAAGACGCCGATCATCCTGAAGCCGACCGAGGGCGGGCTGCGCAACGCCCCCTATAGACGCCACGTCGAGCGCGAGGTGCCGCGCCGGCTCAGCCATATCCTGATGTTCACCCCCGATGTGCCGCGCGCCATCGCCTTCTATTCCCGCGTGCTGGGCATGCGGCTGTCCGACCGCTCGGGCGATTTCGTCGCCTTCATGCATGCCATCCATGGCTCCGACCATCACGTCATGGCCTTCGTGAAATCCGCGGCCCCCGGGCTGCATCATCTGTCCTGGGACATGCCGTCGCTGGCCAGCATCGGCCTCGGCGCGATGTGGATGGCCGATCGCGGTTTCGCGCATGGCTGGGGTTTTGGCCGGCATGTTCTGGGCTCCAACTACTTCCATTACATCCAGGATCCGTGGGGCTCCTGGAGCGAATACTCCGCCGATATCGACCATGTGCCGGCCAGCATGGAGTGGGAGGGCATCGACCACCCGATGGAGGACAGCTTCTATCTGTGGGGCCCCAACCCGCCGGAAGATTTCGTCGCGAACACCGAGGCATGAGCGCCCTCGACACCGAGGTTCTCATCGTCGGCGGCGGGCCGGTGGGGCTGGCGCTCGCGGTGGAACTCGGCATGCGCGGCATCAGCGCCGTGCTGCTCGAACGCAGCGACCGCCACGCCCAGCAGCCGCGCGCCAAGACCACCAATGTCCGCTCCATGGAACACATGCGCCGCTGGGGCATCGCCGAGCGGCTGCGCGACCAGGCGCCCTTCGGCCGCGCCTATGGCACCGATGTGGTCTTCGCCACGCGGCTGTTCGGGCATGAGCTGGCCTGCTTCGACAATGCCTTCTTCGGCCAGATTCCCGGCCGCAAGGACGACCGTTTTGCCGAAGGCGCGCAGTGGATTCCGCAATACAAGGTGGAGGGCGTACTCCGCGACCGCGCCGCCGAATTCTCCTCCGTCACCCTGCGGCTGGGCACCCAGCTGGACGCCATCACCCAGGATGCCGGTGGCGTGACCGCCCAGGCACATGACGTGACATCGGGACGGGCGCTCACCATCCGCGCCGCCTATGCCATCGGCGCCGACGGCGCGCGCTCGCGCGTGCGCGAGGCGATCGGGGCGCGGATGGAGGGCAGCCACGCCTATGCCCAGCACCTGAACATGGTCATCCGCGCGCCCGGTCTGCGCGACGCCGTGCGCCACAAGCCCGCGATCATGTACTGGCTGGTCAATCCGGAAAGCCCCGCGGTGTGCAGCCCGATGGATGATGGCGACCGCTGGGCCTTCGGCTGCGTCCTCAAGCCCGGCGAGGCGGTGCCCGACCACGACGCGCTCCGCGCCCGGATGAACCTGGCCTTCGGCCGCGACATCGAGGCCGAGATCATCGTCACCGACCCCTGGTCGGCGCATTCGCTGATCGCCGACCGCTACCAGGAAGGCCGGATCATCCTGGCCGGCGATGCCTGCCACCTGCACCCGCCCTTCGGCGGCTATGGGATGAATCTCGGCCTGGGCGATGCGGTGGATCTGGGCTGGAAGCTGGCCGCCACTTTGCAGGGCTGGGGTGGCCCGGCCCTGCTGGCAAGCTACGAGGCGGAACGCCGCCCCGTGCATCACCGCGTGGTCAATGAGGCCGTGGCCAACCACGCCCTGCTGCCCAGCGACATGGCGCGCCCCATGCTGGAGGATGCAGGCCCGGCGGGCGAGGCGGTGCGGGCCGAGCTCGGCACCCTGATACTGGCCGGCAAGGAGCGTGAGTTCCGTACCCTCGGCGTGGTGCTGGGCAGCGGCTATCCCGGCTCGCCCATCGTGGTCCCCGATGGCAGCGCGGCGCCCGTCGAACACCCGACGGACTATATCCCCTCGGCCCATCCCGGTTACCGCGCGCCGCATCTCTGGCTGGCCGATGGCAGCTCGCTGTTCGATCATTTCGGCGCGGGATTCTCACTGCTGGTCACGGCACCCGGCGTTTCGGCCGAAGCTTTCACCCGCGCCGCCGCCGCGGCCAGCGTGCCGCTCACGCTGGTCACCCCCGCCGATACGCGGCTCGCGGCGCTGTACGAGGCGCCGCTCGCGCTCATCCGCCCGGACCAGCATGTGGCCTGGCGCGGGCAGGACGCGACGCAGGCGGCCGCCATCCTCGACCATGCCCGCGGCACCGCCGCCACCCGCCCGCGTATTCTGGAAGGAGCCCGCGCATGACCCAGCGCCGCCGACTGCTGCGCGTGGCCCTGGTCAGCCCCGCTTTGGCCGGCCCCGCTTTGGTCAGACCCGCGCTGGCGCAACCCCGCGCCTTCCCCGGCCGCCCGGTGCGCCTGGTGCTGGGCGCGGGCCCGGGCAGTGCACCCGATGTCGCGGCACGGCTGATGGCCGAGCAGCTCGCGGTGCTCTGGCGCCAGCCGGTGGTGGTGGAGAACCGCCAGGCCGCCAATGGCAACCTGGCCGCGCAGCTGGTGGCGGCGGCGGAAGGCGATGGCCACACGCTGCTCTTCGCCCAGGCCTCCATCCTGATCCTCAACGAATACCTCATGCGCAACCCGGGCTTCGCCACCGAACGCGACTTCCGGCCGCTGTCGATGCTGATGGCCACACCCTTCCTGATCGCCGCCGGCCCGGCGCTGCCGGCCAATTCCCTGCCCGAGCTCGTCGCGCTCGCCCGCGCCCGCGGCGGCAACCTCACCTTCGCCACCTCCTCGGGCACCAACCTGCCACGCTTCGCAGGCGAGATGCTCAAGCGCGCGGCGGGGGTGGAGATGGTGAACGTGCCCTACTCCGCCATGGCCAACGGGGTGCAGGACACCATCGCCGGGCGGGTGGATTTCATGATCGAGGGCACCCCGGTGCTCAGCCCCCAGGTACGTTCAGGGCAGATGAAGGCCCTGGCCATCACCTCGCTGGAACGCTTCCCGGGGCTGCAGGAGGTGCCCACAGTCTCGGCCACCTATCCCGGCTTCGCCTCGGTGGGCTGGTTCGGCGTGGTCGCGCCGCGCGGCATGAGCACGGAACTGGCGAACCGTATCTCGGAGGATTTCCGCTTCGTGCTGGAAGCGCCGGAAATGCGCCAGCGCCTGCTGCGCGACTTCGGCGCCGCCACCGTGGGCAGCAACCCCGACGACTTCGCCACCTTCCTGACCCGCGAACGCGAGACCCACAGCCGCCTGGTGCGGGAGGTGGGGGCCTTCGTGGAATAGGGCGCGGGGCGCGCGGCCCCAGGGGGCGCTCCGTCCGCCCCGGCGTGGGCTTCACCTGAACCGATGCCGGCTCCGGTGAAACCGCTCTACGAGCCCTCCCCCGCATCCTTCGCGCGCTGGATCGCGACCATGATCAATTCTCGCGCCTTGGCGGCGTCGCCCCAGCCGATCACCTTCACCCATTTGCCGGGTTCGAGGTCTTTATAGTGTTCGAAGAAATGCCTGATCTGGTCGAGCGTGATCTGCGGCAGGTCGGTCACCTCGTGCACATTGACGTAGCGCTTGGTGAGCTTGGGGCTGGGCACGGCGATGATCTTCTCATCATGCCCGCCATCATCTTCCATCATCAGCACACCCACCGGGCGCACATTGATGACCGCGCCGGGGGCGATGGGGCGGGTATTGGCCACCAGCACGTCGATCGGGTCGCCATCATCGCTGAGCGTGTGCGGGACGAAGCCGTAATTGCCGGGGTAGCGCATCGGCGTATGAAGAAACCGATCAACAAACAGTGTGCCGGCTTCCTTGTTCATCTCGTATTTGATGGGTTCGCCGCCGATGCCCACCTCGATGATGACGTTGAGATCGTCGGGCGGGTTCTTGCCGATGGGAATCGCGTCGAGGTTCATGGCTGGCTCCGTGTGGGGGCCTGGGCTTAACCACGAAGCGCGCGGCGGTTCAATCCGTCGCGCATGGCCTAATCCCGGGTTGAGTGCCCGACCTGCTGCACACCCATGGCCAATAGCAGGGAGACGAGTTCCGCCTGCCGGCTCAGCCCTGTCTTGATGAAGAGCGCGCGCAGCTGGCTGCGCACGGTGTGGACGGAGACGCCGCGCAGCCCGGCGCAATCCACCGCGGCCAGCCCATCGGCGAGGTCGAGCGCCAGGCCGGCCTCGGTGGCGGTGAAGCCGAAGGCCTCGCGCAGGAAGGCGTGGCTGGGCAGGCGGCGGCGGGCCGGGTCGAGGATGGAGACGGTGGCGCCGATGCCCTCCAGCGGCTGGAAGCACACCATGTAGGGCGGCGGGCCTTCGGGGCGGGGCAGGGGCATTTCGCCCTGCTCGCCCTCCAGCGCGCAACGCAGCTGGGCGAGGTAACGCAGCCGGATGTCCGGGTCGGTCGGCTGCATGCCGTGGGCGGCGTGCGGCGACATGGCGGAGGGGTCGGCCCGCAGCAGCCGGTGGGCGGCGCGGTTGAGGAAGATGGCGCGGCCATCGGCGCCATGCAGCGACATGGCCATGGGCTGCGCGTCCAGCGCCGCGCGCAGCAGGGCTGGTTCCGCCGCGGCGCCCGCGGGCGTCGAGACCATGGGTGGCACCGCGTCGGAGAAGCCGAACGGCGTCGAGAGATCATTGGGCATGTGGCAGCCTCATTGCTGGATGCCATCATGCGCGGGCGGGCGTCAGCGAAACGTCACCGGGCCGTGAATTGCTGCGTGATTGCGCCTCAGCGCCAACCCGCGCGCTGCATCAGGCGCAGCGCCTCGGGCATATTGGCGGCCAGCGTGGTGGCGCTGAGCGGGTCCTGTCGGAATTCGCCCAAGCCCCGCAGGAAGGGGTGGACCACGGCGTCTGCCACCACGGGGTATTCCATGTTGCCGCCAGCGAAGAGGGCCTGGGCGGCGGGGCCGGAGAGGTATTCCAGGAACGCCTCGGCGGCCTCGCGGTTGGGCGCGTTGCGGATGATGCCGGCGCCGGAGACGTTCATGTGCGTGCCACGGTCGCCCTGGGCCTGGTTGGGGAAGAGCACGCCCACGCGCCCGGCCAGCTCGCGTTCCTCGGCGCGGGGCGAGATGTGCAGCAGGCCGAGATAATAGGTGTTGGCGATGGCGAGCCGCCCCTGGCCGGCCAGCATGGCGCGGATCTGGTCGCGGTCGCCGCCCGACGGCGGACGGGCCAGGTTGGCGGCGATGCCGCGCGCCCAGGCCTCGGTGGCGGGCAGGCCATTGGCGGCCAGGATGCTGGCTGTCCAGCCGATATTGTAGATGTAGCCCGAGGAGCGGACGAGGACGGATTGGCCCAGCTCGGGCTTTGCCAGATCCTCATAGCGGGCGAAGCCGGCGGGCAGCCCCTGAGCCTTGTCGTACATGATCACGCGGGCGCGGGTGGTGAAGCCGAACCAGTGGCCTTCCGGGTCGCGCAGATGGGCGGGGATGCGCGCCTCCAGCATGGCGTTGCGGGTGGGCTGGAAGACGCCCGCCTCCCTGGCCCGCGCCAGCCGGCCGATATCGACGGTGACGAGGATATCGGCCGGGGAATTGGCGCCCTCGGCGCGGATGCGCTCCAGCAGCTGGTCGACATTGGCCTCGATGACGCGCACGCGGATTCCGGACCCGCGGGTAAAGCCCTCCCACAGCTCGCGGTCGGTGTCGTAGTGGCGGGCGGAGTAGATGTTGACCACGCGCTCCTGCGCCAGCGCGGGGGCGGCCAGGAAGGAGGGGGCGAGGGCGAGAAGATGGCGGCGCTGCATGATCGGCTCCAGGGTGATGCAGGGGGTTTAGCGCGGTTGCGAAGCATTCGCAAGTAGGATGCGAGCCATTCGCAAAAAGGCGAGGTCGTTACTCCGGGCGTGCCCGCCATGGCGAAGCGGCGGGATCATCGCGGTCGATCTACGGGCAGCAATGGTCACGCCGGCCATTCGTGCCCGCTTCGAGACGATGGGCCTGGCGACGGTGGGCGGCAGCGCGGCCGAGGCACGCGCGATGCCGCCGCGCGAGACGGCATGGATGGCCGAGGCGCTGGCGCCGCCCGGCCTGCTGCGGGGGCGCCAGGCGTGCTGGATTCAGGGTCCGTAGAACAGGTAGTTGGCGGAATAGCGCATCCGCGCCTCCTGCCCGATGCTGGCCGCGTCGCAGCCGCCGGCCGGTGCGGCGCCATCCACCGTGTCGATGCGCCGGATCTCGGTGACCGGCGCCAGGGCGCCCTGGCCCTCACGGGCCGTCACCCGCAGCAGCAGCCAGGGGATGGAGCCCGCCGCCGGCGCCGGGCGCTGGGCGGCGACGGCGCCGCGCACCAGGCTGCCATCGGCCAGGCGCCAGAACGGCCCCGCGCCATGCGTGCCGAGCTGCCGGCCGGACTGGTCGAACAGCGCTGCCTCCGGCCCCTGGAAGGCCCAGCGCGGGCCCGCCGCCTGCGCCTCGCAGCGATAGATCTGCACGCCATCGGCGCCCAGCGTCAGCCGCAGCCGCACCCCTTCGGAGGCCGCGATCGGGTCGGGTTGCGCCAGCGCGGGCAGGCTGAAGGCCGCGCAGAGCAGAAGGGTTCGCCACATGGCCGTGCTCCTTTCGGGATGATCCAGCCTAGGCGCGTTCCGCCCGGCGCTGGGTTTCAATTTCGTGCCAGTCAAAGCCCGGCCAGGAATTTCGCCCGCGCCGATGCGCCGGCCATGAGAAACGCGTGGTCCGACCCGCCCAGGATGAAGCGCGCGCCCAGGCTTGCGTATTTCGGCGCCCAGACCTCGTCATACACGCCGCCCATGCCCAGGCTCAGTCCGTTCCGGGCGCAGGCGGCCGCCACCGCCGCATAGGCCGCCTGCACATCGGGATGGCCGATCTGCCCGGCCAGCCCCATGCTGGCCGTGAGGTCCGAGGTGCCGATCATCAGGCTGTCCAGCCCTGGCGTGGCCGCGATGGCTTCCACATTGGCCACGGCTTGCGGCGTCTCGATCATGGCGCAGAGCAGGACATGCGCGTTGGTCTGGGCCTGCGCGGTCGCCACATCGGGCGCGCGGTAGCCGTACTGGATGGGCGGGCCGCCCCAGCTGCGCAGCCCGAGCGGCGGGTAGCGGAAGGCCTGGACCATCTCGGCCGCGTCCTGCGCCGTGTCGATATGCGGGACGACGACGCCCATGGCGCCATTGTCCAGGCAGCGCGTGCCCTCGAACAACGCGTCGCGGCAGCAGCGCACGATGGGGGTGACGCCCTGGCCCTGGGCCGCGATGCAAATGGCGCTGGCCTGGTCTACGCTCATCGCGCCGTGTTCCATGTCGACGAAAATCCAGTCGAAGCCGCAAGCCGCCGCCAGCGCGCCCACCGCCGGGCCGCGCAGGTGATGCACGCCGAAGCCTGTCGCGGTTTTTCCCGCGCGCAGTTTTTCGAGGGTGTGGTTGGGGGTGATGGGCATGGTTGCGTCCTCCGTGATGCGTCCATTCAACGCCCGGGGATCATCGCCAGCAATGTCTCCAGCCTGTCCGCCTCCTCGGCCGGCTTGTCGCGCCTGATCCGCGCGATGCGCGGAAAGCGCATGGCCACGCCCGATTTGTGGCGCGAGGAGCGTTGCGCCGCGTCGAACTCCACCTCCAGCACCAGGCCGCGCTCCACCTCACGCACGGGGCCGAAGCGCTTGGTGGTGTGCTCGCGCACCCATTTGTCGAGGAAGAGCAGCTCGGCATCGGTGAAGCCGGAATAGGCTTTTCCCACCGGCACCAATTCGCCGTCATCGCGCCACAACCCGAAGGTATAGTCGGAATAGAAGCTGGAGCGCTTGCCGTGGCCGCGCTGGGCATACATCAGCACAGCGTCGACATTCTGCGTGCCGCGCTTCCATTTCCACCATTTTCCCCGCATGCGCCCGGCCTCATAGGCGCTGTCGCGGCGCTTGAGCATGAGGCCTTCCATCGAGGCCGCCCGTGCCCCGGCGCGCAAGCTTTCCAGGGTCTCGAAACTGTCGAAGGCGATGAGCTCGGAGAGGTCCATCAGCGCGGGCGCCGCACTTGCGTGCCAGGCCTCCAGCCGCGCCCGGCGGGTGTCGAAAGGCAGCGGCCGCAGATCCTCGCCCGCCTCGAACAGCAGGTCATAGAGCCTGACCGCGGCGGGGTATTCCGCCAGCATTTTTGCGGTGGGCGATTTGCGGTTGAGGCGCTGTTGCAGGTCGGAAAACGGCGCCACGACGCCGTCGCGCAGCACCAGCAGCTCGCCATCGGCGACGGCGTGGAAATCCATGGCATGGACGATCTCGGGGAAACTCGCAGAAATGTTCTCGCCGCCGCGCGACCACAGCCGCCGCCCGCCCGGCCCCGCGGTGAGCTGAACGCGGATGCCGTCCCATTTCCACTCCGCCGCCCAGTCGGCGGGGGTAAGGTTGGCGATGTCCGCCTCCTCCAGCGGATGGGCCAACATGAGCGGCCGAAAAACCGGCTGGCCTTCCGGGTCGGGCTTCGGGCCGCGCCCCTCCAGCCAGGCAAACAGCGGGAGATAGGGCGTTGGGACGGCGTGCCAGACCTCCTCGATGTCATTGACGGGATGACCCGACCATTCCGCCAGCGCCGTCTTGGCCAGCCGGGCCGAGGCGCCGACCCGAAGCCCGCCGGTGACCAGCTTTATCAATGCCAGCCGCCCCCCGGCATCGAGGGTGTCGAGCCAGCCCGCGATGATCGCTGGCACCTCACCGCGGGCGGCCAGTTCCAGGGTTTCCACCACCTCGGCCAGGCCCGGGGGCGGCGCGTTTGCCCGCGCGTCGCGGGGCCAGAGCAGCGCGATGGTCTCGGCCAGGTCACCGACATAATCATAGCTCATCGCGAAGAGAACCGGGTCGGTCCGCTCGGCGATCAGCGCGCGGAACAGGCCGGGCTTGGCCGTGCGGAAGGACAATTCGCCGGCGATGGCGGCGAGGCCGACGCCGCGATCGGGGTCGGCCTGGGTCTCGAACCATTGCCGCAGCAGGGCGAGCTTGGCGTGCCGCCCCGGGCTGAACAGCAGGCGTTCGAGCAGCGTGGCGAAAGCGGGGATGCTCATTCCTCATCCTCGCCCAGGCCGACCAGATGCAGGGCGCGGCCCTTGATTCCGCGCAGGCCAAGCGCGTGGATCAGCGCATCCTCGCGGCCATGGGTGATCCAGATCTCCGGCGCCTGCACATCGTCGGCGGTGGCGAGCAACTCGGGCCAGTCGGCGTGGTCGGAGATCACCATCGGCAATTCGACGCCGCCCTGTTTCGCGCGCTGGCGCAGGCGCATCCAGCCCGAGGCCATGCACAGCACCGGCTCGTTCAGTCGCCTGGCCCATTTGTCGGCCACCGCGCTGGGCGGGCCGATGACGATGGCACCGACGAGGCTGGCCTTGTTCGCCACCGTCGCCGGCAGCAATTCGCCCAGTTCCACGCCGAATTCCTGATACAGCGCGCAGAGCGGGATCAGCCCGCCATGCAACCAGATCGGCGCCTCCCAGCCCAACGCTCGCAGGATGGCGATCATCCGCTGCGCCTTGCCCAGGGAATAGGCGCCGATGACATGCGTGCGCTCGGGGAATAGGGCCACACTGTCCAGCAGTTTTCGCGCCTCCTCCAGCGCCGGGGGGTGGGTGAAGACGGGCAGGGCGAAGGTCGCCTCGGTGACGAAGACATCGCATGACACGGGTTCGAAGGGCGGGCAGGTGGGGTCGTGGCGGCGCTTGTAGTCGCCGCTGACCACGGCCCGCGCGCCCCGCCACTCCATCACCACTTGGGCGCTGCCCAGCACATGGCCTGCCGGGCGAAGTGTGACGGAGACCCCTTTGAGATCGAGCGTCTCGCCATAGCCCAGCGCCTGCTGGGTCTCGCCGCTGCCCGCGCCCATGCGCGCGCGCATCACCGCCAGCGTCTCTGCCGTGGCCAGCACCGCGGTGTGGCCGGGGCGGGCGTGGTCGCTGTGGCCATGGGTGATGATGGCGCGGTCCACCGCCCGGCCGGGGTCGATATAAAAGCCGCCGGGTTCGCAGAACAAACCTGCGGGTGTCACGCGCAGCCAGGTTTGCGGATGGGGAGGCATGCTGCTAGGACCTTGCGTGTGAGAACATTGCCGGAACATTTCCAAGATTGGTTCAACCGACGCGGTTGGCAAGCCCGGCCGCACCAACTGGCCATGCTGGAGGCCGCCGATGACGGCGTTTCCGCGCTCCTCATCGCGCCGACCGGCGGCGGCAAGACGCTGGCCGGCTTCCTGCCCTCGCTGGTGGAATTGAGCGCGCGGCCGCATGCCGGGTTGCACACCCTCTACATCTCGCCGCTCAAGGCGCTGGCCGTCGACATCGCCCGCAACCTCATGGCGCCGGTGGAGGAGATGGGCCTGCCCATCACCATCGAAACCCGCACGGGCGACACCCCTGCCAATCGCCGGGCGCGGCAGCGCGAGCAGCCGCCCAACATCCTGCTGACCACCCCGGAATCGCTGACCCTGCTGCTCAGCCTGGCCGATGCCGATGCGATGTTCGCCAGCCTGCGCTGCGTGGTGCTGGATGAGGTGCATGCGTTGGCCGGCACCAAGCGCGGCGACCAGCTTTTCCTCTGCCTGTCGCGCCTGGCCAGGCTGGCGCCCGCGGCGCGGCATGTCGGGCTCTCCGCCACCGTCGCCCACCCGCAGGCGCTGCGCGCGCATGTCGCGCGCGATGGCCGCGCCGAGAGCGTGCGGCTGATCGAGGTCGCCGGCGGCGCGCCGCCCGACATCTCCATCCAGCTGCCCGAAGGCCGGTTGCCCTGGGGCGGGCATATGGGGCTGGCCTCGGCGCCGGAGATCTATCGCCGCATCGCCGCCAGCGGCGTCACCATCGTCTTCGTCAACACCCGCGCCCAGGCCGAGCTGGTGTTTTCCGCGCTGTGGAAGCTGAACGAGGGGAGCCTGCCCATCGCCCTGCATCACGGCAGCCTCACCGTCGAACAGCGCCGGCGCGTGGAGGCCGCCATGGCCGCGGGCAAGCTGCGCGGCGTCGTCGCCACCGCCTCGCTCGATCTCGGCATCGACTGGGGCGATGTCGACCAGGTGGTGCAGGTCGGCGCGCCCAAGGGTGTCTCGCGGCTGCTGCAACGCGTGGGCCGCGCCAATCACCGGATGGACGAGGCCTCCCGCGCCATGCTCGTCCCCGCCAACCGCTTCGAGGTGATCGAATGCATGGCCTCGATCGAGGCCGTCGCCGCCGGCAAGCAGGATGGCGAGCCACCGCGTCCGGGGGGCCTCGACGTGCTGGCCCAGCACATCCTGGCCATGGCCTGCCACGGGCCGTTCCACCCCGACCAGCTCTACGAGGAGGTGCGCCGCGCGGCACCCTATGCCGCGTTGACCCGGCGCGATTTCGACGACACGCTGCGCTTCGTGCGCGATGGCGGCTATGCGCTGCGCAGCTATGAGCGCTTCGCCAAGCTCTTCGTCGATGCCGACGGCATGGTCCATGTCCGCGGCCCCGCCGTCATCCGCCAGCTGCGCATGAACCTCGGCACCATCGTCGAGACGCCACTCGTGAAAGTGCGGCTGCGTGGCGGCCCCTATCTCGGCGAGGTGGAGGAATGGTTCATCTCCACCCTGCGGGTCGGCGACAATTTCCTCTTCGCCGGCCAATTGCTGCGCTTCGAGGCGATGGAGGCGACGGCGGCCATCGTCAGCCGCGGGGCCGAGGGCCAGCCGCGCGTGCCCGCCTATGCCGGCAGCCGGATGCCGCTGACGACCTATCTGGCGAGCGAGGTCCGCGCCATCCTGCACGACCGCGGCCGCTGGCACGCGCTGCCCGACGAGGTGCGGGAATGGCTGGCCTTGCAGGAAGAACGCAGCGTGCTGCCCGCCCCGGATGAGTTGCTCGTCGAGGTCTTCCCGCGCGGCGAAAAATGGTTCCTCGTCGCCTATTGCTTCGAAGGCCGGCTGGCGCATCAGACGCTGGGCATGCTCATCACCAAGCGGATGGAGAAGCTCGGCTACGGCCCGCTCGGCTATGTCGGCACCGACTACGTGCTGGCGGCCTGGAGCGCCTTCGAGCCGACCGACATCCACCCGCTCTTCGAGGAAGACATCCTGGGCGAGGAGCTGGAGGAATGGATCAATGAAAGCTCCATGCTCCGCCGCACGTTCCGCAACATCGCCACCATCGCCGGGCTGATCGAGCGCCACCACCCCGGCCAGGAAAAATCCGGCAAGGCCATGACGGTCAACTCCGACCTGATCTACGACGTGCTGCGCCGGCATGAGCCCGACCATGTGCTGCTGCGCGCGACCCGCGCCGAGGCCGCGACGGGCCTCACCGATATCGGCCGTATCGCGACCCTGCTGGCGCGCGTGCGCAAGAGCATCCGGCATATCAGGCTCGACCGCGTCTCGCCGCTGGCCGTGCCGGCGCTGATCGAGGAGGGCCGCACCTGGGTCCCCGGCGGCGCCGAGGACGCGCTGCTGGCCGAGGCCGCGAGCCTCGTGCATGACGCGACGGATGGGGCGGAGACATTCAACGAATTGCTGGCCGAGGTGAGCGAAGCCCACACCCCCCGCGCCCGGCGCGACACGCCGGAGACGCGGCGGCACAACCGCTTCATCCGCTCGGCGCCGAAGGCCGCGCGGCGGTGATGCTCGTGGAGAAGTGGCTCGGGAAATTCGGACGGTCCGATAACTGGTTTTCCTGCCTGACAGCGGCGATGTTGCTGCGTATCAGGAGAGAGCATGACGAAGCGAACGCGCCGGACGCACAGCCCCGGCTTCAAGGCGAAGGTGGCCTTGGCGGCCATCAAGGGCGAGAAGACGCTGGCGGAGTTGGCCAAGCTTTTCGACGTGCACCCGGCCCAGATTGTTGCCTGGAAGGCGCAACTGCAGGAAGGCGCCGGCGGAGTTTTCGGGTCTGGCCCTGCTGGGGTCGAGACTGCGCCGGCGGTCGATCTGAAGCTGCTGCATGCGAAGATCGGGGAGCTGACGCTGGAGAAGGATTTTTTATCCGGCGCGCTCGAGCCAGCAGGCCCGGCTCGAGCGCAAAGCGATGATCGACCGCGGCAATGTCCTGCCCGTGACCAGGCAGGCGTCGCTGCTGCGGCTGAGCCGGAGCAGCGTCTACTACCTGCCCAGGCCGGTGCCGCCGGAACGGTTGGCCATCATGGCCGCCTCATGCGCCTTTGCCGGCCCCTTGCTGCACCTGCTGGGCGAGGCCGGCGGTGGTGTTCACCTGTTCGGGCAATCGAGGCGGGGCAAATCCACCGCGCTCCATGTGGCCGCCAGCGTTTGGGGGGCGCCGCGTGGCCATACCCCCTTCGCCCGCTCATGGCGCGCCACCGGCAACGCGCTGGAAGCGACGGCGGCCGAGCATAACGACACGCTCTTGCCCCTGGACGAAATCGGTCAGGTGGAGCCGCGGGAGCTGGGCGAGGTGGCCTATATGCTCGCCAATGGCGTGGGCAAAGGGCGTGCCCATCGTGAGGGCCGGGCCAAGCCGGCATTGACCTGGCGCATGCTGTTCCTCTCCACCGGGGAGAAGCGCATGGCCGGGTCGTGCAGGGCGCAAAGCTACGATGGCAGCTCCCGCCGGCCGGATAGTCCGCTGATAGTCCGCGCCGGCCGATAAGTCCGCCGTGGCGATGATGCTGTTGGGGTAAACCCTTGAAAAATTTTGGTCGGAGCGGCGGGATTCGAACCCACGACCCCCAGTCCCCCAGACTGGTGCGCTACCAGACTGCGCTACGCTCCGGCGTGGCGCTGGGTTAGGCGAGGTGAGGCCGCTTGTCCAGTGCGCGGCCGCGCGGATCAGCCCCAGGCCGGCATCGGCCGCCAGGCGGCGGCGGCGGCGGCAAGACCGCCATCGGGCACCACCCGCCCATCGGGATGGGCGCAGATCCGCTGCGCGCCAGGCGGCCACGCTTCGGCGCCGTCGCCGGTGCCGGCAAACACCGGCACCGCCAGCAGCAGCGCCAGCCCCTGCACCAGCGCGGGATGCCGGGCAATGCCGGGATGGCCCAGGCGCACCAGCGCTCCCGGCGCGAAATGCGGCCGCAGCCGGGCGAACTCCGCCGCTCTTTGCGGCAGGGTGGCCAGGGTCATCTGCTCGTCGCCCATGTTGAAGCTGCGCGGCGTGCCATGGTCATGGATGCTCAGCACCGCGATGCGCCGCGCCGCCGGCGTGCCGGCGCCGATCCGCCGCAGCACCGCCGCGACCATCTGCGCCACCCCCGTCATGATGATCTCGCCATGGCCCGGCGCGGGCTGCGCCAGCGCGCCCCAGCCCGACCCCACCACCCGCAGCGCGACATTTCCCCCAAGATGCATGTCCAACCCATCCACTCCCCTTTTTGGCGTTGTGAAACTTTCGCCACAACTATAGCGCGAATAATATGCCGGATGTCCAGGGAAGACACGTGCCGATTCGTCAACCAGAATGGCGGGCATGACCAAGACCGACCCCGCCCTGATGGGGGCCGAGGACCTCCTCACCCTCTACCGCGCCCGCGCGCTCTCGCCCGTGGAGGTCCTGAAGGATGTGCTGGAGCGTGTGGCCAGGATGAACCCCTGGGTGAACGCCTTCGCCGCCATGAACCCGCGCGCATTGGCCGCGGCCGGCGAGAGCGAGGCGCGCTGGATGGCCGGCCGGCCGATGGGCGCGCTGGATGGCGTGCCGGCCACCGTGAAGGATCTGCTCGATGTCGCGGGCTTCCCCACGCGGCGCGGCAGCCGCACCACCTCGGCCGAGCCGGTGCCGCATGACGCCCCCTCGGTGCTCGGTCTCAAATCTTCGGGAGCGGTCATCATCGGCAAGACCACCACCACCGAATTCGGCTGGAAATCGCCCGGCGACTGCCCGCTGCACGGCATCACCCGCAACCCCTGGGACCGCATGCGCACGCCCGGCGGCTCATCCTCGGGCGCGGGGGCGGCGGCGGCGGCGCATTTCGGCCCGCTGCATATCGGCACCGATGCGGGGGGCTCGATCCGAATCCCCGCCGCCTGGTGCGGCGTCGTCGGCTTCAAGCCGAGTTTTGGCCGCGTGCCGCAATGGCCGCTGGGCAGTTTCGCCAATGTGGCGGTGGCCGGGCCGATGACGCGTTCGGTGCGCGATGCGGCGCTGATGTTCGGCGCCATGGCGCGCTTCGACCTGCGCGACCCCTTCTGCCTGCCCGATGACCCGCGCGACTGGACGCTGGGCATCGAGGATGGGGTGGCCGGCATGCGCGTGGCGGTGATGCGCCGCATGGGTTTCACGCCGAACCTGGACGAGGCCGGCGAGGCCGCCCTGCGGCAAGCGGCGAAACTGCTGGAAGCGCAGGGCGCGATCATCGAGGACGCTTCCCCCGAACTGCCCGACACCCGCGCCATCTTCGGCCGGGTCTGGGGTGTCGCGCTGGCGAAGCTGGCGGCGGGGATGGGGCCGGAGCAGCAGGCGATGCTCGACGCCGGCATCCTGGACATCGCGGGCCGCGAGGGGGGGATGTCGGCGGTGGATTTCCTGGCCGCCGACGCCCTGCGGATCGAGGCCGCGCATGCCATGGCCCGGTTCCACCAGCGCTATGATCTGGTGATCTGCCCGACCACCCCCTCCGCCGCGCCGGCGGCGGACCAGCCCACCATCAAGCCCGCCGAGGCGCTGTGGAATGACTGGGCGCCCTGGACCTTCGCCTTCAACCTGACCCGCCAGCCCGCAATCACGGTGCCGGTGGGCCTCGATGCCGAGGGCATGCCGCGCGGGGTGCAGGTGGTGGCGGCGCTCTATCGCGATGATTTGGCGCTGCGCGGTGCCAGGGCGCTGGAGCGGGCGGCGGCGATGCCCTCGCCGCCCGCGGGGTAGCGGCCTCAGGCCAGGGCCGGCGCCAGCCGGCGCAGCGCCTCCGGCCGCCAGGCATAAGCGCCCGCGCCCAGCCCCGCCTGCACCAGCACGGCCATGATCAGGAAGGCGGGGAATTCCCAGCCGCCGCCGGCCGCCGAGAACACCCAGCCATTGCCGGCATGCAGCGCCAGCGCGCCCAGCAGGATGGGCAAGGTCAGCAGCGCCACCGGCCGCACCAGCACGCCCAGGATCAGCGCCACGCCGGCCGCAGTCTCGGCCACCGCGACGACGGCGCCGAGGATGGGCGGATAGCCGATGGAGCCGAAGAACCCCATGGTGCCGGCCAGGCCGAAGCCCATGATCTTCAGCACGAAGCCATGGCCGAGGAACAGCACGCCCAGGCTGAGGCGCAGCGCCAGGGCGGCGTAGGGGGTGGTCTTTTCGGTGGTCATTGTCAGGTGCTCCTTGAGCGGTTGGAATGACGCCGTTCTGCGCCGCGGCGCCGGCCGCATCCAACGCACAGGCCGAACCACCATCATCACCGCGGTGAATGAAGGGGTTCCGCCCCGCCCGCCGCCCGGCCACAATCCGCCCCCTGAAAGGGAGCATGCGATGAGCCTGGCCGGCCTGGACCTCAACCTGCTCAGGGTGTTCGACGCGGTGGCGCGCGAGCGCCATGTCACCCGCGCGGCCGAACGGCTGAACCTCTCCCAGCCCGCCGTCTCCAATGCGCTGGCCCGGCTGCGCGTGGCGCTGAGCGACGAGCTGTTCATGCGCAGGCCGGGCGGCGTGGAGCCCACCGCACTCGCGCTCAACCTGGCCGGCCCCATCGCCGAGGCGCTGGACCGCCTCGCCGAGACCCTCGTCACCCAGGCGCCGTTCGAGCCCGCCGCCGCCAGCCGCGTCTTCCCCCTGGCACTTTCGGAATATGCCGAGGCGGTTCTGGCGCCGCCGCTGCTGGCCGCCATGGCGCGCGACGCGCCGGGCTGCATGGCGGTGATCAGCCATGCTGACCGCACCAATGCCGTGGCCCTGCTGGAAGCGGGTGCCGCGCAGCTCGCCATCGGCGTGCTGGGCGAACCCACGGCACTCTACACCCGGGTGATGATGCTGCCCGAGGATTTCCGCGTGATCATGCGGGCGGGCCATCCCCTGGCGGAAGGCGTGCTGGACGTGCCGCGCTACCTCTCCGTCCCGCATCTGCTGCATTCGCCCAATGGCTCGCGCATCGGCGCGGTGGATGACGAGCTGGCCAGGACGGGGCAGCGCCGGCGCCTGGGCGCCGTCGTCGCCCATCTCGCCACCGTGCCCGAGATATTGCAGCAGACCGACATGATCATGACCCTCTCCGGCCGCCTCGCCCGCATGCTGGCCGGCGCGCATGGGCTTGCCTGCCGGGCCTGCCCGCTGGAGATCAAACATATGCGCCTGTCGATGATCTTCCACCGCCGATTCGAGGCCGATGCCGGCCATGCCTGGCTGCGCCGATTGCTGCTGGCCGTGGCGCGCGAGGCCGCGGCATCCCCGGAGACCCACCCGTGACCGACCCCCGCCTCACCCGACTGCGTCGCCTGATCGAGGGCGTGGCACCCCAGCTCGACCTCGACATCGCCATTCGGCTCTGGGATGGCACGCCCGTGCCGCTGGGCAGAAGCTGGAGCGGCGACCTGGCCGTGGCGCTGCGCGACCCGGTGGCCATCACCCGCCTGCTGCGAAGGCCGCGGCTGACCACGCTGGTGGAGCTGTTCGCCGAGGGAAAACTCGATATCGAGGGCGGCACGCTGCTCGACCTCGCGGCCAGGCAGGGCGGTGGTTCCTCACGCGGGTTGCTGAAGAAGGTGAGCAAGCTGGCCGCCGCGCGCGCCCTGCTGCCCTTCCTCTTCGGCCCCGGCGCGGGCGGGCAGGGCCATGCCTATACCGGCCGCCAGGCGGCGCGGGCCGAGGAGCGCGACGACCAGGCCCAGGTGCAGTTCCATTACGACCTGTCCAACGCCTTCTACGCGCTCTTCCTCGACCCCGAGATGGTCTATTCCTGCGGCTATTTTTCAGAATGGACCAACGACATCGCGACTGCCCAGCAGGACAAGCTGGAGATGATTTGCCGGAAGTTGCGCCTGGCACCCGGTGAGCGCTTTCTCGATATCGGCTGCGGCTGGGGCGGGCTGGTCTGCCACGCGGCGCAACACCACGGCGTGCGCGCGCATGGCGTGACGCTCAGCCAGGCGCAGTTCGATTTCGCGCGGGAGAAAATCGCCCGGCTGGGGCTCACCGACCGCGTCACCGTCGAGCTGACGGATTTTCGCGCGCTGCGTGGGGAGTGGGACAAGATCGCCTCCATCGGCATGTTCGAGCATGTGGGCCTGGACAATCGCGACGCCTATTTCGGCCAGATCCGCGACCTGCTGCGCCCGCGCGGCATCTACCTGCACCACGCCATCACCCGGCCGATGAAGAAGGACGAAAAATCCTTCCGCAAGAAGCGCCCGGAATTCACCGCCATCGTGAACTACGTCTTCCCCGGCAGCGAGCTCGACCATATCGGCGGCACCACCGACGCGCTGGAGCGCCGCGGCTTCGAGGTGCATGACACCGAGGCCTGGCGCGAGCATTACGCCGCCACCACCCGCCACTGGGCGGAACGGCTTTACGCCCATCGGGCGGCGGCCGAGGCCGAGGCGGGGGGCGCCAAGACCAGGCTTTGGCTGCTGTATCTGGCCGGGGTGTCGATCGCCTTCCAGCGCGGCACCATCGGGATTTTCCAGACCGTGGCGACCAGGCGGGCGCGCGGTGCCTCCGGCCTGCCGCCGACGCGCGCCGATCTCTATCGGTGACCGCCGACTACATCATCGTGGGCGCGGGCAGCGCGGGCTGCGTGCTGGCCAACCGGCTTTCCGCCGGCAGCGCCTCGGTGCTGCTGGTGGAGGCCGGCGGGCCGGACCGCCACCCGCTGATCCACATCCCCGCCGGCTTCGTGAAGCTGTTGAATCATCCGCGGCTCACCTGGGGATATTCGACCGAGCCGGCGCCGGGGACGGCGCAGCGCCGTCTGGACTACCCACGGGGAAAGGTCTGGGGCGGGTCGTCTTCGATCAACGGGTTGGGCCATGTGCGCGGCGACCCTTCCGACTACGAGCTGTGGGCGCAGAAGGGCGCCACCGGCTGGGGCTGGGATGCGCTGCTGCCCTATTTCGAAAGGCACGAGGATGCGCCGCCAGGGCCGGGCAGGGGGCAGGGCGGGCCGATGGCGGTGGAGCATCTGCTGGAAAGGCCGGCCATCATGGACCGGCTGGCCGCGGCGGCGGCGCAGCGCGGCCACGCCGTGCGGGGGGACATGAACGGCCCCGAGCGCGACGGTTTTTCGACGTTTCAGCAGACCAGGCGCGGGCGGCGGCGGATTTCGGCGGCGCGGGCCTATCTGGCGCCGGCGCTGGGGCGGAAAAATCTGCGGGTGATCAGCCACGCCCTGGCCTTGCGGCTGGAATTCGAAGGCACGCGCTGCGTGGGGCTATGGGTGCGGGTGGATGGCGCCGAAACACTGCTGCGCGCGGGGCGCGAGGTGATCCTTTGCGCCGGCGCCATCGGCAGCCCGCATCTGTTGCAGCTCAGCGGGCTGGGGCCGGCCGGGCATTTGGCCGCGCATGGGGTGGCGGTGCGCGCCGACATGCCGGGCATCGGCGCCAATCTGCAGGACCATTACATCGTCCGGATGAATTTTCGCCTGAGCGAGCATCGCTGGTCCGCCAATCGTCGCCTCTCCGGCTGGCGGCTGGGGCTGGAAGCGCTGCGCTGGGCGACGCGCGGCGATGGCGTGCTGACCTGGTCGGCGGGGATGATGAGCCTTTTCGCGAAGACCGTTCCTGGGCTGGAAGCGCCAGATGTCCAGATCAATGGCGGCCCGGTGAGCTGGGCGGAAGCGCCGGATGGGCGCTTCACCCGGCTGCTGGCCGGCACGCCGGAGGCCGCGCCCGGCCTCACCCTGGGCGTCTGGCAATGCCGGCCGGAAAGCCGCGGCACGGTGCGGCTGGGCAGCGCCGACCCGGGTATGGCGCCGCTGATCGCGCCCAACCACCTCGCCGCCGAGGCCGACCGGGCCTGCCTGCTGCGGGGGATGAAGCTGGCGCGGGAGTGGATGGCGGCACCGGCCCTGGCCGATGCGGTGCTGGGCGAAACCCGGCCGGGCGCGGCCGCCCCCGATGATCAGGCGCTGCTGGATTTCGCGGCGATGACCGGCGGCACGGTCTATCACCCCAGTTGCACGGTTCGGATGGGCCATGACGGGCCGCTGGATGCGCAACTCCGCCTTCGCGGTTTTGCCGGGCTGCGGGTGGTGGATGCCTCCGTCTTCCCCGACATCCCCGTCAGCAACATCAACGCAACCGTGTTGGCGGTGGCGGAGCGGGGGGCGGATTTGATCCTGGCCTCAGCCTGAGGTAAGGGCCTCGATCAGCGATTCCGGCGAAAGCGGGCCATCGAGAAAGACCTGCGGATCGAAAGCCGTCAGCGGCGGGATGTCCAGCGCCGGGTGGCTTCCCATCCGCAAGCTCTCGGCGTGCCGGATGGCCCGGGCGAGCAGCTTCTCCACCTCGATCCGCCTGGCCATCGCGGGTTCGAAATGGGCGCTGGCCTGGATGAGGAAATTGCTGATCTCGTTGTGCCAGCCGGCGGCGGCGGGGTGCTCCGGCCAGCGCAGCAGCTTGATCGCGTGCAGGATCGACTGTTCCAGCAGGGATGCCACCGCCCGGACCTCGCTGCGCCCCACGCTCTCGATCTCCTCGGCGACATTCTCCCAATCGATGCCGTTCACCCGCTCGCCGCTCGCGAGCCGGCGGATCAGGGCCGATTGCTGTTCGGACCAGGTCGCGATGTCATGCTCATAGAGATCGAGGGGCATGCGCGCGATATAAGCGTTCCTGCCCCGCCTCGCCACGATTTTCAACACCGGAAACCCGCCATGCCCATCCCCCGCCGCGCCGCCCTGCTGGCCCTTGCCGCCACCCCCGCCTTGGCCCAGGCGCCCTGGCCCGACCGCCCGCTCCGCTTCCTCCAGGGATTCGCCGGCGGCGGCACCACCGACATCGTCGCCCGGCTGATCGCGCCGGGCCTGGCCGCCCAGCTCGGCCAGCCCGTGGTGGTGGAGAACAGGCCGGGCGCCGGCGGCACGATCGCGGCCGAAGCCCTGGCGCGGGCCACCGACAACCACACCATCATGCTGATCAACAACGGTTTTGCCGTGGGGGCCGCGATCTATCGCCGCCTGCCCTTCGACCCGCTGGCCGATATCGCGCCGCTGGCCATGGTCGCCGCCACCGGGCTGGTGTTGCTGGTGCCCGCCGATGGCCCGCGTGACCTGGCCGGCTTCATCGCCGCCGCCCGCGCGCGCACCGACCCGCCCAACCTCGCCACCGTCGGCGTCGGCTCCACCCAGCATTTCGTGGCCGAGGCGATCCAGGCCGAGGCCGGTTTCCGCCTGACCCATATCCCCTATCGCGGCACCCCCGCGGCCGTGCTGGCGCTGCGCGCGGGCGAGGTGCAGGCGGTGGTGGAGACCGCCTCCGCCGTGCTCGGCCAGATCCGCGGCGGCGAGGTGCGGGCGCTGGCCATCACCTCCGCCGCCCGCTCGCCCCTGCTGCCGGAGGTGCCGACAATGGCCGAGGCGCTGGGCCGGGCCTTCGAGATCGACACCTGGTTCGCGCTCGCCGCGCCGGCCCGCATGCCCGAGGCGCCACGCGCCCGGCTTGCCGAGGCGATGGCCATGCTGGCCGATGACCAGGCGCTGCGCGAACGCCTCCTCGGCCTCGGCCTCATCCCACGCCCGCCCGGCAGCCAGGCCTCCACCACCGCGCAGGTCCATGCCGAGATCAGCCGCTGGGCCGGCGTGATCGATCGCGCGAATATCGAGCGGCAATAACCCGTTCGCCCCGCGCCCTTGGCATGCTACAATCGAGGGTAATGCCCCACGCCCTGGCCGAGAAATCCAGGCGTGAGGCCGCATCGCCGCGCGTCCCCCCGCGTGTCGAGAGCCCCCCCGCGCGGCCCGCGCCCCGCCATCCCCGCCTGATCTGGCGGCTGCTTCGGCTCGGCATCATCGCGGCCATCTGGGGCAGTCTGGCACTGGCCGCCATCACGCTGTGGTTCACCCATGACATGCCGCGCGTGGATGCGCCTCTGGCGCAGATCCGCAGGCCCGCCGCCGCCGTGCTGGCCGCCGACAGCACGCTGCTGGCGATGCAGGGCGACATGTTCGGCGAGGTGATCAGGCTGCGCGACATGCCCACCCATCTGCCGGCCGCGCTGATCGCCATCGAGGATCGCCGCTTCCGGCAGCATTTCGGCGTCGATCCGGTGGGGGTGATCCGCGCGCTGTGGCAGAATGTCACCGCCGGCGAGGTGGTGCAGGGCGGCTCCACCCTGACCCAGCAATTGGCCAAGAACCTGTTCCTCTCGCCCGAGCGCAGCGCCCGGCGAAAGGTGCAGGAGGCGCTGCTGGCGATCTGGCTGGAGCGGCGCTTCAGCAAGGATGAGTTGCTGGAGATCTACCTCAACCGGGTCTATCTCGGCGGCGGCGCCTATGGGGTGGAGGCGGGGGCGCGGCTGTTCTTCGGCGTGCCGGCGCGGCGGCTGAGCCTGTGGCAATCCGCCATGCTGGCGGGCCTGCCGCAGGCGCCCAGCCGGACCAACCCGCGCACCAACCCCGCCGCCGCCATCGCCCGCGCCCAGGAGGTGCTGCGCGCCATGGTCGAGACCGGCGCGATCACCGAGGCGCAGCGCGCGCAGGCCGAGGCCGAGACGAACCTGCCGCCCAGGCCTGGCACCGGCGGCGGCTGGTTCAGCGACTGGGTGATGGAGAGCGTGGCGCAGCGCCTGCCCGAGCTGCGCGACGTGGCGATCCATTCCACCCTGGAGCCGCGCTGGCAGAACGCGGCCGAGACCCGGCTGCGGGCGATGATCGAGCGCGAGGGGCTGCGCGGCAATTTTTCTCAGGGCGCGGTGGTGGTGCTGGAGGCCCGCTCGGGCGCCGTGCGCGCCATGGTCGGCGGGCGGGATTACCGCCAGAGCCCGTTCAACCGCGTGGTCGATGGACGTAGGCAGCCCGGCAGCGCCTTCAAACCGATCTACTACCTGGCGGCGCTGGAGCGCGGCGCATCTCCCTCCGACATGGTCTCCGACCTGCCGCTCCACCGCGGCGGCTGGTCCCCCGGCAATGGGCAATGGCGGGCGCGCGGCGAGATCAGCCTGGAGGAGGCGCTGGCGCAGAGCGTGAACACCGCCGCCGTGCGGGTGATGGATCTGGCCGGCGGCCAGCAGGGGGCGCGGGCCATGGCGGCGCGCCTGGGCATCACCGCGGCGCTGCCGGGCAATGCCTCGCTGGCCCTGGGCACGGGCGAGGTGACGCTGCTCGAACTCAGTGCCGCCTATGCCGCCATGGTCAATGGCGGGCGGCGGGTGGTGCCCTTCGGCATCCGCCAGGTGATCTCGGAGGGCCGCGCCCAGCCGCTGGCCCATGCCCAGCCCCAGCAAGTGGTGGGCGAGGCGGAGGCGGCGGCGATGCGGCGCATGCTGATGGCCGTGGTCGCCCGCGGCTCGGGCCGGGCGGCGGCCTTGCCGGGGATGACGGTGGGCGGAAAGACCGGTACGACACAGGACTACAGAGACGCCTGGTTTGTCGGATTTGTACTGAACGGTGAAACGGCCATGGTGATCGGCATCTGGTTGGGCAATGATCGAGGCGAGCCGATGGAGGAGGTGCGGGGCGGAACCCTGCCGGCCCGTCTGTTTCGGGAGATTTTGGAGGCGACACGCTGATGGACAGCAGAAGCGAAGCGTATCTGGCCAGTGCCGTCCGCCATGCCGCCAACAATCTGAGCATGGTGACGCTGAGCAATCTGGACCTGCTGACGCGCGCCATCAGCCCCGATTCGCCCGCCGGCCGCCAGCTGGAGCGCGCCCGCCAGGCCTGTGAGCGGCAATTGGCCATCCTGGTGCCCTATACCCGCCTCTCGCGCGAGGGGGTGGTGGAGCGCATGGCGCCCGAGCCGCAACTGGCCGCCCTGGTGCCGCTGCTGGAGATCGCGGCCGGGGGGGGGGCGCCGGTCCGCCTCTCGGCCGGGCCGCTGCCCATGGTCGCCCTGCCGCGCCCGGCGCTGGACCTGGCCTTGCTGGAATGGGTGCAGGTGGCGGCGGCGGAATGCCCGCGCGGCACCACGCTGAACATCGCGCTGGAGAGCGATGGCGAGGGGCTGGTGATCCGCGTCTCGCCCAACCCCGGCGGCGCGGCGGCCGGGCTGGCGGCGCTGGCCGAAGCCCAGGGCGGCAAGAGCGAGATGGATGAGGAGATGGCGGAGCTTCGGCTGCCGCCGGGCTGAAGCCCGATCCGGCCCGGCTCAGCGCCGCCGGGGCGGCGGCGCCTGGCGCTGCAGCTCGTAGATCATGGAGCAATTGCCGGTGCGGTTGGGCTGCTGGCCATTGAAGGCGTCGCCGGTGATCTGGCCGCTGCCCTCGCCGAAGGTGTTGAAGCGGGGCAACTGCACCACCCCTTCGGCATTGACCGTGCCGGTCATCTCCGGGTCGCCCAGCATGGCGGGGATGGTGACCACGCCGCCCGAGATGTGCAGCGTCACCCGCTCACGCGAGATCCGGCCGCCGCTGCGGCAGGAGAGGTAGCGCGTGCCCTCCCAGGCGCCGTCGAAGGCTTGCAGGCGGGGTTGGGCGAAGACCGGTGTGGCGGCCAGCAGCAGGGCCGCGAGAAGCAGATGCCTCATGCCGGTTTTCCTTCGAATTTGCCGTCGCGCGGGAAGCCGTGCGGTGGGGTTTTTCCGGCGCCGGCGCGGTTGCCGCGCCAGGGGGTGATGTCGGGCTCGGTGCGGGTGCGGCCGCCCGCCTGTGGCCAGGACAGGCCCTGCGCTGCGGTGAAGACCCGGGCATCGGACAGCCCGCCATCCTTGTAGGATTGCAACTGCACGCCGCGTCCCCGCGCCATGACCGGAAGCTGCTCGATGGGGAAGACCAGCAGCTTGCGGTTGTCGCCGATCACCGCCACGTGGTCGCCCTCGGCCGGGCGGCAGAGTGCCGCGCGGGTTTTTCCTTCCAGCGTCAGAACCTGCTTGCCGGTGCGCTTTTCGGCCAGCAGCTCCTCGGCCTCGACGAGGAAACCCTTGCCATCGGTCGCCGCCAGCAAATAGCGGCCGGCCGGCTTGAACAGCGCGATGGGGGCGTCGTCATTGCCCATTTCCACCATCAGCCGCAGCGGCTGGCCATCGCCCCGGCCGCGCGGGATCGTGTCGGCCTTCAGCGTGAAGGCGCGGCCCAGCGCGGTGAAGACCACGACGCGGTCGGTCGTCTCGGCATGCAGTCGGAACAGCAGGGCATCGCCTTCCTTGAAGCGCAGCTCGGCATCCTCGGGCAGATGGCCTTTCTGGGCGCGGATCCAGCCTTTTTCCGAGAGGATGATGGTGATGGGTTCGCGCTCGACGAAGGCCGCCTCGTCCACGGTGATGGTGGGGGCGGCGCCGTCGACCAGGGTGCGCCGCGCGCCGAGCGGGCCGTCGCCGAAGGCTTTTCGGGTGTCCTCGATTTCCCTCGCGATGGCGCTCCAGCGTTTGGCCTCGCTGCCCATGAGTGCGTCCAGGCCACGCTTCTCCTTGGAAAGCTTGTCGTGTTCGCGGCGGATTTCCATCTCCTCCAGCCGCCGCAGGCTGCGCAGGCGCATGTTCAGCACCGCCTCGGCCTGGATTTCCGTGAGGCCGAAGGTGGCCATCAGCGCCGCGCGCGGCTCATCCTCCTCGCGCACGATGCGGATCACCTCGTCGAGGTTGAGATAGACGATGAGGTAGCCGTCGAGGATTTCGAGGCGTTTGGCGATGGCGGCCAGGCGATGGGTGGCGCGCCGTTGCAGCACGACATGGCGGTGGTCGAGCCATTCCCGCAGCACGGTGCGCAGCCCCATCACGCGGGGCGTGCGGCTGGCGTCGAGCACGTTCATGTTGAGCGAGAAGCGGGATTCGAGCTGCGTCGCGCGGAACAGGGTTTCCATCAGCATGGCCGGCTCCACCGCGCGCGTGCGCGGCTCCAGCACCAGGCGCACCACGTCGGAGGATTCGTCGCGCACATCGGCGAGCAGGGGGAGTTTTTTCTCCTCCAGCAGCAGGGCGAGTTGTTCGACCAGCTTGGCCTTTTGCACCTGGTAGGGGATTTCGGTGACGACGATGTACCACAGCCCGTTCCTGGCCTTTTCCACCTCCCATTTCGCGCGGACGCGAAAGCCGCCGCGTCCCGTGGCATAGGCCTCGCGGATGCTCTCGGGCGATTCGACGAGGGTGCCGCCGGTGGGGAAGTCGGGGCCTTTCACATGCGCCAGGAGTTCGTCGATCTCGGCGCGGGGGTTGGCGATGAGCGCGAGTGCCGCGCCACACAACTCGCCCGCATTGTGCGGCGGGATGGAGGTGGCCATGCCGACCGCGATGCCCGTGGCGCCGTTCGCCAGCAGGTTCGGGAAGGCGGCGGGCAGGACGATCGGCTCGCGCTCCTCGCCATCATAGGTGGCGCGGAAATCGACGGTGTCATTGTCGATATCGGCCAGCATGGCCTCGGCGACTTCGGTCAGCCGGGCCTCGGTGTAGCGCATGGCGGCGGCGTTATCGCCGTCGATATTGCCGAAATTGCCCTGACCCTCGACGAGGGGGTAGCGGGCGGCGAATTCCTGCGCGAGGCGGACCATGGCGTCGTAGATCGCGGCATCGCCATGCGGGTGATACTTGCCCATCACGTCGCCCACGATGCGGGCGCATTTCTTGAAGCCGCTGGCCGGGTCCAGCTTCAGCTGGTGCATGGCCCATAACACGCGGCGATGGACGGGTTTCAGGCCGTCGCGCACATCGGGCAGGCTGCGCGCGGTGATGGTGGACATGGCGTAGGCGAGGTAGCGCTCGGAGAGGGCATCGGCGAGCGAGGTGTCGCGCATGTTGCCGCCATTGGGGTCAGGTTTCAGGTCGTCGGGCATGGGGGGTTTATAGCGGAGTGGAGGCGGGGGGGTAGGCGGTGTTGTGATGGCGCCGCGTGGATTATTGTCCTTGATAATGTCCGACCTTTGTGGTCTTTTAGTCCTATCAAGGGTGCTTTGCGCCTATCCCCAACATTCAGGACATCTGCCATGGCTGGAACAGTGCCGATGGACGCGGCTGGGTTGCGCGCGGCTGTTGCTGATGAGCGGTACTGGCAGGCTGGCCATCCCGAGCATGCGGCATGGCGGGCATGGGTGAATGATGGGTTTCAGGCCGTGCATAGCGGCGACGGGCAGGCGTCGGGCGGTGTCGTGCATGTCCGCGCCTATATGCGGGAAGGGCATATGGTTTCGGCCTATACGCGGTCGGCCCCGCCGCGACGGGACGTGAACAGTCCCATTGCCCACGCTGGTGACGGCGTATCAAAGCCGGTCCCTGAAATCTCCGGGTCCGGGCCTAAGCTTCAACATGCGTTCGGAATGCGCCGGAGCCTTCTGGAGAGCCACGGCATCACCACGGTTGCCGCGCGCCGTCCTGATGCGGGGGGCCGCGGTGTGCAAGGTGAAGTGCCGACCAACGCGGGCAATGGATTGATTGGTGGCCCTGGCGGCGGCGGTGGCGGGAGAGGCGTGGGCGGTGGAAATTCGAATACTCCTCCTACAGGCTCCAGGCCAGCCGCAGGCCAACCGACTGCCACGCGAACGCCTGCGGAGGCCAGGCGAGAACTCGGCGAAATCCTCGCGCCTGGCGGTGCGCCCATTGGTTCCGTCCAAGACGGAGCGCGAGCCACAATCAGAACCCTTCCGGGAGGCGAACGCGCGGCGCAGACAATGTTCCAGCGATTGGTGGAGGGACGGCAACCGACACTGGTTGATATGCCGAATTACCCCGGACAGATGTATCGGCTCAATGATGGAAGCATGATCGGCTACCGGGCAATCTCAAAATCAAACGGAGGACCGGCGGTGGACGTGAATATACCAGGATTTCCAATGATAACCCGCTTACATTATTAAGGAGATAGCATGAAAATCGAACAAATGCTCACTGAACTAGTCGGAAGCGCAGCAAATGACGATCTCAGTTTCGTGGATATCGTGAATGCAGCGCTGGAACTTGAATCCGTTACCCCTGGCGAGACAAATGCTGAAAAACTCATCCGCCTCGTCACTAGAATGCTCGATCAGGGATTTATTCCAGTCGATGGGCCGACTTCAAATCTTCCCCCGGTTCCGTGGCCCGAGGTTGATCGTATATCGATCCTGAAGCGCATGAGGCGAGAATACAGCGCCGTCCACGGTGAGGTTGATCTCACCCATGGTTGCTGGTTTCACCGGCCGCAAAAATGATCGCGCCAAATCCTGCCCGCACACTCCGTATTTTGGATCAGCATCCTCGGCTGGGTGGCGCTTGACCCAGGCGGCCTAAGCCGCCGCATTGCCGAAATTGCCCTGGCCCTCGACGAGGGGGTAGCGGGCGGCGAAATCCTGGGCGAGGCGGACCATGGCGTCATAGATGGCGGCGTCGCCATGCGGGTGATACTTGCCCATCACGTCGCTCACGATGCGGGCGCATTTCTTGAAGCCGCTGGCAGGGTCCAGCTTGAGCTGGTGCATGGCCCAGCGCACGCGGCGATGGACCGGCTTCAGGCCGTCGCGCACATCGGGCAGGCTGCGCGCGGTGATGGTGGACATGGCATAGGCGAGGTAGCGCTCGGAGAGGGCATCGGCGAGCGAGGTGTCGCGCATGTTGCCGCCGGTGGGGTCGGGTTTCAGGTCGTCGGGCATGGGGGGGTTATAGCGGAGTGGGGGCGGCAGGGGCCAGCGGTGGACTTTTGGTGTGGCGCGATGGAGCGGAATTTATTGACAAACCGACCGCAATAGGAATATAAAGTGAATAAAGGAGCCCGCCAATGACGCAGCCGACCAGTTCATCAGGCCAAACCGTCAGCGCCCTTGGGGAGGATGTCGGCGCTCGCGCGTGGATCGTGGAAGGCGGCATGGCGCGGCTGCATGAGAGTGGTGGCAGCGTCCATGTCCGCGCGTACAGCCGAACCCGCGACGGGCGAACGGAGCAGGTTCGTGCGCATGTGCGATCAGATCCGCCGGGAGGTGAGGGTGGTGAGCCCATCGCGGGCGGCCAAGGCGGGTTGGCTGATCGGGTGCAGCTTGCAGGGCCGCTTGTGGCGGCGGCGCCGTACATTGTAGGCGCGGCTGGCCGTGCCGCCGGCCCGGTGATCCGTCAGTTGCCGAGCCTCGGCCGGCGCAGTGTGCTCGACTGGATTTTTGGCAGGGAACGATCGTCGGGGAGCGATATCCTCCGTAGCGAGGGTGATGCTTCCGGCGAAGCCGACGATGAATCGGGCAACGCCGGTGATGAGCAGAGCGCTGATCATGTTGAGGAACGACCCGGCAGTCCTCGATATACCATTCATGAGGGCCAACAGGGCAAGCACCGACGGGGGCATAACAATCACGATCCGAACCGAAGTGAAATTGGCGAAGGGATCGATACGCAGGCGCTGGCAGACGAGTTCGCAGGAAGAGGAGAACCTGTCGCTGGCGAACTTGGGCAGCCAGGCTTCAAAGAGCGTTTTGATGCCGGCGATAGGGCCATCGGCATATACCGTAACCGAACGACGGGAGAGGTATTGCCGACGACCCGCGGCATTATTCACCACGCAGCGGGTGGTCGCGTCCATATCGTCCCGTCTCACCCTCGCGGTCCATGAAAGGAAAATCCGATGGAAAAAGAGATGATCGAGCGACTCGTTATAGATAGCATTGAAGCTGCCTGGCCTGAAAAACCAGTACCTTCACTGAAATTGTACACATATCATATCGACGCAAGTAATAAAATTGTAAAATTTAAAGTTTTTCTTGATGTCGAAATTAGTGAAAATGAGAGAGAAGACATCTGGGATATCGACGTTGAGCTGTCTACCCATCTACCGGATGACTGGTCAACGAGTACTGTTTTCATCGTGCCAAAGTCTGATCAATTTTTAACTTGTGATGATAGGATTGCGTTTCGGCGCGGTGAATCCGTGACGCCCAAGGATCGGTATCGGATTCGCTTTCCAGCTGTACCGCTGAAGCGCGCTAAATAGAGTGTGCGATCGAATCGCCGTCGATATTGCCGAAATTGCCCTGGCCCTCGACGAGGGGATAGCGGGCGGCGAAATCCTGGGCAAGGCGGAGCATGGCGTCATAGATGGCAGCGTCGCCATGCGGGTGATACTTGCCCATCACGTCGCCGACGATGCGGGCGCATGTCTTGAAGCCGCTGGCCGGGTCCAGCTTCAGCTGGTGCATGGCCCAGAGCACGCGGCGATGGACGGGTTTCAGCCCGTCGCGCACATCGGGCAGGGAGCGTGCCGTGATGGTGGACATGGCATAGGCGAGGGTGCGCTCGGAGAAGGCATCGGCGAGCGAGGTGTCGCGCATGGCGCCGCCGGAGGGGGCAGGTTTCAGGTGGTCGGGCTTTGGGGGCAGTATGGGGCATTCGCGCTGGGCGGGGGGGCAAGGAGCTGACCATGTCGAAGCGGGACAACATTATCGATCTCGTGACCTTGTGCATCGGCGATGAGTTTCCGGCGGAACCGGTCGCGGAGCTGCGTTTCTACACCTGGCGAATCGACGAAGTGGCCCGCCGGGTTGACTTCGGCGCCTACTTCCAGCGACCGCCATCGGATACCACGAAAGAACCGTTCTGGGAGGTTGAAGGCATCCTCTCCACCCATCTCGATGATGACTGGATCGCCCATACCCGCTTCCTGGACACCAACGAGGGAGAGCATCCCGGACCGCAGGACCAGTTGTGGTTCCCCACAGCATTGCCCAGGGATCCCCGGGATAACCCGGTGTCGGCGTCGCTGGTGCGGCGCTGTATTGAGGCCTTCTGGCCACGCGATGCCAGTGCGCGGGTGCTGGCTTTCAGTTTCCTGCTGCAGCAGGAGGCCAGGATGATTTGGCTGAAGGCACTCGTCGAACGCCCGCTCACAAGGGATGAGTGGGACGAGGTTGATTGCATCGCGGCCGATCTCCAGGCCCAGTTATCCGATGACTGGCGCGTGGAAACACTCTTCGGATGCGATCCCCGCGGGCCGTTCTTTTTCGCCGGAGATACCGTCGTCTTTTGCCGCGAGGACCTTGTCGGGCCGGAAGGCCCTGGCCTCGCGGGATGCGCTCCCGATGAACTCGCCGGGCGAGTGGCGGCCCGACCCCGCGCCGCGCTGCTGCCCTACCTGGCGATGGTCGAGGACTTTCTCGGAGGCATCATCGCGGACAGCGAGATCAGCCGGCTGTTCCAGGGCCATTTCCTGCGGTCCGAATTTCCCTACGGCCACGAAGGCCCGGAATTCCAGGCCGTGAACGAGTTCTTCCTGGATTGCGAGAACTACGTCGAAAATCCGGCCCTTCACGGCCCCGACGATTTCGACGAGACCGAACTGCGAAGCCGGGCCCTACGGGCCCAGGCCCGGCTGCGCGTCCTCATTGAGGGCGCAAGCTGAGGCGCCTCACGCCGCCGCCGCCAACTCCTCCGCCGTCACGCTCTTCTCCTCGACCTTCGCCAGTTCGAGCATGAAATCCACCACCTTCTCCTCGAAGATCGGGCTGCGCAGGTTCTCGATCGCCCCCGGATTCTTCTGGAAGAACTCCAGCACCATCTTCTCCTGCCCCGGGTAGCGCTGCGCCTCGGCATACATCGCCCGGCTGATTTCCTCGTTCGCCACCGAGATGTTGTTGGTCCGCCCGATCTCCGTCAGCAGCAGGCCCAGCCGCACCCGGCGTTCGGCGATCGCGCGGTAATCGGCGCGCAAGCTGTCCTCATCCTTGCCGGCATCCTCGCCATCCAGCTTGCCCGCCTTCATGTCGGCCTCGACGCGGTCCCAGATCGTCTTGAACTCGCCCTCCACCATGCTCTCGGGCACCTCGAAGCTGGCGCGCTCGGCCAGCGCGTCGAGCAGGGCGCGCTTGATGCGGATGCGGCTTTGCTGGTCGTATTCGTTCTGCAGCGAGAGCAGGATCGCCTCGCGCAGCTTGTCGAAGCTTTCCATGCCGATCTTCTTGGCCAGCTCGTCATCCATCGCGGGCTTGGCGTAGATCTTCAGCGCCTTGGCGGTGATGGTGAATTGCGCGGCTTTCCCGGCCAGGTCCTTGGCGCCGTATTCCTCGGGGAAGGTCACGTCGATCACGCGCGTCTCGCCGGGCGACATGCCTTCCAGCGGTTCGGAGAAGCCGGGGATGAAGCCGGTGCCGCCGACCTCGATGGGCATGTCGGTGCCGCTGCCGCCCTGAAAAGCCTCGCCATCGATGGTGCCGACGAAATCGGCGACCAGCACCTCGCCCTTGGCGGCGGGGCGGGCCTCGGTCTCCTCCAGCGTGGCCTGGCGGCGGGCGATGTTCTCCAGCGCCTTTTCGATCTCCTCGTCGGTCGGCACGGCCTTCAGGCGGGTCAGCGCGATCCCGGAAAAGTCGGGCATCGGGATTTCGGGCAGCACCTCCACATCCATGCGGAACTCGAGGTCGGCGCCGTCAGAAAAGTTCACCAGCTCGATCTTCGGCTGCGCGGCGGGGCGCAGGTTGCGCTCGCTCACCACCTTCTCGGAGGCGTCCTGCACCGAGGCTTCCAGCACCTCGCCCATCACCGCCTGGCCGTAGCGGCTCTGGATCACCGAGGCGGGGACCTTGCCGGGGCGGAAGCCGGGGATCTTGATGTCGCGGGCTATGGCGGCCAGGCGCTTGGTCTTCTGGGCTGCGATGTCAGTGGCCGGGACCACGACGGTGTAGGCCCGCTTCAGGCCCTCGTTGGAAACTTCGGTCACGTTCATCGCGCGCTGGTCCTGCATGTACTCTGTGATGGCGCCGGTGGTGCGGACGGAGGGACTTGAACCCCCACGGCTTGCGCCACCAGAACCTAAATCTGGCGTGTCTGCCAATTTCACCACGCCCGCATGGTCACCCGGCGCTGCGGTGAAGCGGCGCGTGTAGCGGAAGGCCGGGGGAACGACAATGGCGGGAGATTGGCGCGGGCGGGCCGGTCGCGCTACCACGGCGGCATGGATCACGACCCGGGCGGCCAAATCCGCCTCAAACTCGCGGAAGGGACGCGCTCGGCCGCCGGCTTCTCGGCCGACCGCCGCCACCGCACCTGGCTGGAGCGCCGCTGGGACCAAAAACCCTTCGGCGGAGGCGACCACGCCGCCTTCATCGGCATGAACCCGAGCACGGCCGACGAGACGGCCGACGACCCGACCGTGCAGGGCTGCATGGCGCGCGCCCGCGCCTGGGGTTTTGGCGGCGCGGTCATGCTCAACGCCTTCGCCTATCGCGCCACCGACAAGGCCCGGTTGCTGGACATCGCCGACCCGGTGGGCGAGGGGAATGACGCCGATATCCTGCGATTCGCGGCCGCCGCCGGGGTGGTGGTGGCGGCCTGGGGCCAGCCGCCGGTCGCGCTGCGGGGCAGGGGGGCGGAGATCGCCGGCCTGCTGGCGCGCGCCGGCATCGCGCTGCATTGCCTGGCCATCAATGCCGATGGCAGCCCCAGGCATCCGCTGTATGTCCGCCGCGACGCCGCCCTGATCCCCTATCCGAGATAGCCCCGCCATGCCCCCCAACCCCAGCTGGCAGCCGCATGTCGAGGCCGCCACCCGGCACCGCCGCGAGGGCCGGCTGGCCGAGGCCATCGCCGCCTATCGCGCTGGCCTGGCCGCCCCCGACGCGCCGCCCGAGCTGCATTTCAACCTCGGCAACACGCTGTTCGACGCGGCGAGATGGGCCGAGGCCGAGGCCGCGCTGACCCAGGCGATGGCGCTGCTGCCGGGGATGGTGCCGGCGCTGCTGCAACGCGCCCGCGCCCAGGCCCGGCAGGGGCGGCATGAGGAGGCGATGGCCGGCTTCGCCCAGGCGCTGCGCGCCGATGCCACCCTGTTCACCGCCTGGCTGGAGGGCGGCCACAGCCTGCGCCAGCTCGGACGCGCGGATGACGCGGCGCGGTTCTACGCCGCCGCCATCAGGCACGGAGCTGCCCGCTGGGAAGCGCAGATCGCGCTCGCCCGGCTGCTGGAGGAGATGGGCCGCCCGGACGATGCCGCCCGGCATTTTCACCAGGCGCTGGAGCTGAGCGGCACGCCGCGCCGGCTCTACGCGCAAATGGCGAAATACCGGCTGGAGCGCGGCGCCGCCGGCCCGGCATTGGAGGCCGCCCGCCAGGCGCTGCTGGCGGCCGGGCTGGAACAGCCGGCGCCCGCCGCCGATGACCGGGCGCGGCTGCTGATCGACCTCGCCGCCATCCTGCTGCGCCTGGGCCTGACGCCGCAGGCCGAGGCGGCGCTGGACGAGGCCGCCCAGCTCACCGACGAGGAGGCCACGCTGGTGCTGCTGGCCGAACTCGCGCTGCGCCACAACCTGTGGGAAAAATCGCTGGTGGTGCTGCGCCGCAATGTCGCGCTGCGGCCCGACAGCGCGACGGCGCAGTGGAACCTCGCCCACCTCCTCTCCGAAGCCTGGCAGATGGAGGAGGCGTTGGAGGTGCTGGCGCGGGCCGAGGCGCTGGCGCCGCAGCCCGGTGCCACGGGCATGCGCGCGGCCATCGCGTCGCGCCTGGGCGAGGCCGACCGGGCGCTGGGCATCTTCCTCGACCAGGTCGAGGGCGGCGACACGGCGCTCTCCTCCGCGGCGGCGATGAGCGCGCTTTATGCGGATGGCCTGTCGCGGGAGGAGGTGGCGGCGCTGCATCGCCGGCTTTTCGTCAAGCTGGGGGAGGGCGCGCGCCCGGTGGCCAGCTTCGCCAATCCCCGCGAGCCGGAGCGCCCCCTGCGCATCGGCATGATCACTCCCGACCTGCACCACCAGCACCCCGTGAACATCTTCATGCAGCCCGCACTCGCGCGCTGGGACCGCGCGGCGATGCCGACCACGCTGTATTTCACCGGCGTCAGCCATGACCAGCAAACCCAACTCGCCCGCGGCCGGGTGAGCGAATGGGTGGAGGCCACGAGCTGGAAGGATGAGCAGCTGGCGCGCCGCATCGAGGCGGACGGCATCGACATCCTGCTCGACCTCACCGGCCACACCCAGCGCAACCGCCTGGGCGTCTTCGGCCGCCGGGCCGCGCCGGTGCAGGCGAGCTTCCTGGGCTACCCCTACAGCACGGGGGTGCCGAACATGGACTGGATCATCGCCGATGCGGTGGTGGTGCCGCCGGGGGACGAGGGGCTGTACACCGAGCGCGTGATGCGGCTGCCGCACACCGTGTTCTGCTTCGCCGGCGCGCCGGACAGTTTTTTCCCGGGCTTCGATCAGGCGCATCGCGACCGTCCGCTCACCTTCGGCAGCTTCAACAACCTGCCCAAGCTGACGCCGCGCACCCTGGCGCTTTGGGCCGAGATCCTGCGGCGGCTGCCCGAATCGCGGCTGCTGCTCAAGGCGCCCAGTTTCCGTGACCCCGGCGCCATCGCCCTCTTCCAACGGCGCTTCGCCGCCCTGGGCATCGAGGCCGAGAGGCTGGAGCTGCGCGGCCCCACCGGCATGGTCGAGATGATGGCGGAATACGAGGATGTCGATATCGCCCTCGACCCCGTCCCCTATAATGGCGGCACCACCAGCCTGCAGGCGATGTGGATGGGGGCGCCGGTGCTGACGCGGCGCGGCGGGCTGTTCGTCTCACGCATGGGCGCGAGCTTCATGACCGCCGCCGGGCTCAGCGACTGGGTGGCGGAGAGTGACGAGGAGTATGTGGCGATCGCGCTGCGCAAGGGCTCCGACCGCGACGGGCTGCTGGCACTCAAGCAGGGCATGCGGGCCAGGCAACTGGCGGCGCCGGGCTGGGATATCGACGCCTATACGCGGGATTTCCAGGGTGCGCTGCGGAAGATCTGGGCAGAGCATTGCAGGTGATGCTCCGGCGGGGCGACCCTGCCCCGCCGGAGCATGCCGGGCTCAGAAGGCGAGCTGGGTGCGCAGCGCCAGGGTGTGGAAGCGCTGGCCGATCTGGGTGCGGCCATTCGGTTCCAGCCGGTCCACATTGACGACGTTCCAGCCGAGCAGGAAGCGCAGGTTGTTGTTGGGATACCAGCTCAGCCCCAGCCCATAGGCTTCCTGCCGGCCGCCATAGACGCCGCCGGTGCTGGCCTGGGTGCGGCCGCGGGTGACGTTGCTGTTGAGGTCGGCCACCGAGTAGCGGGCCGAGAGCTCGAAGGCGCCCCAGGTGCCGTCGCGCAGGCTGAAGGGCTGCCGGGGCGAGGGCCGCACGAAGGCGCCGCTGGTGGGGTTGTAGCGCCGGGTCTCGCCGGTCATCACCCAGCTCGCCTCGACATAGCCGCCATTGAAGGTCAGCCCCGGGCGCAGCGCCCCGCGGACCTGCGCCTGGTCGACGCCGATCTGGGTGTATTCGCCCTGCAGGAAGAAGTTGCGATAGCGCAGGGCGAATTCGGGCGAGAAGACCGAGGCGGTGTCGGCGTTGATGGCGCCGGTGTTGATCAGCCGCGCCGCGTTGTCGATGCGCAATTCGCCCGGGCGGTCATTCAGCGTCAGCGTCTGGGTCTGCACGGGGTTGGAGCCAAAGGCGTTGTTGGCGGTGGTGCGGCGGATGTCGAAGGCATAGGAGCCGGAAATGCCCATATGCACATCGATATTCTCGTCGCGATAGGGCCGGCCGGAGATGCGGGCCACGCCGCCGGTCTGGCTGGGCGTGCCCTGGGCGGTGGCGTTGGCGCCATAGGCGTTGCCGGTCAGGTAGGCGGCGGCATAGATCCGGTCATCGGCATAGCGCACGCCCGCGCCGGCGCGGCCGCTGCCGGCCGAGATGCCGGTGGCGATGGTGCTGATCGCCGGCCGTTCGAGGAACAGGAAGTCGTTCGAGCTGGTGGCGTCCGCCAGGGTCAGCAGCGGCTTGAGGTAGCCGATGCTCGCGGTGATGTTGCGCGTCGCGTTCCAGTTGGCGTTCGCCTCGTAGAGGCTGGGCGCGCCATCGGCCGAGCCGCCGAATTCGGGCGTGATGTTGAAGGTGAAATCATCGTAGCGGAAGCCGAGATAGACCCGGCCGCGCCGCAGGTTCTGGCCGAAGCTGTCGAGGTTGGGGATGCCGCGGTTGTTCGGCGTGCTGCGCTCGTCGCGGATATAGCCGCCGACGTCGAAATGCATCCGCGCGCCGACGAAGGCGGAGAAGCGGCCATCGGCCGAGGTGAAGGTGGGGCGGCCGCCGGGGAAGGTGAGGCGGCCGGAAGCGGGGGCCGCGGCGGCCGCCCCACCTTCACCTCGGCCGATGGCCACTTCTC
>JAKFUL010000011.1 GCA_021732665.1 Acetobacteraceae bacterium
CACCCGCCCCGGCCGAGGCACCGGCCGCCACCCAGCAAGGCGCCGGCGCCCTGGCCACCGGCGCCACCGCACCACCCAGCGCCGACCCCGCCGCCCGCAACCTGCCGCCCATCTATCCCCCGGCCTCCCGCCTGCGTGGCGAGGAGGGGGTGGTGGCCATGATCGTCACCATCGGCCCCGATGGTCGGCCGCAGGCGGCGCAGATCATCCGCGGCAGCGGCCATGTGGCGCTGGACGAGGAGGCCAGGCGCGCCGTGCTGAACTGGCGTTTTCGCCCTGCCCTGCGCAATGGGGAGCCTGTCAGCGGCCAGATCGCGACCAATATCCGCTTCACGCTTCATTAGGAGTTCGCACATGGTTCGGATCGACGTCATCACCACCCGCGGCGGCGACGGGGGCGAAACCTCGCTGGGCGACGGCACCCGGGTGCGCAAGGACGCGCTGCGGGTGGAGGCCTATGGCACCGTCGATGAGGCGAATTGCGCCATCGGCCTGGTGCGGTTGCACAGCGGCCAGGACGCCCAGGCCGATGCGATGCTGGAGCGCATCCAGAACGACCTCTTCGACCTCGGCGCCGATCTCTGCGTACCCGGCAGCGGGGCGGACCGGCTGCGGGTGAGCGAGGGGCAATGCCTGCGGCTGGAAGTCGAAATGGCCGAGATGAACGCGGCCATCGCGCCGCTCAACTCCTTCATCCTGCCCGGCGGCAGCCCGGGTGCGGCGCACGCCCATCTCGCCCGCACCATCACCCGGCGGGCGGAGCGGCTGGTCGTCGCCCTGGCGGGGCAGGAGGAGGTGAACCCGGACGCCGTGCGCTACCTCAACCGGCTCAGCGATTATCTCTTCGTCCTCGGCCGGCGGCTGAACGACAATGGGCGGTCGGACGTGAAATGGGTGCCCGGCGCCAGCCGCTGAGCTTGCCGGGCACGGCGCCATGCCGCACATGGCCGCCGATGGAACTGCGCACCGCCGATTTTGACTTCGAGCTGCCAGAGGCGCTGATCGCCCAGGCCCCGGCACGCCCGCGCGACGCGGCGCGCATGCTGGTGGTGGACGAGGCGCTGCGCGACATGGGCGTGCGCGACCTGCCCGCGCTGCTCCAACCCGGCGACCTGATGGTGGTGAACGACACGCGGGTGATCCCGGCGCGGCTGGTCGCCTTTCGCGGCGAGGCGCGGATCGAGGTGATGCTCAATCGCGCCGAGGGCGGCGGCGTGTGGCACGCGCTGCTGCGCAATGCGCGAAGGTTGCGGGCGGGGGATGAGCTGCGCATCCCCGGCGCCACGGTGACGGCGCGGGTGCTGGAGGCGCCGGAGGGCGGCGCCGCGCGGCTGGATTTCGGCCCCGACGAGGCGGCGCTGGCGGAGGCGCTGGCGGAGGTGGGCGAGGTGCCGCTGCCGCCCTACATCACCCGGCCCGATGGCCCGCGCGACAGCGACACGGAGGATTACCAGACCGCATTCGCGGCCAGGCCAGGCGCTGTGGCAGCGCCCACCGCCAGCCTGCATTTCACGCCCGGATTGCTGGCGGCGCTGGAGGCGCGCGGGGTGCGGCGCACCACGCTGACCCTGCATGTCGGCGCCGGCACCTTCCTGCCGATGCGGGCGGAAAACCCGCGCGAACACCGGCTGCACGCGGAGTGGGGCGAGATCACGGCCGGGGCGGCGGCCAGCATCAACGCGGCGCGGGCGCAAGGGCGGCGGATCATCGCCGTGGGCACCACCGTGCTGCGGCTGCTGGAAGCCGCGGCCAGCGGGGACCGGGCGCTGCCGATACGGCCCTTCCGGGGGCTGACCGAGATCTACCTTTTGCCGGGGCACCGCTTCACCACGGCGGACCTGCTGATGACGAATTTCCACCTGCCCAGATCGACACTGCTGATGCTGGTCAGCGCCTTTGCCGGGACAACGCGGATGCGGGCGGCCTATGCGCATGCGGTGCGGGAAGGGTATCGCTTCTTCAGCTATGGGGATGCGTCGCTCCTGGCCGTCGAGAGTGGCGCGGCATGAGCGGGGCGGGGAATGGTGGCTTGGGCTTGCGCTGGACTTGTGCCGGTTGTGATGGCGCCGCGCGCGCGGGCTTGCTGCACACCGCGCATGGCGATGTGGCCACGCCGGTGTTCATGCCTGTCGGCACCGCAGGCACGGTGAAGGGGATGACGGCGGATGCCGTGCGCTCCACCGGCGCGCGCATCGTGCTGGGCAACACCTATCACCTGATGCTGCGGCCGGGGGCGGAGCGCGTGGCGCGACTGGGCGGGCTGCACCGGATGATGGACTGGCCAGGACCCATCCTGACTGATAGCGGCGGCTTCCAGGTGATGAGCCTCTCGGGCCTGCGGAAGATGGACGCGGATGGGGTGACCTTCCAATCCCATATCGACGGCGCGAAACACCGCCTGACCCCCGCGCGGAGCATCGAGATCCAGCACCTCCTCGACGCCACCATCACCATGAGTTTCGACGAATGCACCCCCTTCCCCGCCACGCATGAGGAGGCGGCGAAATCCATGCGCATCTCCATGGACTGGGCGGCGCGCGGGCGGGCGGCGTTTGTGCAGCGCCCCGGCTATGGGCTGTTCGGCATCGTGCAAGGCTCGACCTATGCCGATCTGCGGGCCGAAAGCGTGCAGGCTTTGACCGATATCGGCTTCGAGGGCTACGCCGTGGGCGGTTTGGCGGTGGGCGAGGGGCAGCGGATGATGTTCGACACGCTCGATGTCACCGTGCCGCTGATGCCCACGGACAAGCCGCGCTACCTGATGGGCGTGGGCACGCCCGATGACCTGCTGGGGGCGGTGGCGCGCGGCATCGACATGTTCGATTGCGTCATCCCGACACGCTCGGGCCGGATGGGCCGCGCCTATACCTCGGTGGGCGTGCTGAACATGCGCAATGCCCGCCATGCCGATGATGCCGGACCGCTGGACCCGGAATGCGACTGCCCGGCCTGCACAAGGCACGCCCGCGCCTATATCCACCACCTGATCAAGGCCGAGGAGATGTTGGGGCCCATGCTGCTGACCTGGCACAATATCCGCTACTACCAGCGGCTGATGGAGAGGATGCGCGACGCCATCCTGGCCGGCCGGCTGGCCGAGGAATCGGCCGCCATCCGCGCGGGGTGGGCGGCATGAAGCGCGCCAGCAAGACCCAGACCAAGGGGCTGACCATGCTGGGCGCCCCCACCGCCATGCCGGCCAACCCCGACGAGGCGGTGCTGGAACGCGTACCCAACCCGCATCCCGATATTTCCTTCTGTGTGCGTTTCGCCGCGCCTGAATTCACCAGCCTGTGCCCGCTGACGGGACAGCCGGACTTCGCCCATCTCGTGCTCGACTACATCCCGAAGAAGTGGATCGTGGAGAGCAAGTCGCTGAAACTCTACCTCGGCAGCTTCCGCAACCACGGGGCGTTTCACGAGGCCTGCACCATCGATATCGCGCGCCGCCTGGTGGCGGAGCTTTCACCGGCCTGGCTGCGCATCGGCGGCTACTGGTATCCGCGGGGAGGCATTCCCATCGATGTGTTCTGGCAGACAGGGATGCCGCCCAAGGGCGTTTGGATCCCGGATCAGGGCGTGGCGGGGTACAGGGGGCGCGGCTGAGCCAGGGGCCGCGCCGCGGCGCAGGAGCAGACCAGGCGGCCATCGGGCAGGCGGTTGGCCATCGTCGGCTCCTCGCAATGCGGGCAGAGCATAGGGGTCATTGGCTTTCGCCCTTCTTCGGCAGGGGGCGCATCGCGCGCAGGCGTTCGGCCAGGGCCGGCTGGCCAGAACGCTCGGCCAGAACAGCGGCTTCCTCGCGTGCCGCCTCGAATCCCAGCCGATAGCCCTGATATGTCGCGGCATCGAGGTTCCTGGCAATGGCCTTGGCGATGCTTTCGGGCATGGGCGCGATGTGCGGGCGCGCGCCGCCGATGCAAGTGGCCGGTGGTGCGGCGGCGCAAACCCCTCTAGGTTTCGGGACCGAGGGAGGACCGCCATGAGACGTCGCCTGCTGCTTGCCGCCGCCGCCGCCATGCCCTGGGCGGCGCAGGCCCAGGGCTCCTGGCCGGAACGGCCGATCCGCGCCTTCGTCCCCTTCGCCCCCGGCACCGCCACCGACAACCTCGCCCGCGTCGTGATCGAGCCGATGGGCGCCGCCCTCGGACAGCCCATCGTGATAGAAAACCGCGCCGGCGCGGGTGGTGCCATCGGCGCCCAGGCGGCGGCGCGCGCGGCACCCGACGGCTATTCGCTGCTCTTCGGCTCGGCCACCACCCAGGCGGCCAATGTCTCGCTCATCCGCAACCTGCCCTATGATCCGGCGCGGGATTTTTCGCCGATCTCGCGCCTCGCGCATATCGCGCAGGTGCTGGTGGTCCACCCCGCGGTGCCGGCGCGGACGGCGCAGGAATTGGTCGCCTGGCTGCGGGCCAATCCCGGGAAGAACTTTGCCTCGGCTTCATCGGGCAACCTCGCCCCCGCCGCCTTCCTGGTGAAGCGGCTGGGGCTGGACGCGCAAGGGGTCACCTATCGCTCGCCGCCGCAGGCGCTGACCGATGTGATGGCGGGCGTCGTGCCCTTCATGTTCATCGACATGTCGGCGGTCCTCGGCCATGTCCGCGCCGGCGCGGTGCGGGCGCTGGCGGTGACCTCGGCCGGGCCATCGGCGCTGCTGCCCGAAGTGCCCTCGCTGGCCGCCACCGTGCTGCCGGGCTTCGAATTGCTGACCTGGATGGGTCTTTACGGCCCGGCCGGGCTGCCCGCGCCCATGGTCACCCGCCTCAACACCGAGGCCCGCGCCGCCCTGGCCCGCCCCGAGGTGGTCGCCCGGCTGCTGGCCATGGGCTTCGAGGCGCAGTCCAGCACGCCCGAGGAACTGGCCGACTTCACCCGCGGCGAGATCGAGAAATGGCGCGCCCTCGTCGCCGAAACCGGCATGGAGGTGACCTGATTGCCGCCACCGTGCCCAAGCGATGGTCCCCGGCCGCATCGCCCGCTAGGCTGCGGGCCACCGGAGCCATGCGGGCGATGAAGGGACCCATGCCGTGAGACGTCGCCTGTTCCTGGCCGGCGCAACCACCGTGCCTGTGGCCGGGCGCGCCCAGGCCGCCTGGCCCAGCCGGCCGATCCGGGCCTATGTCCCGGTCGCGCCCGGCTCCGCCGCCGACAATCTGGCCCGGGTGATCATCGAGCCGATGGGTGCCGCGCTCGGCCAGCCCATCATCATCGACAACCGCGCCGGCGCCGGGGGTGTCATCGGCGCCCATGCGGCGGCACGGGCGGCGCCGGATGGCTATTCCCTGCTCATCGCCACAGCGGCGACGCAGGCCGGCAATGTCTCGCTGATCCGCAACCTGCCCTATGACCCGATCAGGGATTTCTCGCCCATCTCGCGGCTCGTTCATTTCCCGCAGGTGCTGGTGGTGCATCCCTCGGTGCCGGCGCGAACGGCGGAGGAATTCGTCGCCTGGCTGCGCGCCCATCCCGGCCGGAATTTCGCCTCGGCCGTGGCCGGCAATTTCGCGCCGGCCGCGCTGCTGGCGAAACGGCTGGGGCTGGATGCCCAGGTGGTGACCTATCGCTCGCCGCCGCAGGCGCTGACCGATGTGATCGCCGGCGTGGTGCCGTTCATGTTCATCGACATCTCGGTTGTGCTGGGGCATGTCCGTGCCGGCCTGGTGCGGGCGCTGGCGGTCACCTCGGCCGCGCCCTCCCCGCTGCTGCCGGAGGTGCCCGCGCTCGCCGCCACGATCCTGCCCGGCTTCGAGCTGCTGAGCTGGCTCGCGCTCTACGCCCCGGCCGGCCTGCCTGCGCCCATGGTGACACGCCTCAACACCGAGGCCCGCGCCGCGCTGGCCCGGCCCGAGATCATCGCCCGCCTGCTGGCGATGGGTTTTGAGACGCAGTCCAGCACGCCCGGCGAGCTGGCCGAATTCACCCGCGCCGAGATCGAGAAATGGCGCAGCCTTGTCGCCGAAACCGGAATGGAAGTGACCTGAGATGCGCAATGTCAGCCCCGAGACCATCACCGACACCTTCATCGCCTATGCCGCCGAGGCCGATGATGCCCGGCTGCGCGAGGTGATGTTCAGCCTCGCCCGCCACATGCACGCCTTCGTCAAGGAGGTGCGGCTGACCCATGCCGAATGGCATGCCGGCCTGGCCGCCCTGACCGCGGCGGGCGAGATCACCAACGAGGCGCGCAATGAATTCACCCTGTTCAGCGACATCTTCGGGATCTCGGCGCTGGTGGACATGCTGCACTCCTCGCCCGGCGCCACCTCCTCCTCCAATCTCGGCCCGTTCCATCGTCCCGGCGCGCCGGAACTGCCCAATGGCGGCGATCTGCGGAAGGGCCAGGAGGGCGAGCCGCTGGTCGTGGTCGGCCAGGTGACCGACACGGTGGGCAAACCCGTGCCGCATGCGCTGCTCGACCTCTGGCAGACCGCCGGCAACGGCCTCTACGCCGTGCAGGACCCGGAGCAGCCGGAGATGAACTACCACGCCCAGCTGCGCTGCGACGCCGAGGGGAAATTCTGCTTCACCACGGTCAAGCCGCTGCCCTATACCCTGCCCTATGACGGCCCCGCCGGGGTGATGCTGCGGGCGCTCAAGCGCGACGCCTGGCGGCCCTCGCATCTGCACCTGATCGTCCAGGCGCCGGGGCATGTGCCGGTGGTCTCCGAAATCTTCCCCACCGATGACGAGCATCTGGACCGCGACGCGGTGTTCGGCGTGCGCGCCGATCTGCTGATGGAATACCGCCAGGGCACCGATCCCACGACGCTGCCGGCGATCCTGGCCGAGCGGGATAGCCTGGGCGCGGATTTCTGGCGCGTCGATCTGCATCTGCGCATGGCGCCGCTTCCCGGTTCCGCATGACGGAACCAGGCTGCGGCCGTGACTGGCGGCCGATGAACCGCCCGGCGTGTTGCGCCGGCGCGGATCGGACGCGGGTTGCGGGGTAGGCGCGGCCTCGGGCAAGCTCGCGGCAAAACGAGGAACCTCCCCATGCTCCGCCGCTCGCTTCCCCTGCTGGCCCTGCCTGCCTTCGCGCAGGAGGGCTTTCCGAATCGCTCCATCTCCGTAGTCTCCGGCTATGCGCCCGGCGGCGTGACGGACACGGTCAGCCGCGCCGTCTCGGCCCGCATGGCGCAGGAGCTAGGCGCCACCATCGTGGTGGAAAACCGTGCCGGCGCCGCCACGGCCGTGGGCAACACCCATGTCGCCCAGGCCAGGCCGGATGGCTACACGCTGCTGATGGGCACCTCGACGCTGGCCATCAACCCGGCGCTGCAACCCAATTTGACGCCGCGCGAGCCGATGCGCGAGCTCGCACCCATCGGCATGGTCTTCCGCAGCCCCTTCGTGCTGCATGTCCATCCGTCGTTGCCCATCCACAGCATGGCGGAATTCCTCGCCTATGCCCGGGCCAACCCCGGGCGGCTGAACATCGGCAGCTCCGGCACCGGCGCGGTCAACCATCTCTCCCAGGCCTTGCTGGTGGCGCGCACGGGCATCGAGCTTACGCATGTGCCGTTCCGCGGCGGCGCCCCCGGCCTGCTCGAACTGCGCGCCGGGCGCATCCAGGGCATGTTCAACGCGACGCAGGAGGCGCAGCCGGTGGTGCGCGAGGGTGCCACGCGGGCGCTGGGCGTCACCTCCACCACCCGCATTCCCACCCTGCCCGAGGTGCCGCCCATCGCCGACACCGTGCCCGGCTATGAGGCGGTGTTCTGGCAGGGCCTCTTCGCCCCCGCCGGCACGCCGGCACCGGTGATCGCCCGGCTGGAGGCGGCGCTGCGCGTGGCCACCACCGACCCGGCGCTGGTCGCCCGCATGGCCGAGCAGGGGGTCGAGATTGTCACCGGCGGCGCCGATGATCTGCGCGTCCTGCTGGCGCGTGAAACGACAAGCTGGGCCGAGGTGATCCGGGGACAGAACATCCGGGCGGAGTAGTCACCACGAGCGCCGCCCTCTAGAGTCCCGAAAAATCCAAGGGAGACCTCCATGCTCGGCCTCATGCAGGAGCACCCGCTGCTCGTGTCCTCCATCCTGGCGCATGCGGCGAAACACCATCGCGGGTCGAAGCTGGTCAGCGTGGACGGAGCCGGCACCGTCACCCGCGGCACCTACCCCGACATGGCCGCCCGCGCCGCGCAGCTGGCCCATGCCCTGACCCGTCTCGGGGTGAAGCGGGGCGAGCGGGTGGCGACGCTGGGCTGGAACACGCTCCCGCATCTGGAGGTGTATTACGCCGCCTCCGGCATGGGTGCGGTGCTGCACACGGTCAACCCGCGGCTCTTCCCGGACCAGATCATCTACATCATGAACGACGCGGCGGATGTGGCGCTCTTCGTCGATGCCTCGCTGCTGCCCGGGCTGATGGCGCTGGCCGACCGGCTGCCGGAAACGCTGCGCGCGGTGGTGGTGATGGGGGAGGCGCCGCTGCCCGCGCTGCGCGTCCCCGTGGTCGCCTACGAAACCCTGATCGCCGGCGAGGACACCGAATTCGCCTGGCCGATGCTCGATGAACGGGCGGCAAGCGCCCTGTGCTACACATCCGGCACCACGGGCGAGCCCAAGGGCGTGCTCTATTCGCATCGCTCCACCGTGCTGCATGCCATGGCCGCGGTGCAGCCCGATGTCTTCGCGCTGCGTGCGCTGGATGTGGTGATGCCGGTGGTGCCGATGTTCCACGTCAATGCCTGGGGCCTGCCTTATGCGGCGCCCATGGTCGGCACCGGGCTGGTGCTGCCGGGCCCGAAGCTGGACCCGGCCAGCCTGCATGCGCTGGTGGAGGCCGAGGGCGTGACCTTCTCCGCCGGCGTGCCGACGATCTGGACCGGGCTGCTGGGCTGGCTGCGGGCCGACCCTTCCCGGCACTTCTCGGCCCCGCCGCGCCTCGTGGTCGGCGGCACGGCGCTGCCGGTGGCGATCACCGCCGGCTTCCAGAACGAGTACCGGGTGCCCATCCTGCATGCCTGGGGCATGACCGAGATCAGCCCGCTGGGCAGCGTGAACACCCGCAAGGCGGAAAACGCGGATTGGTCGGAGGAGGAGTTCCTGGCCTATTCCCGCAAGCAGGGGCGGCCGCAATTCGGCGTCGATCTGCGGGTGCTCGATGCCGCCGGCGCGCCGATCGCGGAGGATGATGTGGCCTTCGGCGAATTGCAGGTGCAGGGGCACTGGGTGGCCAGCGCCTATTTCAACCGGCCCGGCGATGACGCCTTCACCCCCGATGGCTGGATGAAGACCGGCGATGTGGTCACGGTCGACGCCCTGGGCTCCATCGAAATCGTCGACCGCGCCAAGGATGTGATCAAGTCCGGCGGCGAATGGATCAGCTCGATCACGCTGGAGAACCTGGCCCTGGCCCACCCCGATGTGCAGCTCGCCGCCGTCATCCCCGCGCATCACCCGAAATGGGACGAGCGCCCGCTGCTGCTGGTGGTGCGCAAGCCGGGGACGACGCCCGATGCGGCGTCCATCCTGTCGATCTATGACGGGCGCGTCGCGAAATGGTGGATCCCCGATGCGGTGGAATTCGTCGACAGCCTGCCGCTGACCGCCACCGGCAAGCTCTGGAAGGCCGAGATGAAGAAGCAGTGGAAGGATTATTCTTTCAGCGCCTGACGCGGATTTGTGCAGGCCGGGCGCCGGGCGGTGATTGGCGCGCATTTCCGGCCTTGCCCGCGCCGCGCCGCCGGCCTTTGCTCCCTGCTCTGACAGGGAGAACACCATGCGTCTGACATTTCTCGCCGCCGGGCTGGCGGTGCTGCTGGCGACCGCCGCTCATGCCCAGCAGCCGCGCGTACTGCGCATCGCCATGACCGCGGCCGATGTGCCGACCACGACCGGCATGCCCAATAACGGCTTCGAGGGGATGCGCTTCCTCGGCTACCCCGTCTTCGAGGCGCTGACCCTGTGGGACCTCAGCCGCGCCGACCAGCCGGCCGGCCTGCGCCCTGGCCTGGCCGAAAGCTGGGAGCAGGACCCCGCCGACCCGCAGAACTGGATTTTCCGCCTCCGCCAGGGCGTGACCTTCCATGACGGCACGCCGTTCAACGCGGACGCCGTGATCTGGAACATGGACCGCTTCTTCCGCAATGACAGCCCGCAATTCGAGGCGGCGGGAAGCGCGATTTCCCGCGCCCGCGTGCCCATCCTGGAAAGCTACCGCAAGATCGACGACCGCACGATCGGCATGCGGACCAACCGGGTGGCGTCGTATTTCCCCTACATGGTCGTCTACCTGCTGATGACCTCGCCGCAGAGTTTTGAGCAAGGCGGGCGAGACTGGGCGCGCGTCGCCGCATTGCCGCCGGCCGGCACCGGGCCGTTCCGGCTCAGCCGCTTCGTGCCCCGCACCTCGGCGGAACTCACCCGCCATGACGGCTATTGGGATCGCAACCGCATTGCCCGCCTGGACCGCATCGTGCTGCTGCCGATGCCCGAGGCGACGACGCGGCTCGCAGCCCTGCGCTCGGGCCAGGTCGATTGGATCGAGGTGCCGCCGCCGGACGGCATCGCCTCCCTGCGCGCCGCCGGCTTCAACATCACCACCGGCAGCTACCCCCATGTCTGGCCCTGGATGCTGCAAACCGGCGGCGACAGCCCGCTGGCCGATGTCCGCGTCCGCCAGGCGCTGAATTATTGCGTGGACCGGGCGGGTCTGGTGACCTTCCTCAACGGCACGGCCGAACCTTCGGTGGGCTGGCTGAAACCCTCCGACCCGAATTTCGGCAATCCGCAGAACCGCTACAGCTTCGACCCCGCCCGCGGCCGTCGGCTGCTGGCCGAGGCCGGCTTCAACGCCCAGCGGCCGCTCAGCTTCAAGGTGATGATCTCGACCTCGGGCTCCGGCCAGATGCTGCCGCTGCCGATGAACGAGTACATGCAGCAGAACCTGCGCGAGGCCTGCGGCGTGAACGTGACGTTCGAGGTGACGGAGTGGAACACGCTGCTGGGCGCGACGCGCGCGCCGCCCGGTGCGCCGTTGCTGGCGGGGTCGCAGGCGCTCAACCCCTCGTCACCCTCGTCGGACCCCTCTGTCGCGGCGCGGTACTTCCTGCAGGCCTTCGTGCCGCCCAACGGCTTCAACTGGCCGCAATGGCGCGATGAGCAGTTCGAGGCCGCCTTCGGCCGGTTGGAACGCGCCCGCACCCCGGCCGAGTTCAACGCCGCCTATGCCCAGGCGCATGAGCGCATCGTGGACAACCCGCCCTGGCTGTTCATCGTGCATGACCTGAACCCGCGGGCGATGAGCCGGCGGGTGCGCGGCTTCACCTCGGCGCAGTCCTGGTTCCAGGATCTGGTGACGGTGGAGGTGCAGTGAGGCGCTGAATTCCGGCGGGGTGGCTGACCCTCAGGTCTCCGCCCCGCCATTCACCGCCAGCATCTGGCCATTGATGAAACCGCCTTCCTCCGACGCCAGAAGCCGGACCAGCGCCGCCACCTCCGCGGGCTTGCCCATCCGCCCCACAGGCACGCGCGCGACCATGGCCTGGCGATAGGCGGTGGGGTTTTCCGCCTCGTCATCGCCTTCGATCGGCCCGGGCGAGATGGCGTTCACCGTGATGCCCCTGGCGCCGAATTCCTTGCCCATGGATTTGGTCAGCCCCCAGAGGCCATGCTTGGCCACCGAGACGGGCGCGCGGCCGGCATAGCCATGGATGGCGTTCATGCCGGTGAAATTCACGATCCGCCCCCAGCCGCGCGCGAGCATGCCCGGCAGGCAGGCCTGGGAGAGCCAGAGCGCCGCTTCCAGATCCACCGCCATCACCCGCCGCCAATCCTCGGGCGTGATGTCCAGGAATTTCTGCTGTGGGCGGAGTGCGGCGTTGTTCACCAGCACATCCACGCCGCCGAATGCCGCGATGGCATCTGCCGCGATGCGGGCGCATTCCGCGGGCTCCCCCACATCGCCCATGGCGACCAGCGCCTGGGCACCCAGCGCGCGGGCCTCGGCCGCCACGCTCTCGGCCGCCGCGCGGTCGGTGGAGCCGTTGATCACCACGGCAAACCCCTGGCCGGCCAGGGCCAGGGCCGTGGCGCGGCCGATATTGCGGCCAGCGCCGGTGACGAGAGCGGTCTTTGTCATGGGTCTGGCCTTTCCTCGCGGGCGTGCATGATCCATGGGCGCCCGCGCCGCGTCCAGGTCAGCGGATCAGTCTTCGGCCCATTCCGGCCAGCGCTTCTTCACCACCGGCGAATTCGGCGCATAGGCGTGGCAGGTGCCGAGCAGGGAGGGCTTGGCGCCGGGCTTGGTCGGCGGCTCGCCCGCCACGTCGTTATTCTTCCGCGCCTCACGCGCCAGGCGGGCGCGGATGGGGTAGAGCGTCTGGAAGGCCACGGTCGCCATCTGTGCCAGCACCTCGCGCAGATGGGTGCAGCCCTTCACGCCGCCGACCCGCTCATGCACCGCCTTGTTGAAGCCAGGGCCGATCTTCAGCCCGGCCAGGTTGGCGAAGGCGGGTGCCGCGCCGGGGCAGATGGCATAGGGGGTGAAGTCGCTGGCGGCCTCGCAGGCGATCACATTCATGTCGGTGTCGATGGTCATCCGCACCCACATGCCGTGCAGCGGCTCGCCCGCATTCACCTGTCCACGGTAGTCGCTGGGGAAGCCATAGGTCTTGGTGTCGACCAGATGCGCCTCGATGTCGAACAGGCCATCGGCGCGTTGATAGCCTTTCAGATCGATGTCGCGGAGGTGCTGCAATTCGCGGTCAACGGGGTGGGAGAGCGGCATGGGGGCCTCATTCTTCGCAATGCAGCATTCACGCTAGCCTGCCCACCGGCGCTTGACGATGCCCGTCACAGCGGCGCAGCCTTGACCGTAAAACAACGCTTCGAGGAAACACCCATGCAAAGCAACCGCCGCACCATGCTGCTGGGCGCCTTGGCTACCCCATGGCTTGCCGGCCGCGCCAGCGCGCAGACCATCACCCTGCGCAGCGCCGACACCCACCCCGATGGCTACCCCACGGTCGAGGCCGTGAAGTTCATGGGCAATCTGGTCGAGCAGCGCTCGGGCGGCCGCCTCAAGGTCCAGGTCTTCCACTCCCGCCAGCTCGGCGAGGAGCGCGAGACGCTGGAGCAGACCCGCTTCGGCGTCATCGACATCAACCGGGTGAATTTCGGGCCGCTGAACAACCTGGTGCCGGAAACCGCCATCCCCGGCCTGCCCTTCGTTTTCCGCGACGAAGCACATATGCGGCGCGTGATGGATGGCGCCATCGGCACGGAAATCGTCTCGGGCGCCGACCGGCATGGGTTTGTCGGCCTGTGCTTCTACGACAGCGGCGCGCGCAGCTTCTATTCCCGCCGCGGCCCGATCCGCACGCCCGATGACATGCGCGGGCTGAAGGTGCGGGTGCAGCAGAGCGACCTCTGGGTCGCCATCATGCGCGCGGTGGGCGCCAACGCCACGCCGCTGCCGTTTGGCGAAGTGTATTCCGCCTTGCAGACCGGCGTGGTGGATGCGGCGGAGAACAACTGGCCGAGCTACCACTCCACCCGGCATTTCGAAGTGGCGAAGTATTATTCCGAGACCGAGCATTCGATGTCGCCGGAAATCCTGGTGGCGTCGAAGCGCTCCTTCGACCGCCTGCCGCGCGACCTGCAAGGCATTCTGCGCGACGCCGCGAAGGAAAGCGTGGGCGAGATGCGCCGGCTGTGGGATGCGCAGACGGCGGCGTCGCGCGCGGCGGTGGTGGCCGGCGGTGCGACCATCAACGCGGTGGAGAAGGAGCCCTTCGCCCGCGCCATGGCCCCGGTCCATGCGCAATTCGCCCGTGACGACCGGCTGCGCGGCCTGGTGTCGCGTATCCGCGAAGCGGCGTGACGCGCGCGCTGCACGCGGCCTGCACCGCGGCCCTGTGGCTCGGCGGGATCTGCATGGTGGTGATGGTGGCGATCGTGGCCTGGGCGGTGTTCGGCCGCTTCGTGCTGAACGACACCCCGGCCTGGGCCGAACAGGTGGCCATGCTGCTTTTGGGCTGGGTGATCCTGGGCGCGGCGGCGGCGGGGGTACGGGAGAACACCCATATGGGTTTCGATATCCTCAGGGATTCCCTGCCAACCCCGGTGGCCGCCCTCTTCGCCCTGCTCAGTGATGTGGTCGTGGCCGGCTTCGGCGCCTGCATGGTCTGGTTCGGCATCGAGCTGGCGGTGGGGGTGTGGGATGCCACCCTGCCCACCACCGGCCTGCCGGGCGGGGTGGAATACCTGCCCATGGTGCTGGGCGGCGCGTTGATCACGCTCTTCGGCGCCGAGCGCATCGCCTGCCGGCTGCGCGGGCAGCCCTTGCCCGAGCCGCGCCAGCACCTGGCGGATGGCTGAGATGGAACTCTGGATCCTGATGGGCGTCTTCACCGCCCTGCTGCTGATCGGCACGCCGGTGGCCTTCGCGCTGGGCGCCGCCGCCATGGCCACCGTGGTCTATATGGACCTGCCACCGATCGTGGTGGTGCAGCAGCTCTCCTCCGGCATGAACGTGTTTTCCATGCTGGCCATCCCCTTCTTCATCTTCGCCGGCGATCTGATGATGCGCGGCCGCATCGCCGACCATCTGGTGGCCTTCGCCGCGGCCCTGGTGGGGCATATGCGCGGCGGGCTGGGGCAGGTGAACATCGTGGCCTGCACGCTGTTCGGCGGCGTGTCCGGCTCGGCCGTCGCCGATGCCTCGGCGGTGGGCGGGGTGATGATCCCGCAGATGCGCAAACGCGGCTACGCGCCGGATTACGCCGTGAACGTCACCGCCAATGCGGCGCTGATCGACCTGCTGATTCCGCCCAGCCACAACATGATCCTCTACGTGATCGCCGCCGGCGGCGCGATTTCGGTGGCCGATCTGTTCACCGCCGGGATCGTGCCGGGCATGCTGCTGATGGCGGTGCTGATGTTCACGGCCTGGGTCGTCGCCGTGCGCCGCGGCTACCCGGCCGAGCAATTCCCCGGCTGGTGGGCCCTGGCCCGGCTGGCGGCGGCGGCGCTGCCGGGGTTGATGCTGATCGTGATCATCTTTGCCGGCGTGCGCAGCGGCGTGTTCACGGCGACCGAAAGCGCCTGCGTGGCCGTGCTCTACGCCCTGCTGGTCACCCTGCTGGTTTATCGCAGCCTGCCGTGGAGCGCCTTTCGTGACGCCGTGCTGGGCGCGGTCCGCACCACGGGGATGGTCATGCTGATCATCGGCACCGCCACCGCCTTCGGCTGGCTGATGGCCTTGTTGCAGGTGCCGGCGGCGACGGTGGCGCTGATGCGCGGCATCACCGATGACCCGCTGCTGACCTTGCTGATCATCAACATCATATTGCTGCTTCTCGGCACCTTCATGGACATGGCGCCGCTGATCATGATCGGCACGCCGATTTTTCTTCCCGTGGTGAAGGCGCTGGGGATGGACCCGGTGCATTTCGGCATCGTGATGATCCTCAATCTCGGCATCGGCCTTGTCACCCCGCCGGTTGGCCCGGTGCTGTTCGTGGCCTGCGCGGTGGGCGGCATCTCGATGTGGGAGGCCACCAAATCGAGCCTGCCCTTCTACGCCGCCGGCGTCACCGTGCTCATGCTGGTCACCTATATTCCCGCCCTGTCGCTGTGGCTTCCTGGAGTGTTTCGATGAGTGTGTCCGTGCCCATTCAGGGCCATGTGTTTTGCATCGTCGGCGGCGCCTCGCTGGTCGGCTCCGCCACCGCCGAGCATCTTTTGCAACGCGGCGCGGCCGAGGTGCGGGTCTTCGACAATTTCGCCTTCGGCGGCGATGCCGCGCTGGCGCATCTCGCCGATCATCCCCGCCTCAAGGTCATTCGTGGCGATGTGATGCGCCTGCCCGACCTGCTGGCGGCCCAGAAAGGCGTCCATGGCGTGCTGCAACTGGCCGCCCTGATGACGCTGAACATGGACCGCGATTCCTGGACCGGCATGGATGTGAACATCCGCGGCGTGCAGAACAGCCTGGAGGCCGCCCGGCACAGCGGCGTGGGCAAATTCGTCTTCGCAAGCTCCAATGCCGTCTATGGCTACGGCCCGGGGATCAAGGGCGATCTGGTGGAGGGCACGCCCTTCCATTCCGCCGGTGCGCCCCCCGCCGCCATTCTGTATGGCGCGACGAAGATCATTGGCGAGCAGCTGTGCCGCGCCGCCTTCCAGAAGCACGGGCAGGATTACGTCGTGCTGCGCTATTCCACAGTGTATGGCGAGCGGCAGCATTACCGCGCCGCCAATGCCCTCTACATCATCGAAACCTATGACGCGGTGCGGGCCGGCCGCGCGCCAAAAATCTTCGGCGACGGCAGCGAGACCAAGCATTTCGTCTATGTCGGCGATCTGGCGCGGGCGAATGCCGCGGCGTTCGAGGCTCCTGCCACCGATGTCGCGGTGAACACGTCCGGCCCCGCGCCCATCTCCACGCTGGAACTGGTGCGGCTGGTGACGGAGATCGCCGGCGGCGGCCCCGCGCCCGAATTCATCGGCGAGACGCCAGGCAAGCTCCGCCTGACCTCCGGCGGCGCCTTCGACATCGTGCATGGCGAAGCGGGGCGCGTGCTGGGCTGGAAGCCGGAGGTGGAGATGCGCGATGGCCTGACCCGCCTGATCCGCTGGCTGGAAGAGGACCGCAAAAGGAACGCCACATGAAACGCCGCCTTCTCCTGGCCAGCCTGGCCACCCCCGCGCTCGCCCAGCCCTGGCGCCCCGAGCGCCCGGTGGAGATCCTGGTAGGTTTCGCCCCCGGCGGCGCCACCGATCTCGACGCCCGAAGCTATGGCGCCGCCATGGAGCGCATCATGGGCGTGCCCTTCGTCGTCACCAACCGCGCGGGTGCCGGCGGCGAGGTGGCGCTGGCCGCCGTCGCGCGCGCCAGGCCCGATGGGCTGACCTTGGGCACCACCAACATGCCCAGCCTGGTCACCATACCCATCGAGCGCCAGGCGCAGTTTCACCTCCGCGACTTCGCCGGGCTGGGAAACCTTGTCACCGATCCCTCGGCGATGAGCGTGCATGCGCAAAGCCCGTTCCGCAGCCTGGCCGATGTGATCGCCCGCGCGCGGGAGGCGCCGGATGTGCTGACCTATGCCAGCCCCGGCGTGGGCACCGACGACCATCTGCAACTGGTGCTGCTGATGGCCCGCACCGGCATCAGCATCACCAATGTGGTCTATGCCGGCGACCCGCCGATGCGCACGGCGCTGCTCTCGCGGCAGGTCGATATCAGCGGGCTGAACCTCGGTGCCTCGGCCGCAAACCCCGACAATATCCGCATCCTGGTGCAGGCGGGCAGCGCCCGCAGCCGCTTCGCGCCCGATGTGCCGACCTTTCGCGAGCTCGGCATCGACGTGGCGATGGCGAGCGAGCGCGGGCTGGTGGCGCCGGCCGCCACGCCGCCGGCCATCCTGGCGCGGCTGCGCGAGGCGACGGCGGCTGTGGCCCAGGACCCGGCCTTCCGCGCCCAGATCGAGGCGCGGTTTTCCGAGCCCGCCTATGAGGCGCCGGATGCCTGGTTCGCCCGCCTTGCGATTCGCGAGGCCGAATACCGGCAGCTCTGGCAAACCACCCCCTGGAATCGCTGATCACGTCGCAATTTGCGAAAAACCTCTGGCACCTGCCTTGCCATCACTAGGGCGTGAGACAGGAGGCCATCATGAATACCCAACCCGAGATCAGCATCATCATCCCCGCCGCGGGCAGCGTCACCTCGCTGCGCCAGGCCATCGACAGCATCGGCGACTTCCCCGGCTGCGAAATCCTGGTGGTGACCGAGCGGCATGCGCCGCCGGTGCCGCCGGACCCGCGCGTGGTGGTGCTGCGCGCCCAGGGCCATGGCCCGAACATGGCGCGCAACCTGGGGCTTGCCGTGGCCCGTGCGCCGCTCGTCGCCTTCCTCAACCCGGCCGATCGCTGGTTGCCGGGCAAGCTGGACACCCAGATGATGCTGCATGCCGCGCGCTCGGATGTCGGCATGTCCTTCTCGGACCACGTGCTGCTGGGCAACAACCGCTCCGACCACGGCAGCGCGCTGGACATGGCGGGCGGCTTCCGCATGCGCCATGCCGGCCGCAGCCTGCCCTTCGCGCTGGGCGAGGACGCGCTGGCCCAGCTCTTCGCCGAGGATGTGGTGGGGATCTCGACCGTGGTGGCGCAGACCGCGCTGCTGCGCGACTCGGGTGGCTTCGATCCCGGCCTGGCCGCCGCCGGCCCCTGGGATGCCTGGCTCAGGCTTTCCACCATGGCGCCCGTCGCCTGCATCCCCTGGGTGCTGGCCGAGCAGCGCCTGCCGCCACGCGCCCGGCGGATCCAGGAGGCCAGCGCCCGGCTGGCCGCCATGCGCCAGGTCGCCAAGCGTCACCGCGACGCGGTGCTATGCCAGGACGCCGCCGCGGTGCGCCATTGCGCCGCCCGGCTGCTGGTCAATGAGGCCGAGCATGGGCAGATGGTGATGAACTGAGGCATGGGCCAATCATGCCATCATCGTAACGTCACCCCGCCCGGCCCATCCGTGCCGCAACCAACTGCAGCGCCAGCGCGGTGGCATCGAAGCGGCGTTCCAGCTCCTGCTGGGTGGTCACGATCTGGAACCGCAGGGCGCCACGTATGGCCAGGCTCTCGCCCTTCCGCTGCTCGGCATGGATCGGCAGGGTGGCGAAGAGCACCGGTTCGGCCAGCAGCGGCAGGCGGTGGGCGGGCAGGGGCGGCGCCATCTGCAACTCGGCCAGATGCCTGGGCAGGATGTCGCGCGCCACCTCGGCGCTGGGGCGCTCCTCATCCGGCGGCGGCTCCCGGTGCAGCGCATCCGCATGCATCGCCACCAGCGTTTCAGCAAGAATGGACTCGTCTCCTGCCAGATACGGCCGCAGATGCGCCTCCACCAGCGCCGTCACATCGCTCAGCGCGGCGAAATAGACCTGCCAGCGGCAATGGTGCAGCGCCTGCAGAAAATCCTCATCGGTGAAGTAGCGCTTTTCGTTGCGGCCGGATTTCACCCTGCAATAATCCAGCACTGTCTTCTGCGCCACATAGGCGCCCTGAGCCTGGAGGAAATGCGCGAGGTCCTCGGGCGCGGCGCTGCGGCGCGTCCTGAACAAGTCGAAAAGCGCCATGGCCGCACCCCTTTGTCCGCAGCCTATGGCCGAGAAGCCACAGGGTTACCATATCATAAAAATTAACAATAGTTCATGCGACGTCGCGAAACCTCTCAGTTAGATGACAGTCGGGAGAGATCACGCCGGAAGCGTGATCCCGGTGAGGAGATGTTGAATGCCCTTAGTTGAATCCGGACCTGAGCCGGAATCCGCCACCACAGCCGCGGTTGATCCAGCCACCGCCCAGGCCTATTGGAAAAAGACCTCCAGCCTGATGTGGTTCGTGCTGGCTATCTGGTTCGTCGCCGGCTTCGGCGTCCATCTGTTCGCCCAGACCCTGAACCCCATCCACATCTTCGGCTTCCCGCTGGGCTTCTACATGGCCGCCCAGGGCAGCCTGATCATCTTCGTCGTCGGCCTGTTCTGGTTCGCAAAGCGGCAGAACGAAATCGACGAGGAATTCGGCGTGCAGGAGGACGCATAACATGTCTGACAAACTCGGTGAAAAAGACCCCTTCATTGCCAACCTCAACAAGATCTATATCGGCTATACTGGCGGCTTCGCCTTTTTCGTCGTGCTGCTTGGCATTCTTGAGCAGATGGGCGTGCCGGACCGGATCATCGGCTACCTGTTCGTCTTCCTGACGATTGGCGTCTATGCCTATATCGGCATCATCAGCCGGACCCAGGTGGCGGCCGAATACTACGTCGCGGGGCGGCGTGTCCCGGCCATCTACAATGGCATGGCCACCGGCTCCGACTGGATGTCGGCGGCGAGCTTCATCGGCATGGCGGGCAGCCTCTACGCGCTCGGCTATGGCGGCCTCGCCTTCATCCTGGGCTGGACCGGCGGCTACATGCTCGTGGCCATCCTGCTGGCGCCCTACCTGCGCAAATTTGGCCAGTACACGGTGCCGGACTTCCTGGGGGCGCGGTTCGGCGGCAATTGGGCGCGCGGCATTGGCGTCGTCGTGCTGATCACCGCCTCCTTCGTCTATGTCGTGGCGCAGATCGTGGGCGTGGGCATCATCACCCAGCGCTTTCTGGAAGTCTCCTTCCTCACCGCGGTGTTCCTGGGCCTGGCCGGCATCCTGGTCTGCTCGATGCTCGGCGGCATGCGCGCCGTCACCTGGACCCAGGTGGCGCAGTACATCATCCTCATCATCGCCTATCTGATCCCGGCGATCCTCATGTCGGTGAAGATCTCGGGCGTGCCCATCCCGCAGCTCATGTACGGGCTGGCGCTGGAACGCATCGAGGTGCTGGAGCAGGGCTTCCGCGCCGCCGGCATGGTGCCTCCACCCGGGGTCACCGGCTGGCACACCTCGCCCTTCATCGGCGCCAATGGCCAGTTCAGCATGAACGCGGCGGTGAACTTCTTCGCGCTGATCTTCTGCCTGATGGTCGGCACCGCGGCGCTGCCGCACGTGCTGATGCGCTACTTCACCACGCCCAGCGTGCGTGAGGCCCGCGCCTCGGTCGCCTGGTCGCTGTTCTTCATCTTCCTGCTGTACTTCACGGCGCCGGCCTATGCCGCCTTCGGCAAGCTGGAGATCTATCAGACCGTGATCGGCCAGCCGATCGCGAACCTGCCGGAGTGGATCAAGAACTGGCAGATCATCTCGCCCTACGGTACGCCCTGGGTGAACATCGTGGACGTGAACCGCGACGGCATCGTGCAATGGGGCGATTTCCGCATCCATCCCGACGTGGTCGTGCTGGCCACGCCGGAGATCGCGGGCCTGCCCTATGTCATTGCCGGCCTGGTGGCCGCCGGTGGCCTGGCGGCGGCGCTCTCCACCGCCGATGGCCTGCTGCTGGCGCTGGCCAATGCGCTCAGCCACGACGTCTACTACAAGATGATCAACCGCGACGCGCCGACCGCCAAGCGTCTGGTCATCTCCCGTGCGCTGCTGCTGATCGTGGCGGTGCTCGCGGCCTGGACGGCGGGGTCCATGGGGGCGGACATCCTCTTCCTCGTGGCCTGGGCCTTCTCCATCGCCGCCGCCGGCCTGTTCGCCGCGCTGGTGATGGGCGTCTGGTACAAGAAGACGACCAATGCCGCCGCCTGCTGGGGCATGGCCGTGGGTTACCTCGTGACCTTCTTCTACCTGATCTGGTCCGAGTTCTTCGGCCTGCACTTCATGGAGACCTTCGCCACCAAGGAGGCGATCCTGCGGGCGGCCACGGCGACGGCCGCCCTGCCGATGGCCTCGGCGGAGCTCAAGGCCTATGCCGCCGGGCTGGTTGCCAATGCGGCGGCCATCCAGGACGGTGCCCTGGCCTCGTTCGGCTCGCTCTGGGCCGGCAACGGGCTGCCGACGGACCATGTGGTGCTGCGTGGCCGTGTGGTCGGGCGCCTGTGGGGCCTGAACAACATCTCGGGCGGCGTCTTCGGCGTGCCGCTCTCCTTCCTGACCATCTACCTGGTCTCGAAGTTCACCACCGCCCCGTCTCAGGCGATGCAGAACTTCGTGGAGGACATCCGCATCCCGCGCGGCGGCGTGCGCCTGGCGGATCGCCGCGAGGCGGTGGACTGAACATCACCCGGGTTTTCGGGTAAAAAGGGGCGGCCGTGGCAACGCGGCCGCCCCAATCTTTTGTCACCCCACCACACGCCAGGACCCATGGAACAGCCGCATTTCGTCTTCGGGCACCTGCCCTTCTGGCTCATCACCTATACCCTGGCGCTGACCGCCTGGGCCTGCATCGGCCGCTTCATGATGAGCTGGTTCCTGCCTTATGACAGCACCAACTACATCTGGCGCGGCTTTCGGGTGCTCAGCGACTGGGCTGTCTGGTGCGCGGCCCGCATGGTGCCGAGCTACGTGGCGCCGATGTATTTCCCGATCGTGGCGATGTGCTGGCTCTTCGGTCTGCGGCTGGTCTTCGGCATTTTCATGATCTCGGCCGGATGGGCGCCGCGCCTCGTCCCCGCTGCGACGGGGGGCTGAGCCATGACGCCGCAGGGAATTTTCGTGACTATTGTCGCCGTCTGCCTGATCAATGGCTTTATCAGCCCGATGCTGCCGGTGGTCTGGCACCTGCATCCCGTCTGGATGCCTGAGATGATGCCCTCGACGCGCGAGACGATCTTCTATGGCGCCAGCCTGATCGTCTCCACTGGCACCTTGCTGCTCTCCGCCGTCCCCGCCGCCATCGGCGAGCGGATCGGGCTGTCGCTGACCAATGCGATGTGGGCCTGGCTGGGGGGTGCGTTGCTGCTGGTCCTGTTCGGCCTGCGCTGAGCGCCCCGGCCGGTGTCATGCTCGCCTTTGGGCGGCCCAGGCGGTACAGTGGCGCATGGACCAGCTTGAAGCCCTGGCCGATATCTCGATCCGCCGCGCCTGCGCCTTTGTGGGCCTGGGCGCCGTCACGGTCATGCTTTCGCTCTCCTTCGACCTGCCATTGGCGTTTCGCACCGGGGCGCAGATCAGCGCCCTTCTGGCACTTGGGCTGGCCGTTTGTGCCTGGCGCCTGCCGCACCGCAACATCCGCCACACCGAGCTCTACGCGATGCTACGCAACGCCGGCGCGGCCCAGGCTGACCTGGCCGCGCCCCCCACGCGCCTGCGCATCGCGGCCGTTCTGCAGGCCAGGCTGATCTGGCATGCGGAGCGGGTGGCGGTCGTGGCGCTGGCGCTGTGGCTTTTGGCAGGCATGTTTTCGCTGCTGCGCTGACCCCGGGCAGCGGCGGGCAATCTGAAATCATCGCGCGAATAACTCAAGTGTAATTCCAACTTCACCCTGAATTCGGTCAATGGTTACCGTTTTGTTTTCAAAATTGCAGGAATTTATGGAATAATTCACTCTGTATTTCTGCGAGATGCTAGAATTTTGCGAATTTATCCATCCGAAGCTGCGACAAAGTGATAGTAATTTGACAATTATTACGATAGATTTACATGTATGAAAAGAAATATTCTGAAGGATTGCCTAACCGATACTCGCCCACCACCATGCGGCGTCGCGCGGAACGCGCGGATTCAGCGAGAACACGGAAACGAGGGGCGCAAGCAATGTCATCATCACCCATGGCCGGAGGCATGGAGGCGGCCGACCGCCCGATGTCCGCGGAAGAGAAGAAGGTCATCCTCGCCTCCTCGCTCGGCACCGTTTTCGAATGGTATGATTTTTATCTCTACGGCTCGCTGGCGGCGATCATCGGCGCCCAGTTCTTCAGCCAGTATCCGGAGAATACCCGCAACATCTTCGCCTTGCTGGCCTTCGCCGCCGGCTTCCTGGTCCGGCCCTTCGGCGCCCTGGTGTTCGGCCGCCTGGGTGACCTGGTGGGCCGGAAATACACCTTCCTCGTCACCATCGTGATCATGGGCGCCTCGACCTTCCTGGTCGGCCTGCTGCCCAGCAGCGAGACCATCGGCATTTCCGCCGCCATCATCCTGATCGTGCTGCGCTGCCTCCAGGGCCTCGCACTCGGCGGCGAGTATGGCGGTGCCGCGACCTATGTGGCCGAGCACGCGCCGCATGGCCGACGCGGCTTCTACACCAGCTTCATCCAGATCACCGCGACCGCCGGCCTGTTCCTGTCGCTGATCGTGATCCTGAGCGTGCGCAGCATCGTCGGCGAACAGGAGTTCGCCGCCTGGGGCTGGCGCGTGCCTTTCCTGCTCTCCGCCTTCCTGCTCGGCATCTCCGTCTGGATTCGGCTGCAAATGCAGGAAAGCCCGGCCTTCCAGAAGATGAAGGACGAGGGCACCGGCTCCAAGGCGCCGCTGGGCGAGGCCTTCGGCCAGTGGAAGAATGCCAAGGTCGCGCTGCTGGCGCTGCTCGGCCTTGTCATGGGTCAGGCGGTGGTCTGGTACACCGGCCAGTTCTACGCGCTGTTCTTCCTCGGCTCGGTGCTGAAGGTGGATGGCTTTACCACCAACATGCTCATCGCCTGGTCGCTGGTGCTGGGCTCGGGCGGCTTCGTGCTGTTCGGCTGGCTGTCGGACAAGATCGGCCGCAAGCCGATCATCATCGGCGGCATGATCCTGGCCGCCGCCACCTACTTCCCGCTGTTCAAGCTGATGAGCCATGAGGCCAACCCGGCGCTCTCCGCCGCGCATGCCAATATCTCGGTCATCGTGCGGGCGGATACGGCGGGCTGCTCCTTCCAGTTCAACCCGACGGGCACGGTGCGCTTCACCCAGCCCTGCGACGTGACGAAGGCGGCGCTTGCCCGCGCCTCGGTCAATTATCGCGTGGAGAATACGCCGGGTGACGCGGTGACGGTGACCATCGGCAACCAGCCGCCGGTCGTCGCCTCCAACAACCCGAACTTTGCCCGCGATCTGGCGGCGACGCTGACCGCGGTGGGCTACCCGGTGGCGGCCAACCCGACCGTGGTCAAGATGAGCGGGCCGTTCGACATCTTCCGCGAACAACCGGCGGTGCTCATCGGCATCCTCACCCTGCTCGTGATCTATGTGACGATGGTCTACGGCCCCATCGCGGCGGCGCTGGTGGAAATGTTCCCCACGCGCATCCGCTACACCTCGATGTCGCTGCCCTATCACATCGGCAATGGCTGGTTCGGCGGGCTGATGCCGGCCACCGCCTTCGCCATGATCGCGCAGACCGGCGACGTGTATTACGGGCTCTGGTACCCCATCGTCATCGCCTCGGTCTGCGCCGTGATCGGCATCCTCTTCGTGCGCGAGACGAAGGATTACGACATCAACCGCGAACACACCTGACGCGGTCGGGCGAACAAAAAGGGGAGGTGGCGGAGACGCCACCTCCCTTTCGTCGTTTCAGCCGCGGGCGGCGAGATACGCGTCGAAGAACGGCGTGCGCTTGATCAGCCGGTTCTCCATGTCCAGCAGCAGATCGCCATCGGCGGCGGCCTGGAGATAGGCGCCCCAGGCCGGATCGGCCGCCATGGCGGCGCGCCGGCGCTCGCGGTCCCCCTGGTCGGTATAGCCCCACATATGGACGACGCGGTTGAGCGGCCCCTCCACCGTGGTGTGCCAGCCCAGGCAATTTTCCAGGTATTTCAGCTGCAAGGGCCAGGCCTTCTCCTCGTAGAGCTTGACGAAGGCGGCCATCTTGTTGGGTTTGCAGGTGTAGATGCGCAGGTCGATGATCATCGCGGGTTCCTCCTTGGGCGACCCGGCAATGATCCGACGGCCGGGCGGTGCCGGCAAGGTGGCGCCCCTGGGGAAGAGCCCCCCCCAGGGGCGGGCCCCTACTTCTTGCCGCGCGCCTCGATCACGGCGGCCTTGGCGGCCACCTGCATCAGGCCAACCTCGTTCGAGATGGTCACCAGCTTGAAGCCCATCTTGATCATCTTGTTGGCGTAGGCCGCGGTGCCGTTGTGCAGGCCGGCCGCGATGCCGCGCTTCTTGGTCTCCTTCAGCAGCCGCTTGTAGATCGCCATGATCTCGGGCTCTTCCCGGTCCAGCTTCGGCTCCATGCCCAGCGAGAAACCGAGATCGGACGGGCCGATATAGATGCCGTCGATGCCCGGGACATCGAGGATGGCCTCCAGATTGTCGAGCGCGGTCTGCGTCTCGATCATCGGGATCACCAGGATCTCGTCATTCGCGGTCTTTTGGTAATTGCCACTGCTGCCATAGGCGCCGGCGCGGATCGGGCCGTTGCTGCGCGTGCCCTTGGGCGGATATTTGGAGTACTGCACCAGGGCGCGGGCTTCCTCGGCGGTGTTCACCATCGGGCAGATCACGCCATAGGCGCCGGCATCCAGCACCTTGCCGATGATACCGGGCTCGAGCCATGGCACGCGCACCATCGGCGTCACGCCATGCGGCTGCATGCCCTGGAAGCAGGCGACGCAGCTGAGATAGTCCTGCACGCCATGCTGCATGTCGACGGTGACGCTGTCCCAGCCGCATTGCGCATACATCTCGGCCGAGAAGGCGGAGGGGATGGCAAGCCAGCCATTCACCACCGGCTTGTTGGCTTTCCACATCTCTTTCACTTTGTTGGTCATGCGCTTCCTCCTGCTCTGAACGCTGGGAAGGACGCTAGGACCCGTGGCGCGTCGCATCAATCCCCGCGCCGCAGGCTTAGTCGCCTGGACGTATTCCAGCGGCCGCGATCACGCCTCGGAACTTTGCCAGCTCCGCCCGGTTGAAGGCGGCGAAGTCGGTGGCGTTGCGATACACGATGGGTGTCGCCAGCCGCCCAAAACCCTCGATCACCGCGGGCTGGCGCAGCGCCTCGGCGCAGGCCGCGTCCACGCGGGCGACGAACTCCGGTGCCACGCCGGCGGGCGCGTAGATGCCGGACCAGATGGAATAGACCAGGTCATGGCCCAGTTCGCGCAGCGTGGGCGTGTCCGGGAATTCCGCCACGCGGCGCTCGGCGAAGATCGCGACCGGATGCAGATTGTTGGCCCTGAGCGTGCCGGGCTGGTCGGCGAAGATCGAGGTGTCGCCGCGCATCAGCGAGACGATGGCCTCGGCATTGCCGCGGAAGGGGATGTGGGTCATCGCCACCCCCATGCTGCGGGCCAGCGCCACGGTCGCGATATGCGGCATGCTGCCCGGGCCGGTGGAGCCGTAGTTGAACCCACCGCCGGCCTCCCGCGCGCGTGACGCCACCTCGGCCAGGCTGCGCGGCCCGCCGGCGGCGGACATCATCACCACGGGGGTGTCGGCGATCTGGCAGATCGGCGTGAGGTCGCTCGGCCGATAAGGCAGGTCGGCGCGGAAATTCGGCTGAATCACCATGGCGCCGATCGGGCTGAGCAGCAACGTGGTGCCGTCGGGCCGCGCCCGCGCGGCCTCGGCGGCACCGATGCCGCCTGCTGCGCCGATCGAGTTGCGGATCAGCACCTGCGTGCCCAGCCGCTGCGAAAGTTCCGGCGCCAGCAGCCGCGCCATCAGATCCGAAGGCCCGCCGGCCACGAAATTCACGATCAGGGTAATGGGCGCCTGGGCATGCACGGGAAGCGCCACGGCCATGCAGAACATGACGAGCCACAGGATACGCATTGGGTTTCCTCCATTTTGCCGAAGGCTAGCGAGGCGCGGGGCTGGGATGCAACGCCCGCGTATGTGCGCGCCCCCCTCGCGGCGGTAGTTTCCCCCCATGTGGACCGTCTCATCCGAAACTGGCGTGCTGCGCGAGGTGCTGGTCTGCCCACCCACGCATTACCGCTGGATACCGACCAACAGCATCGTCCGTCGCGTGTTGGAGGAGGGTGGGCAGATGCCCACAACCGCGCAGCTCGCCTCGCAGCACGGCGAATTGGTCGATGCGCTCCAGCAGGGCGGCACGCGGGTTCACATGCTCACCCCCGAACCGCACCTCCCCTACATGGCCTATACCCGCGACCAGAGCGTGATGACGCCCTGGGGGCCGGTCCTTTGCCAGCTGGAACGGCCACAAAGGCGGGGCGAATACGCCGCCCTGCATCGGTTCTACGAGGGGCATTTCTGGCGCCTCTCCTCCGCCGGCACGCTGGAGGGTGGCGATATCCACATCATCCGGCCCGGCCTCGCGCTGATCGGCCATAGCGGCGGCCGCACCGATGAGGCCGGCGCCAACCAGCTGGCCTGCTGGCTGCGGGCCGAGGGATGGGAAGTCCGCACCGAGCGCTTCGATGAGCATTTTCTGCATCTCGACGTGCTGTTCTGCATGGCCGCCCCCGGCCTGGCCGTGGCCTGCCCGGATGTGCTGGACCCGGCCATGATGACCTGGCTGGCCGGGCATTCCATCCGCGTGCTGCCGGTGACATATGCCGAGGTGATGCGGCTGGGCGCCAATATCCTCGCACTTGGCGAGGGCCGGGTGATCTCGGCCCGCGAATCCACCCGCCTGAATGCTGCCCTGCGGGCCGAGGGGCTGGAGGTGCTGGACCCCGCCCTCTCCCTCTTCACCCTGGGCGGCGGCGGGCCGCATTGCCTGACCTGCCCGCTGAAGCGCGACTGATCAGCGGTCGGTATTGCCGCCCAGCCCCACGGTGCTGATGCCGGCGAAGGGCGATTCGCTGGGCAGCGGGCCGGCGCGCCAACCCCGCTCCAGGTCAAGCCGCTGCACCTCGTCGCGCAGCAGCGCGGTGGCGATGGCCGCCTGCGGCAGCCCACCCATATCGGCCAGCCGGCCCAGCGGCGGCAGGCCGGAGGGGCTGACCACGGCGGCGATCGCCGCGCGCGCCGCAGGCTCATCGCCCGCGGCCAAGGCCCGGCGGGTGGCCAGCAGCGCGTTCACCGCGCGGGGGGGCGGCACGCTCTCGGCCATGCCCAGGGCGCCGCGGGATTCACGCCGGGCCGCGACCATCTGGAACCGCACCGCCTCCGGCACCGGCGCCAGGCGGGGGTCGCTGCCCAGCGCCTCGGTCATGTATTCCAGCCTGGCCACGGCCAGGGCCATCTCACCCGGGCGGCCGGCAAGCGCGCGGCCGCCATCGGCGAAGGCCAGCACCAGCGCCTCGGCCCCACCACGCACCGGGTCGCCGCCGGTGGAAAGCTCCGGCGGTGGCGGGCTGGGCCGCTGCTGCAACTCGGCGCAGCCGATCAGGGCGAAGCCGGCCAGCAGAAGGCCCAGCCTCAACGCCGGCCGCCGCCGTTCCGACGCCCGATCTGATTTTCCTGATCCTGGCGGAGCAATTCCCGCTCGGCCGCCGCGGTCGCCACGGCGGATTGCGGCAGGGCCGGCATGGCGGCCAGCCGCAACAGCGTCGCCTGACGATCGGGGAAGGCTGCGACCGGCAGGGCATTGGCCGCCGCCGCTCCATCATGGACCCGCAGCGCGCGCGAGACGCCGTAGAGCCCATCCACCACCAACTGCGGCTGCGCATCGGGCGCCACGCCCAGCACCGAATGAAGCTCGGCCCGCGCCAGCGCCAACTGCCCGTTCAGCGTTGGCGTATACGAATAACGTGCGTCCTGCGGCAGGCTGACGGCCAGGAACTCCAGATTGGCCGCGGCCCGGGCGGCGACTGCCGCGTCGGCCAGCCCGCCGGGATTGTTGAAGGCATAGGCGCTGCTGTAGATCGCCGACCGCGTGGGGTCGCTGGCGCCAAATTGCACGGAGTCATAGGGCAGCGAGGCGGTAGGGGCGGGGGGGCCCAGCGGCGCGCAGGCCAGCAGGGGCAGAAGGCCAAGAAGGGCAAGGGATGCACGCATGATGAACGCTCCTTCTGTTCGGTCTCAGTCGCAGCCGTTTTTGCGGCCACCAGGGTTGTCATGCACGCGATCCTGCCCAGTGGCTGGCAGGAAGGCGCCAGGGCCGATTGGCGGCCAGCCTAGCGGTGTTGCGCATGAACGTTCCGCTTGCAATATGGTGCGGCGGGCCGCGGCAGACAATGGATCAGCCCTGCGAGGCGCGGTGGCGTTTCGCCAACTCCACATAATGCGGCGCTGTGGTGTCGAAGCCCGCCCGCGCCTCGGGCGTCAGCACCCGGGCGAGCTTGGCGGGGTTGCCCATCCACAGCTCCATCGGCCCCACCCGCTTGCCCGGCGGCAGCACGGAGCCCGCGGCCAGCACGCCGCCCTCCTCGATCACGGCATCGTCCAGCACGGTCGCACCCATGCCGACGAAGGCGCGGTCGTGCAGGGTGCAGGCATGGATGATGGCGGCGTGGCCCACGGTGACGTCATCGCCGATGCGCGTCGCCTGGCGGCCGGCATTCACATGGATGATGGTGCCGTCCTGGATGTTCACCCGCGCGCCGATGGTGATGTGGTTGGTGTCGCCGCGCAGGACGCAATGGTACCAGATATTGCTGTCGGGCCCGATGGTGACGTCGCCGATCACGGCCGCGGTCGGCGCCACCCAGGCGGTGGGGTCCACCGCCGGGATTTTTTGCTCGAACGGGAAGATGTTTTGCGCCATTGATTCAGTCCCCTTTGCCTGCGGCGCTGCGGGCAGCACAGCCGGGGATCACGCCGCGAGCCTTGTCTCGACCGCAACACCCAGCATCAGGCCGAGATTCTGCACCGCGGCGCCGGATGCGCCCTTGCCCAGATTGTCGTAGCGCGCCACCAGCAGCGCCTGGCGCAGCCGCTCATTGCCATAGACGCGCAGCTCGATCTGGTTGGTGTTGTTCAGCGCCTGCGGCTCCAGCCGGTCTTTCGGGTCGCCTGCCATCACCCGCACATATTCGCTGCCGGCGTGATGCGCGGCGATGGCCGCCTCGATATCGGCGACAGTGACGCGGCCGGGCAGCAGGTCGAGATGCAGGGGGATGCTGTCCAGCATGCCCTGGGCATAATCCGCCACGGCGGGGATGAAGATCGGCCGCCGGGTCAGTCCGGAATAATGCTGGAGTTCGGGCACATGCTTGTGTTCGAAGCCCAGGCCGTAGAGTTCGAAGTCGTTGCCCCGGCGCGCCTCGTATTCCGCGATCATCGCCTTGCCGCCACCGGTATAGCCGGAGACGGCGTTCACGCTGATGGCGAAATCGGCGGGCAGGATGCCGGCGTCGATCAAGGGCCGCAGCATCAGGATCGGGCCGGTGGGGTAGCAGCCGGGCACCGCCACGCGGGCGGCGCCGGCCACCGCGCGGGCCTGGGCGGGCGAGAGCTCGGGCAGGCCATAGACCCAGTCGGGATGGATGCGGTGCGCGGTGGAGGCATCGATCACCCGCGGCGCGTCGGCGCCCAGGCTGGCGGCCATGGCGGCACTTTCGCGCGCCGCGTCATCGGGCAGGCACAGGATGAGGACATCCACTTCCGCCATCAACGCGCGCTTCGCCGCCTCGTCCTTGCGCAGCTCGGGCGCGATGGAGTGGACGGTGATGTGCGGCAGCCGCGCCAGACGCTCGCGGATCTGCAGCCCCGTGGTGCCGGCTTCGCCGTCGATGAAGACGCTGTGGGTCATGGCATTGCTCCTCGAAGGGATGGTGGTTGGATGGTAGCCCAAAAGCAAGAAGGGCGGGCCCTTGCGGACCCGCCCTCTCGTATGTCTCGCCATGCGGCGGGCGCAGAGCCCGCATCCGCGTGGGCTCAGCGCTTGGAGAACTGGAAGCTGCGTCGCGCCTTCATCTTGCCATACTTCTTGCGCTCGACCGAGCGGCTGTCGCGCGTCAGGAAGCCGGCCTTCTTCAGGATGCCACGCAAATCGGGCTCGTAATTCACGAGCGCGCGGCTGATGCCGTGACGCACAGCGCCGGCCTGGCCGGAGAGACCGCCGCCGACAACCGTGCAGATCACGTCGAAGGCCTGGTAGCGGTCGGCCACCAGGAAGGGCTGGGTGATGATCATGCGCAGCACCGGTCGGGCGAAATACTGGCTGGCCGGCTTGTCGTTCACCGTGATGGTGCCCTTGCCGGGCTTCACCCAGACGCGGGCGACGGCGTTCTTGCGGCTGCCGGTGGCGTAGCTGCGGCCCTGCGGGTCGCGCTTCGGCTCGCGCTTGATGGCGGCTTCGATGGTGGAGGCGGCCGGCGTGCCGGCGACCATCGTCTTCAGGTCAGCGAGGGAGGAGGAGACTTGTTCGCTCATCGTAGGCTCAACCAATCTTGTTCTTGCGGTTCATGGCGCCGACATCCAGCGGCACGGGCTGGGCGCCGGCATGCGGGTGCTCGGGGCCGACATAGACATGCAGGTTCTTCATCTGCTTCCGGCCGAGCGGGCCGCGCGTGATCATCCGCTCGATCGCCTTCTCGACCACCGAGGTCGGGTGGTTGCCGGCCAGGCGCTCGGCCAGGGACCGGCCCTTGATGCCGCCGGCGAAGCCGGTGTGCCAGTAGAACACCTTCTGCTCGGCCTTGTTGCCGGTCACGCGGATCTTCTCCGCATTGATGATGACCACGTGGTCACCGCAATCGACATGCGGGGTGAAGGTGGGCTTGTGCTTGCCGCGCAGCCGGTTGGCCACGATGGTGGCCAGGCGGCCCAGGATGAGGCCATCGGCGTCGACCACGATCCAGGCTTTCTGGACATCGGCCGGCTTGATGGAAATAGTTTGGGTTTGCAGCATGATGCTTTCGCCAGATGAAAATGCGGGGCTTCGAGATGCGGGCTTGTGCCGCGTGAAGGGCGGAAGGTCAAGCGGAAACAGGGAAAAATCCTTGTGGTAACATAATACCGCAGTTCGTGAAGGTATCTCTTGCCATCCAGGCCAGCATCGGGCGAGGCTTCGGGCCAGGAGGAAATCACCATGCTCTCTCGCCGCACCGCACTGGCCGTGCCCGCGCTTGCCCTGCCGGCGGCCGCCCAGGGCTGGCCGGGCAGCCAGACCGTATCGCTCATCATCCCCTATGCCCCGGGCGGCGCCTCCGATGTCGTCGGCCGCGTGGTGCAGCAATCGCTGGCGGCGGCACTGGGCGGCACCTTCATCCTGGAAAACCGCGCCGGCGCCTCCACCACCCTGGCCGCGCGGCTGGTGAAGGCCGCCAGGCCGGATGGAAACATGCTGCTGCTCGGCACCATCGCGACCTTCAGCCTGGCGCCGCTGGCCTTCCGCAACCCCGGCTATGACCCGCTGGCCGATTTCGCCCATGTCACCCAGGTCTGCGACACGGTGACCCTGCTGGTGGCCAATCCGCGCTGGGAGAGCCTGGAGCAGCTTCTGGCCGCCGCCCGCGCCAGGCCGGGCGCGCTGTCCTATGCCAGCTGGGGCGTGGGCAGCACCGGCCATCTGCCGATGGTGGAGCTGCTACGCCTGGCAGGGGCGGACATGCTGCACGTGCCCTATACCGGCTCGCCGCAGGCGATGACCGACACCATGGCGGGACGCACCGACTGCATGCTGGTGCTGCTGGCCGCCGGGCGCGCGCAGATCGAGGCCGGGCGGCTGCGCCCCTTGGGCATTTCCAACCCCACGCGGTCGGATGCGTTGCCGGGGCTGCCGACCATCGCCGAGCAGGGTTTTCCGGGTTTTGGGATGGCCGGCTGGTATTCCATCCAGGCGCCGCTGGGCACGCCCGAGGGGGTGCTGGCTGGCATCCGCCGCGGCATGGCGGCGGGGCTGGCGGATGGCGATGCCCGCCGCCTGATGGCCACCAACGGCCTGACGCCCACGCCGCCCGAGCAGCAGGGCGAGGCGCCGCTCAAGGCGCGCATCACGCGCGAACTGGAACAGCACCGCACCCTGCTGGCGCGGGCAGGGGTGCAGCCGGAGTGATGTTCAGCCATGTCTGCCTGGGCACCGATGATGTCGACCGCGCCGCGGCGTTCTATGACGCTGTGTTGGCGGTGCTCGGGCTGACGCGCTTCGCGACCATGCCGGACCACTCGGCGGCGGGATGGTGCCGCGCGCCCGATACCCGGCCGCATCTGTGGATCACCCGGCCCTATGACGGGCATCCGGCCAGCCCCGGCAATGGCGCCATGGTCGCCTTCGAAGCGCCGGACCGGGCGGCGGTGGAGGCCGTCCATGCCGCAGCACTGGCCGCGGGCGGCACCGATGAAGGCCCGCCTGGGCTCCGGCCACACTACCACCCGCATTACTACGGCGCCTATTTCCGCGATCCCGACGGAAACAAGCTGCACGTCGTCTGCCGCGCGCCGCCGGGGTGACGAGCGGCGCGCAGTGCCGCAACATGGCGGCATGGACAAAGACGCACCTCCCGCCCATGGCCTGGGCCGCAACGCCGCCAATTACGGTGACCGCGAATTCGCGCTCTACCTCCGCCGCAGCTTCGCGGCCTCCATGGGCTATTCGAAAGACGCGCTGTCGCGCCCCGTGGTCGGCATCGTCGACACCGCCTCGGACCTCAACAATTGCCACCGCTCGGTGCCCGACCTGATCGAGGCGGTGAAGCGTGGCGTCATGCTCTCGGGCGGCCTGCCGATGGCCTTCCCCACCATCAGCCTCTGCGAGCCCTTCCTCACCCCCTGTTCCATGCATTACCGCAACCTCATGGCGCTCGACACCGAGGCGATGGTCTCGGCGCAGCCGATGGATTCGGTCGTGCTAGTGGGCGGCTGCGACAAGACGGTGCCGGCGCAGCTGATGGCCGCCGTCTCCGCCGATGTCCCCGCCGTGATGCTGGTGACGGGGCCGATGAGCGCCAATCGCTACCAGGGCGAACGCCTCGCCGCCTGCACGGATTGCCGCCGCTACTGGGCACGCTACCGCTCGGGCGATGTCTCCGAGGCGCGGATCAACGAGGTCGAGAACGCGCTGGCGGTGACCGCCGGCACCTGCGGTGTGATGGGCACCGCGTCGACCATGGCCTGCCTGGTGGCGACGCTGGGCTTCATGCCGCTGGAGGGCGCCAGCGCGCCGGCCGTGCACAGCGACCGCCTGCGCATCGCCGAGGAAGCCGGGCGGCTGGCCATGGGCCTGAAGCTGCGGCCGAGCGAAATCCTCACCATCGAGGCGGTGGAGAACGCCATGCGGGTGCTGCTGGCGCTGGGCGGTTCGACCAATGCGCTGGTGCACCTGGCCGCCATCGCCGGCCGCGCCGGGCTGCGGGTGGACCTCAAGCGCCTGGATGCGATGAGCGACGAAACCCCGGTGCTGGTGGACCTCAAGCCCACCGGCGAGGGATATATGGAGGATTTCCACTTCGCCGGCGGCATGCGCGCCCTGCTGTGGGAAATTCGCGACCTGCTGCATCTCGATGCGAAGGATGTGTATGGAAAAACGCTCGCCGAACGCATCGGCGACGGCACGCATTTCGTCGATCGGCAGTATATCAAGGCCCGGGAAAACCCGGTCTCCCCGGTGGGCGGCCTCGTCGCACTCTTCGGCTCGCTGGCGCCGGATGGGGCCATCCTCAAGCGCTCCGCCGCCACCGAATCCCTCTTCGAGCACGAGGCGGAATGCATGGTCTTCAACGGCGTCGAGGACCTGGCCGAGCGCATCGACAGCGATGATCTGGCGGTGAACGCCAACACCATCATGATCCTGAAGAATGCCGGCCCCCTGTCGCCCGCCGGCATGCCCGAGGCGGGCTACCTCCCCATCCCCAAGAAACTCGGACGCACCGGCGTGAAGGACATGGTGCGGATGAGCGATTGCCGGATGTCCGGCACCGCCTTCGGCACCGTGGTGCTGCACATCGCCCCCGAGGCCGCGGCCGGCGGGCCCCTGGCCTTCGCCGAAACCGGTGACCGCATCCGCCTCTCGGTGAAGAACCGCAGCCTGGATTTGCTGGTGGACGATGCGACGCTGGCCGCCCGTCGTGCGGCCTGGACCCCCGCGCCCGCGCCCAAACGCGGCTGGGACCGGCTGGTGCACGAGCAGGTGATGCAGGCCCCGGACGGCGCCGATCTGCGCTTCCTGCGCGCCGATGGCGGGTGACATTGTCGCGGTGATCGGCGCCTCCGGCCGCTCCGGCCGGGCGCTGGCCGCGACGATCGCGGGCTGCATCCCCGTGGTGCGCGACGCGGCGAAATTCCCTGGCGCCCGGGTGGCCGACATCACCAACAGCCGCGCCCTGCACGCGGCGCTGCATGACGCGACGCATGTCATCTCCACCGCGCATGCGCGGCACGCCCAGGCCATCATCGCCGCCGCACCGCCCGGCGCGCGCTTCGTCTTCCTCGGCAGCACGCGGCGCTACTCGCGCTGGCCGGATGATCATGGCGATGGCGTGCGCGCGGGCGAGGCCGCCTTCCTCGCCAGCGGCCGCGCCGGCGTGATGCTGCACCCCACCATGATCTATGGCGCCGAGGGGGAGGATAATGTCCAGCGCCTGGCCGCGCTGATGGCCCGCCTGCCCTTCCTGCCGCTGCCCAATGCCGGCCGCGCGCTGGTGCAGCCGATCCATCAATCCGACGTGACCGCCTGCATGCTGGCCGCGCTGGAACATGGCCAGGGCGCCATCACCATCGCAGGCCCCCAGGCGCTGCCCTATGCCGAATTCTGCGCCGCCGTGGCCCGCGCGGCCGGCCTGAAGCCACGCCGCGTGTTGCCCCTGCCGGCCGCGCTGCTGATCGGCGCCAGCCCGCTCACCGCCTTGCCTTTCCTGCCCCGCATCCGCGCCGCCGAAATCCGCCGCCTCACCGAGGACAAGGCTTTCGACATCGCGGCCATGCGGGCGGGGCTGGACGTGGAACCTATGCCGCTGGCAGAGGGTCTTCGACGGACGTTTCTTCGCGCTTCTCCTTGAGCCGCTTGCGCAAAGCGCAAAGCCCCACAACCCCCGCCGCCCCCGCAACCGCGCCGGCGGTGAAGGCGCCCGTCATTACCACATGCGCCACCATCAGCGGCGCCGCCAATGCCTTGAGAACCATGCCCGGAACCTTTCTTGTCAGACCCTGCACATGGCGATCATAACGCCACCATCAAGCGCCGCAGGAGCGACCCATGCCCGTGATCAACCGCATCGCCGAATTCCAGCCCGAGCTGGCGGCCTGGCGCCGCGATTTCCACATGCACCCCGAACTCGCCTTCGAGGAACACCGCACCGCCGGCATCGTGGCAGGGCGCCTGCACGATTTCGGCTGCGACGAGGTGCTGGAGGGTTTTTCAGGCACCGGCGTGATCGGCGTGATCCATGGCCAGGACGGCCCGAACGGCCGCGCCATCGGCCTGCGCGCTGATATGGACGCGCTGCCGATCGAGGAGCTGACCGGCGCGCCCTGGGCCTCACAAACCCCCGGAAAAATGCATGCCTGCGGCCATGACGGCCACACCACCATGCTGCTGGGCGCCGCCCGCTACCTGGCGGAGACGCGCAACTTTTCCGGCTCCGTGGTGCTGATCTTCCAGCCCGCCGAGGAGAAGGGCGGCGGCGCCGATGTGATGGTGCGCGACGGCATCTTCGAGCGTTTCCCGATGAGCCGCGTCTTCGGCATGCACAACTGGCCAGGGCTTCCGGCCGGCGAATTCGCCTGGCGCGAGGGGCCGGTCATGGCCGCCGTCGCCAACCTCGAGATCGCCCTCCAGGGCAAAGGCGCCCACGGCGCCATGCCGCATCAGGGCGTGGACCCGATCATGGTCGCCGCAGCCATCGTGCAGGGCCTGCAATCCATCGTGGCGCGCAATGTCGAACCGGTGGAGGCCGGGGTCATCACCATCGGCCACATCAAGGGCGGCTTCACCCACAACGTCATCCCCGACAGCGTCCAGATGCAGGGCACCGCGCGCTGGTTCAAGCCGGAGGTGGGCGCGGTGCTGAAGGAGCGCTTCCTGCACATGGTGCCGGCCATCGCCGGCGCCTTCGGCGCCACGGCCGAGTGCAGCTTCATCCGCTACTGCCCGCCCACGGTGAACGATCCGGAAAGCACCCGGCTTACCCTGGCCGCCGCCCGCGCCGTGGCCGGCGATGCCCGCGTGAGCGAGATGGAAAAGCCCACCATGGGGGGCGAGGATTTCGCCTTCATGCTGGAGGCCAAACCCGGCAGCTACATCATGATCGGCGGCGGCCGCGGCACCAACGACCCCGGCCTGCACCACCCGAAATACGATTTCAACGACGAGGTGCTGTCGGTCGGCGCCAGCTATTGGTCCACCCTGGCGGAACAGCTGCTGCCGCGGTGACGCCGACAGCCACCGCCCTCTTCACCGCCTATTTCCAGGTCGGCATTTCCAGCTTCGGCGGCGCCAATGCCTGGGCGCGCCGCATGCTGGTGGAAAAGCGCGGCTGGCTGACCGACCGGGAATTCGCCGAGCGACTGGGCCTGGGCCAGGTCCTGCCCGGGCCGAACGCGATGAACACCGCCATCATCGTCGGCCACGGGTTTTGCGGCGTGCGCGGGGCGCTGGCCGCGGTGGGCGGGCTGTTCGCCGGGCCGCTGCTCATCCTCTCCGCGCTGTGCCTGCTGTATGACCGCTTCGGCCATCTCGGCGTGGTGCGCGGGGCGCTGGCGGGGGTGGCCTCGGCCGCGGCGGGGATGATGCTGGGCACGGCGTTCAAGATGATCAGGGGCGCGCGGCCCTCGGCGGCGATGGTGGTGGTGGGACTGGCCGCGCTGGGCCTGGCGTTGTGGCGGGTGCCGCTGCCCTGGATCATCCTGGCGCTGGCGCCGCTGGGGATCCTGGCCGCCTGGCGGGAAGCGAAATGAGCGACCTTCTGGTGCTGATGGCCGGGCTGGCGCAACTCTCCGTCATCGCGGTGGGCGGCGGCAGCGCCGTGCTGGGCGACATGCATCGGCTGATCGTGGATGAGCGGGGCTGGATGGATGATGCCGGCTTTGCCCGCGCCTATGCGCTGGCCCAGGCTTCGCCGGGGCCGAACATCCTGGTGGTGGGGGTGTTCGGCTGGCACATCGCAGGCCCGCTCGGGCTGCTCGGCGCCACGCTGGCGATGTGCGCGCCCTCCGGCCTGATGGCGCTGGGTTTCGCCGGCATGCGGGCCAGGCTGGCCGGGGCACGGTGGCTCAGGCGCGTGGAGCGCGGGCTGGTGCCGGTGGCGCTGGGCCTCGTCACGGCCTCCGCCCTGCTGCTGGGGGAGACGGCGCTGGCGACCTGGGGCAGTCTGCCCATGGTGGCCATCGCCATCACCGCCGCCACGGCGGGGTTCGTCTTTCTCACCAAACGCTCGCCGCTATGGATGCTCGCCGGCGGCGCGGCTTTGGGCATGATGCTTCTGGGGTGATGCATGTTCTATGAACCGAAACACGGCCATGGCCTGCCGCATGACCCGCTGAAGGCAATCGTGGCGCCCCGGCCGATCGGCTGGATTTCCACGCTGGATGGAAAGGGGCGGCCCAACCTCGCGCCCTACAGCTTCTTCAACATGGTGCACACGCGGCCTGCGCTGCTGGCCTTCACGTCCGAGACGCTGAAGCATTCGGCGAAGAACGCGATCGAGACCGGGGAGTTCGTGTTCAACCTCGCCACAAGGCCGTTGTTCGACGCGATGAACGCAAGCTCCGGCAGCCTGCCCGAGGGGGTGAGCGAGTTCGAGACGGCGGGGATCGAGGCCGCGCCGAGCCGCATGGTGAAGCCGCCGCGCGTGGCGCTGAGCCCCGCCGCGCTGGAATGCCGCGTCACCCATTCGATGGAAATGGCGGATATCGACGGCCAGCCCACTGGCGGCTGGATGATCATCGGCCAGGTCGTGGGCGTCCACATCGCCGAGGCGGTGCTGAACCAGGGCCAGTTCGACGCGGTGGCGGCCCAGACCATCGCCCGTTGTGGCTATCGCGACTATGCGGAATTGACCCAGATGTTCGCCGCCCCCAGGCCTGACGACGCTTGAACAGAACACGGTCCAGGGGCGGGTCGCCCCTGGCGGGGAAGGTCCGGAAGGGGCAGCGCCCCTTCTGGAATCACCTGAGGCGCGCGAGGGTATTGGCTCTGGCCGCCGCCACCATCGCCGCCGCATCCTCTGCCAGCAGCAGGCGCGCGGCGACCAGGCCAGCCGCGCTGTCCCGCACCGCCGCCACGTAGCTGTCACCCGGCCAGCGTTCCTCGATGGAGGGCCGCGGGTCGTGATTGGCCATGCGCTCGGCCCGCGTGGCGGCGAAGGGGAGCGCGCTGCCGATGTTGGTGCACAGCGCGCCCAGGCCATAGCCCGCGCCGCGCGGGTTGAAGCCGGTATAGGTGGCGCGCGGCGCTTCCAGCACCGGCAGGCGGATGCCGGCCAGGGCGTTGCCATCGGCATCGAGGCGCGGCAGCAGGATGGGATAGGCGCCCGTCACCCGGGGCGGGCTTTCCGCAGTGTCGAGAAGCGGCGCGGGGGTGATGCTGGTCGGCAACGCCAGCCCCGGCAGGGCCGGGAAGGCGCTGGCCAGGGTGGGGCCGGGCACCGCCCCCGGGCCATGCGCCGCCACATTCATCAGCCGGCCCAACGGCCCGGCCGGCACCAGCGTGCCCGCCGCCACGTTGGGCGTGCGCGAGGGCGGCGGCTCCACCCCCTCGCGGATCCAGGCCTCCATCGCCAGCATCAGCGCCCGCATGGGCGCGCCGGCCTGCAAAGGGTTGAGGGTGTTGGCGCAAACGGCGTTGCGCGCCGCCCAGGCCTCGGCCGCGGCGTAATGCGGGTGTCCCGCCATCATGTAGGCGCGCACGCCCGCCGGAAGTTCGACATGGCCGCCGCGCGCATCGGTCACGGTCAGCGACCCGCGGGCGCCGAAATACTCGAACTCGCTGTCGGTCTGCATCACGCGCGGGCAGGTCCGGCTGGCCAGGCAGCGGCGCAGCAGCCCGTCGGTGCGGTTCGTCAGCGGGTCGGTGGTGTCGGCATAGGTGAAGGGGAACTGGTCGGCGGGGTAGAGCCTGTCGGTGTGGTCGGAGGGGTTGCGTCCGGGCTGCGCCCAGCGGGCATTCAAATAGGTGCGGCGGCTGCCCGGGATATGCGGGAAGATCCCGTCGAAGACGGCGCGGCCGGCGGTGTCCTCGTTGAAGCCGAGATACAGCGCATCGCGCAGGAAGCGGCCGGATTGCGACACGCCCAGGCTGATGGCGCGCGCCGAGGCGCGGCCGGATTGCGGGTTTCCCGCCCCCTCGCCATGCCGCAACGCCGCCGAGACGTCGCGAAAGGCGGCCAGCCCCATGCCCATCAGCCCGGGGTCGCGGGCGGTGTAGGTCACCTCGAAGATCGCGCCGGGGTCGGAGCCGGCGGGCCGGGTGATCATCACCCGGTCGGGAGCGGTGAAGGCCAGGCTGAGGCCGGGCACCTCCTGCCGCGTCGCCTCGCTGCGTGCCCGCATGGTCACGCGCAGGCTTGCCGGGTCAGCCACGTTGTAGGTGAGCTGGCCTGCCGCCGGGCTCACATTGTTGTCGAAGACGAATTCATCGCGCACCTCGCCGGTCACGCCGGGCACGGCCGGCACCCGCACGCGCAGCCCCTGCCCGGGCGTCGGGTCGCCCTGCCAGCCGATCCAGGCCAGGGTATAGCCCTGGCGCATCATCCAGCCATTGCCGGCATCGGTCGCTTCGTCGAAGCGGCCGGTGCGGGCGGCGGTGGTGTCATTCAGCAACTGGCCGATGATGGCGCGGCCGCGGTTCGGCGGCTCGACCAGCAAGGTGCCATTGGCCCGCGCCGGGTCGGCGGGGCGCAGGATCAGGACATCCGCCACCGCCTCCACCCGGCCGGCGGCGTTGCGCGGGGCCAGGGCGATGTCGGCGATGCCGGCATTGCGCGCATCGGCGGGGTCGAGCGCGATGGTGGCCTGGCCGCGCAGCAGCTCATAGCCGCCGCGCTCACCGAACACCGCGCCGGCGAAGGCCGGGCGTGGCGCTTCCATCTCGAAGCGGCTGACCTGCGCCAGGGCGGGCGCGGACAGCAAAGCCAGGGCCAGGATGGCATGGCGCATGATGTGTTTCCTCCGTGTTTCGGCAAGCTTGCGCCCGGGGCGGGCGGGCGTGCAAGCTTCGGCCATGCTGCGAAGAACCCTGCTGGCCCTGCCGCTCGCCACCCCTGCGCTCGCTCAGATCGAACGCTCGGTGCGGATCATCGTGCCCTTCGCCGCCGGCACCTCCTCGGATGTGCAGGCCCGCCTGCTGGGGCTGCATATGGCGCCGCACCTGCCGCAGCCCGTGGTGGTGGAAAACCGCGCCGACGCCGGCGGCACGGTGGGGGCGGAGCTGGTGGCGCGGGCGACCGATGGCCACACCATCCTGCTCGGCTCGAACGGCCCGCTGGTGAACAACCCCATTCTGCAACCGCGCATGCCCTATGACTCGCCCGCCGATTTCGCGGCCATCGGTCTGGTCAGCCGCAGCCCGCTGACGTTGACGGTGCGGGCGGAAAGCCCAATTCGCGACGTCGCGGGCTACCTGGCGGCGGCGAGGGCGGGGTCGCTCAGCATCGGCTCCTCCGGCCAGGGGAGTGCGACGCATTTCCTGATCGAGCAGCTGATGGCGGCCGCCGGGGTGCGGCTGACGCATGTGCCCTATCGCGGCTCCAGCCTCTCGGTGCCCGACACGCTGGCGGGCAATGTGGACAGCGTGATGGGCGAGATCTCCACGGTGTTTCCGCTGTGGCGGGATGGGCGGTTGCGGGTGCTGGCCACGTCCGGGCCCGGGCGATCGGTGCTGATGCCGGCGATTCCCACCCTGATCGAAAGCGGTTTTGCCGGGCTGACGGGGGGAAGCTGGGCGGCACTGGTGGCGCCGGCGGGGATGCCCGCGGCGACCCAGGCACTGCTCGGCACGGCCCTGCTGCGGGCGATGGACATGCCGGCCTATCTCGACCGCCAGCGCGAATTGGGCGCCGATGTGGCGGGGGCGGAGGAGCGCGGGCCGGCGGCGCTGGCAGCGTTCTGGGCGGCGGAGATGACCCGCACCCGCGCCACGGCGCGGCAGGCGGGGATCAGGGCGGACCCGGCCTAGCCTGAGGCGTCCCCCCGGTCGGTGCCCCGCGCAGGAGACATCCATCGGCCGCCGGCACCGCGCCATTGCTGCGCACCGCGATGCGCCGGCCCCGCATGACCTGGCCGACGCCGCGGCGCTTCACCGGCCGGGTGGCGCAGCGCCGTCCAGCGCCTCCAGCGCGGCCGGCGTGCCGGCAAGCAGGGTGGCGAAGACACGGCGCAACTCCGTCATCGAGCCGCGCGAGAGTCTGCGGAACAGATGGGCGTTGGCCTGCCGCAGGATGGGCGCCAGGCGCTCCAGTATCGCCTGGCCATCGGCGGTCAGGGTGATGTTGACCGCGCGGTTGTCGTCATCGCGCTGGGTCTTGGCCAGCAGGCCGGTCTGGACCAACGCGTTCACCTCGGCCGTGATGTTCGAGGCGGCGACATGCAGGTGCCCCGCCACCGCGCTGATGCCCACCGGCCCTTCCTGGCCGAGGCGGGAGACCGCCAGCAGCACCGCCAGTTCCGACCCCCGCAACCCCAGCCGCCGCGCCGCCGCCCGGCGCACCGACTGCATGGCGGCGGAGACGGCGAAGAGATCGGCGACGAAATCCCGGAAGGCGGCATCTGCCGCGTCATCGACGAGGTCGGTTTTGACGATGCTCAGCGGGTGCCTGGGTGCCATGGCTCACTATAGCGCATCATGACGGATTTGTAATTTTTGTCTGACGATTTACTATATCAAATAAGTCAAGTCACCGGCCCGGCAGGAGCCCCGCCATGCTTGGTGCCGGCAACCGCTGTCTTGCGGCGCGACGGCCGGCGCATCGGGCATGCGCCCGGCGCTGGTGAATAACATTCCGGACGATATGCGGGGAGCCATGGTGCCGCTGGTGGCGGGGTGGCTTCCGCCCCGTCGCGGCTTGGGGGATGCTGGCCACCCACCGCTTGGAGTTGCTGTGATGGAAACAATCCGCGTCGTCTGCGCGCATGACTGCCCGGATATGTGTTCGCTGGTCGTGCAGGTCGAGAATGGCAGCGTGCTGCGCGTGGCCGGCGACCCGGAGCAGCCTTTCACCGCCGGTTTCGCCTGCGCCAAGGTCAACCGCGACGCCGAACTGGTGCATTCGCCCGACCGTCTGACCACGCCTTTGCGTCGCATCGGCGCCAAGGGCGAACGCCGCTTCGCCCCCATCACCTGGGATGAGGCGCTGGACGAGATCGAGACCCGCTGGCGCGCCATCATCGCCGAGAGCGGCCCGCTGGCGCTGCTGGGCTACGCCTATTCGGCGCATCAGGGGCAGATCAACCGGCATATCGTGAACGGCATGTTCCACGCGCTGGGGGCGACGCGCCTGCTGGCCGGCACGGTCTGCGATTCCTGCTGCGAGACCGCCTGGGAGATGACGCTGGGGCCGGTCGGCGGCGCCGATCCGGAATCGGTGGTGGATTCCGACCTGGTCATCGCCTGGGGCGCCGATTTGATGGCGGTGAATGTGCATGTCTGGGCGCTGCTGGAAAAGCTGCGCAAGACAGGCGTGCAGCTGGTGGTGATCGACCCCAGGCGGAGCCAGACCGCGGCGCGCTCGGACTGGCATCTGCAGATCAACATCGGCACCGATGCGGCGCTGGCCTGTGGCATCGCCCATATTCTTCAGCGCGACGGGCTGCTCGACCGCGCCTATATCGCCGCCAACACGCTGGGCTTCGAACAATGGTCGGCCGAGGTGCTGTGCGACTTCCCGCCCGCCCGTGTCGCCGAAATCACCGGACTGGCCGAGGCCGATATCGAACGCCTGGCGGCGATGTATGGCGCCGCGAAGCGCCCGTTCATCCGTCTCGGTGAGGGCATGACGCGGCTGGCGCGCGGCGGCCAGGCGCTGCGGGCGGTGGCCGTGCTGCCGGCGCTGACCGGCGCCTATGGCAGGCGTGGCGGCGGCGCGCTGTTGACCACCGCGGGATCGATGGATTTCGATTTTTCCTCGGTGCGCAAACCCTCCGGCCCAGCGACGACCCGGCTGGTCAACCACAGCCTGCTCGGCCGCGAGTTGCTGGAGATGCGCGACCCGCCTTTGCGCGCGCTGTTCATCGCCGCCAACAACCCCGCCGTCACCTGCCCCGACGCCAACCGTGTCCGCCAGGGCCTGGCGCGGCAGGACCTTTTCACCGTCGTCCACGACCCCTTCATGACCGACACGGCCAGATACGCCGACATCGTCCTGCCGGCCGCGACCTATCTGGAGACCGAGGATTTCTATCGCGCCTATGGCAGCTACTACGTGCAATTCGCTCCCGCCGCGGTGCCGCCGCAGCATCAATCCTGGACCAATCTTCGCCTGGCGCAGGAACTCGCGCGCCGCATGGGGCTGACCGACGAGGTCTTCAGCCTGCCGCAGCGCGAAATCTTTCCCCGATTCTTCGAGGGTGCCACGGGCGCGGTCGGTCGCATCGACCCCGCGACCCTGCTGGACCACCGCCCGGCCAAGGCCGCGCCCCCCGAGGCGCAGGCTTTCGCCACCCCCTCCGGCCGGCTGGAGATTTTCTCAGCACAACTGGCGGCCGAGGGGTTGCCGCCGCTGCCGACATGGCAGCCGGATGCGCAGGAGGTGGAGGATGCCGCCCGCTGGCCGCTGCGCCTGCTCACCGCGCCGTCGTTCTTCCAGCCGCACACCGCCTATGCCGGCGTCGCCTTCCTGCGCGGGCGCGAGGGCGAACCCTTCTGCGTGCTGCACCCACAGGACGCCGCCGCGCGCGGCCTGCAACACGGCCAGGCGGTGCGGCTGTTCAACGACCACGGCACCATCGCGCTGCGGCTGCATGTCGCCGATGAGGTGAAGCCCGGCGTGGTGCTGGTGCCGGGCCAGCGCCCGGCCGGCGAGGCGCGGGCCGGCACCATCAACATGCTCTGCGGCGACCGGCTGACCGACATGGGCGCCGGCGCGACCTACCAAAGCACCTTCCTGGAGGTGGCGGCCCTGGTTTAACCCGGGAGGCTGAACAGCGCCGCGTTTGTCATGAGGTCGGCGTATTTCTGCCGCATGTCGAAGAGGTTGGCCTCATGCGGGCCGATCGCCCGGTCGCCCACGCAATCCACCGCCACGATGGTGCGGAAATCGTGCTGCAAGGAATCCACCACCGTGGCGCGCACGCAGCCCGAGGTGGTGCAGCCCGCCACGATCAGCGTGTCCACGCGGCGCATGCGCAGGAAGCCGGAGAGCTGGGTGTCGAAGAAGGCGCTGGCGCCGCGCTTGCGCACCACCAACTCGCCGGCCACCGGCGTCAATTCGGGCACGATCCGGGAGAGCGGCGAAGTCTCGGTCAGCTTCAGCAGCGAGGGCGCCTTCAGTGTGAAAACGCCGGCATCGCTGCCATCCCCGGCATAGACCACGCGGGTATGGGCGACCGGCCAGCCTTTCGCCCGGGCATGCGCGAGCAAGGCCTGCGAATGCTCGATGGCCGGGCCGATATTGCCGCCGCCGAAATGCGCGGGGTCGGCGAAGCCCACCACGAAATCGACAAACACCACCGCGGGCGCAGCACCCATGCCGGAGGAATGGCCCATGCCCTGGGCCTGGTAGATGGCTTCTTCCGGATGGCTCATGCGACGTCCTCCAAATCCCGCAGCGACTGGATCAGCGAGCCGCGCAGCAGGAATGCCCGGTGTTTCTCCAGGTTCTCCACCGTGGCGCGCATCTCGGCGAAGGCTGCCTCGCGCTTCGCCGGTTCGCGCATGTTCAGGTTGTTGCGGTTGCGCAGCGCCTGCTGCTGCACGACCTCGACGGCCACCTTGCGCCGCTGGCGCTCGTAGCGCCCGAGCAGGGCGGGGTCGGCGCCCTGGATCACCTGGGTGAGCTTCTCGGCCAGGTTGAAGGCGTCATGCACGCCGCCATTCATGCCCATGCCGCCCAGCGGGTTGTTCACATGCGCGGCATCGCCCGCCAGCATGACACGGCCCATGACGTATTTCTCCGCCACCCGCTCATGCACGCGATACGCCGTGCGATGATGCACCTTGTAGGGGGTGCCCGTGGGCAGCACGCCCTGCATGCGCTCCTCGATACGCTCGGGCAGCAACATGCCCTCCTCGGTCTCGGCGGGGTCGGTCGGCAGCAGCAGGCGCCAGAGGCTGGCGGTTCTGAGCAGGACGAACCATTCCTCGGGGTCGCTGATATAGGCGATGTTGGCGAGGTCGCCGATCGCCTCGTGGAAGGGGAAGCTGGTCGACAGCGTGAGGTAGATCTCGGGGATGGTCATGCCCTCGAAATTCACCCCGAGCGCGCGGCGCACGGCGGAACGCGCGCCGTCGGAGCCGATGAGCCAGGTGCCACGCACGGTTTCGCCGCTTTCCAGCGCCACATCCACACCGCCGGAATCCTGCGTCACATCCTTCACGCAGGCACCGTACTGGAAGCTGACGTCCGGATTGGTCGCCAGCCGGTCGCGCAGCATGCGGGTCAGGCGCCATTGCTCGCATTGCAGCCGGTAGGGGTGGTTGGTGTCGTTCTTCAACACGCCGAGGTCATAGGTGGCGATCACGCCCTGCGAACGGTCGCGCACCTGCCAATAGGGGCAGACCAGGCCCTGCTCGATCATAGCATCGACCACGCCGAAGCGGCCGAGCATGTCCAGCGTGGGCGGATGGAAGGTGCTGGCGCGCAGATCATCGGGCAGGTCGGGCGATTGCTCCAGGATGGTGACCTTGATGCCGGCATCCGCCAGACAGCTTGCCGCCACCATACCCACCGGGCCCGCGCCCGCCACCAACACATGATCCATGCAGAACCCCTTGGGAAGAATAGCGATGGATTATGCCAGATGTGTGTGCGGCGCACCCCCTCTGGCGGAATGCTCTTGCACCAGGCCCGGCCGGCGCGCCACGCTTGGCGAAAATACGGAGGACAACATGCCAAGACTCGCGCGCCGCGCCCTGCTGGGTGCCGCCCTGCCCACACTCGCGCTCGCCCAGCCGACATGGCCGGAAAAGCCCTGGCGGGTGCTGGTGGGCGGCGCCGCCGGCGGCGCCTCGGACATCCTCATGCGCATTCTGGAGCCCAGCCTGCGAGAGACCCTGGCGCACAGCTTCTGGCTGGACAATCGGCCTGGTGCGGGGGGCATGCTGGCGGCGGAGATCGCCGGTGCCGCAACGCCCGATGGCTACAACTTCTTCATCAACCACATCGCCTCAAACGGCATCGGCCCGCATCTGCACCGCCGGTCGGGCGGGTTCGAGCCGAACCGGGATCTGGCCGCCGTGGCGCGCATTGCCTCGCTGCCGAACTGCATGATCGTGCATCCCAGGCACGGTTTTCGGACCGTGGCGGATCTTGTGGCCCATCTGCGGGCCAACCCCGCGGCGGGCACCTTCGGCTCAGCCGGTGTCGGCACCTCATCGCATCTCTCCGGGGTGATGTTCGGCCAGCGCATCGGCGTGGAGTTGACCCATGTGCCCTATCGCGGCACCGCGCCGAACATGCAGGCGGTGCTGACGGGGGAAATCCTGTTCGCGATCGACAATGCGCCGGCTTCCGCCCAGCAGGTGCGCGCCGGGCTGCTGACGGCGCTGGCGGTGAGCCCGGCCCGCCGATGGTCGCAATTCCCCGATGTGCCGACGATGCAGGAGGCGGGCATCCCGGATTTCGACGTCTCCAGCTGGTATGGGCTGGTGGCGCCGGTCGCGACTGCGAGGCCGGTGATCGAGCGGCTCTCCCAGGCCGTGCTGCGGGCATTGGCGGACCCGGCTGTGGTGACGCGCCTGGCCGAGTTTGGCGCCGATGCCTGGCCGGCGGGGCCGGCGGAATACCAGGCCTTCATGATCGCCGAGGAGACGAAATGGGGGCCGATTGTGCGGGCGGCGGGGGCGACCAGGGGATAGTGGTTGAAACGAAGGGCGACAGGTGACATATTTCATCGCGACACTTGTCGCCAATGGAGTCCACCATGAGCCTCACGCTTGACCCGCATGAACTGGACCAGAGCTCGCCGCTGGAAGCGCATGAGATGGTCAGCCGCGGCCTGCCCGTCTCGGCGCTCACGCGGCTGGTGGGCCGGCTTGCGGCGTTGCGTGAGCCCGCGGCACTGGAAAAGGCGCTGGGCATGAGCATCCGCACCTACCAGCGCCACAAGGAAACGCCGGACAAGCCGCTCAGCCAGGAGCAGGGCGGCCGGGTCTGGAAATTCGCCGAAATCCTGGCCGAGGCCACCACGGTGCTGGGCAGCCAGACCGCCGCCGAGGCCTGGCTGGCGCAGCCCGCGCTGGGGCTGGATGGCCGCGTGCCGCTGGACCTGCTGGGCACGCCCATGGGCATGTCGGCGGTGGAAACCCTGCTGGGGCGGATGCGCCACGGCGTCTATACGTGACGCCCCTGCCGCCGCCACTGGGCGACGGCGCGTGGATGGCCTGGCGGATCGACACCGCCGAATTCGCATCGGTCTGGGACAGCGGCGAGGGCGCGCATCGCTTCGGCGGCCGCTGGAACCGCGAGGGCACGCGGGCGGTGTATTGCGCGCTGGACCCTGCCACGGCGATTCTGGAAGTGGCGGTGCACAAGGGTTTCCACGCCATGGATGTGGTGCCGCATGTCCTGAGCCAGGCCCGCATCGCCGACCCCGCCGCCATCCATGTCGTGGTACCCGGGGACGTGCCCAACCCGAACTGGCTGCGGCCGGGTTTTCCCTCCGCCGGGCAGCAGGGGTTCGGCGATGCGCTGCTGGCGGCCCATGCCTTCGTGCTGCTGCCCAGCACCGTCTCCGCCTCTAGCTGGAACCTGGTCTTCGATCCTGGCCGGGCGACGGGGCTCTACGCGCTGGTGGCGCAGGGGAGGTTTGCGCTGGATGGCCGGCTGAACCCGCCCGCGCCGCGCTGAACCGGCTTGCCGCAGGGGCCACAAACGCGCTTCATGCGCCCGGAAGAAGTGAGGTTGCGTGATGCGCATCAGCGTCATCCAGATGAACCAGGGCAGTGACAAGCAGGCCAACCTGGACCAGGCGCGCCGCCTGATCGAGGGCGCGCTGGCCGCCGACCGGCCGGACCTCGTCTCCCTGCCCGAGACCTGGACCAACCTCGGCGGCGGGCGCGAGGCGCGGGAGGCGGCGGCGGAACTCCTGCCCGAACCCGGCGGCAGTGGCGGGCCGGCCTATGAATTCCTGCGCTCGGTGGCGGTGGCGAATGGCATCACCGTGCATGGCGGCAGCATGATCGAGCGTGGGCCGGAAAAGCTGTTCAACACGACGGTCGTTTTCGACGGCACCGGCGCCGAGATCGCCCGCTACAGAAAAATTCATCTGTTCGATATCACCGGGCCGGATGGCACTGGGTATCGCGAAAGCGCGCTGTATGGCGGGGGCGACCGCCTCGTCACCTGCCAGGTCGGCGATGTCACGCTGGGGCTGACCATCTGCTACGATATGCGGTTTTCTGAGCAATACATGGCGCTCAGGCGCCTGGGCGCCGATGTCATCTTCGTCCCCAGCAACTTCACCCTGCAAACCGGCAAGGATCATTGGGAGGTGATGCTCCGCACCCGCGCCATCGAGAGCCAATGCTGGATCGCAGCCGCGGCGAGCTGGGGCGGGTATGATGAGCGCGGCGCCACGCGCTTCGTCTATGGTCATTCGCTGGTGGCCGACCCCTGGGGCCATGTGGTGGCCAAGGCCAGCGACGGGCAGGGCTGGGCCACGGCGCGCATCGACCCCGCCGTCACCGCGCGGGTGCGGCGCGACATGCCGGTGCTGGAGCACCGGCAGGCCCGGCGCCTCGCCCTTTGAGCACCGGCCAGCGCATCGCCATCCTCGCCGGCAGCTCGGACACCGCGCAGGCGGCGCGAGAGCGGCTGGTGACGCTCTATGGCGATTGCCCGCCGGAGCAGGCGACGGCGCTGGTGGCACTCGGCGGCGATGGCTTCATGCTGGAGACGCAGCATCGCTACCTCGGCCGCAACCTGCCGGTCTACGGGATGAATCGCGGCTCGGTCGGCTTCCTGATGAATGCCTATCGGGAGGAAAACCTGTTCGAGCGGGTGGCGTCGGCGCAATCGGCCAATCTCCACCCGTTGCGGATGCGCGCGCATACCGCCAACGCCACCCATGCCGCGCTGGCGATCAACGAGGTCTCGCTGCTGCGCGAGACGCGGCAGACCGCCAAGCTGCGGATCCTCGTGGATGGCAAGGAGCGGCTGGCGGAGCTGGCCTGCGACGGCATCCTGATTTCCACGCCGGCGGGCAGCACGGCCTATAACCTCTCGGCGCAGGGGCCGATCGTGCCGCTTTCTGCCAATCTTCTGCCGCTGACGCCGATCTCGCCCTTCCGCCCCCGGCGCTGGCGCGGCGCGCTGCTGCCGAGTGACGCGCGGGTGGTGTTCGAGGTGCTGGAGCCGGAAAAACGCCCGGTGGCGGCGGTGGCCGACTATACCGAGGTGCGCGACGTGCGGCGGGTGGAGGTGCGCGAGGACCGCTCCATCACGCTGACCTTGCTGTTCGACCCCGACACCAACCTCTCCGAACGCATCCTGGCCGAGCAGTTCGCGGTGTGAAGGGCGATGCCCGGCTGATCTGGACCATCGCGGTGACCCAGATGGTCGGCTGGGGCACGTTGTTCACGCCCTTTGCCCTGATGGTGGGGCCGATGGAGGAGGAGCTCGGCTTCTCCCGCGGGGCGATTTCGGGGGCCTTCACCCTGGGGCTGCTGGTCTCGGGCGCCGCGGCGGTGCCGCTGGGGCGCTTCGTGGACCGGCATGGCGGGCGCGGACCCATCGCCTGGGGAGGGCTGGCGGGTGCTGCGCTGCTGGCCTGCTGGAGCCAGGTGGAGAGCCTGGGCGCGCTCTATGCCGTGTGGTTCGCGCTGGGGCTGGCGCATGCGGCGGCGCTGTGGGGTTCGGCCATGGCGGTGATGATGGCGGCGGCGCGCGAGCCGGTGCGCTCGATCACCGCGATCACCTTCATCACCGGCTTCACCGGGACGGTGTTCCTGCCGCTGATCTCCCTGCTGATCGAGGCGTTGGGTTGGCGCGGGGCGCTGCTGGCGCTGGCCGCGCTGCAGGCGCTGCCCACGCCGATGGCGTTGTGGGGGCTGCCGCGGATGCAGCGCGGCAGGGTGCGTCCGCCGCCGGTCAGGCTGGGGCCGGTGTTGCGGCGCCCAGCCTTCATCGGGCTTGCGGTGTGCCTGGCGGCGCATGCCTTCATCGGGGTGGGGCTGGGGGTGCATCTCATCCTGCTGCTGCGCGAGCGGGGGATCGCCGAGGGCTGGGTGATCGCGCTCGTCGCCCTGCACGGGCCATTCCAGGTGGCGGCGCGGGCGGTGCTGTTCGTGCTCGGTGCGCGGGTGCCGGTGGTGTCGGTGGGGGTCTTCGCGGCCGCGCTGCTGCCGGTCGGGCTGACATTGTTGTGGCTGGGCGGCGACCAGACCTGGTGGCTGCTGGGCTTCGTGCTGTGCTGGGCGATGGCGGATGGGCTGATGACCATCGTGCGCGCCGCCGCCCCGGCGGAGCTGCTGGGGCGGGAGGGCTATGGCGCCATCACCGGGGCGCTCAGCACCTCGGCCGTGCTGCCGCGCGCGCTGGCGCCCTGGGCGCTGGCGCTGGTGTGGCAGTGGAGCGGCGGCTATTGGCTGGTGCCCGGCCTGCTGGCGGCCGTGGGGGTGGTGGCGCTGGCGGGATTTCTGGTGGCGCGCGGCGATCAGCGCGCGGCGGCACCGTAATAGGTGCCGATGCCGCCGCCGATGCTCAGCGTGGGGCCGCTGGCGCGCGCCGCCCGCGGCTCGTCATCGCGCGGCGGATTGGCGGCGCAGCCGGCCAGGGCAAGTGCAAGCAGGAGTGTGAACCGCATGGCCGGGATATGGCCCCGCAGGCTCAGCGCGGCAACAGCATGCCGCGGCCGGCGAAGAAGCGGCCGAATTGCCGGGGGGTGAGGCGGACATCGCGCCGCGTCGCCACGCTGTCGCCCGAGGGGTTGTGGAAGCGCAATCGCCCCATCGGATCCACCCCGAAGACCAGCACCAGATGCCCGCCGCGCCCGGGCGGGGCCTGTTCCGGCCGGCGGATGGCGGGGTGGACCGAGGCGATGATCATGTGGCGGCCCAGAAGCCCGGCCAGCTTTCCGGCGGTGAGATCCACGCGCGTCTTGGCCGCGATTCCCTGGGTTTCCAGCCAGGCCACGGCGCCGGCATAGATCAGGCCCTTGATGCCCTGGGGTGTCTCGACATAGCCGCCATGGCGCTGCACCAGGCGGCGCAGACTGTGGATGGGGAAGATTTCGCCGCGCGCCGCCATGGCCATCTTCAGGCAGGCCATGCCGCAGAGGTGGTCGGCCCAAAGAGCGTATTGGGCTGCGCTGGCGGCACCGCTTTCAGGCCAGAGCGGGTCGGTTTCGGCGGGCCGCCCGGCGAGAAAGGCCCGCACCAGCCGCGGGCTTTCCCATTGCGCGAAATAGGGCGGTGCTACGCCTGATCGTTGAGGTGGCATGCGGAGAGATGGCCGGGCGCGATCTCCCGCAGCGCCGGGCGCTCCTGCCCGCAGCGCGGCATGGCATGCGGGCAGCGGGGGTGGAAATGACAGCCCTTGGGCGGGTTGAGCGGCGAGGGAATTTCGCCCTGCACCACGTTGAAGGCGCGCTTGCGGGCCTCGATCCGCGGCACGGCGGAGAGCAGCGATTGCGTATAGGGGTGGTTGGCGCGGGCGAAGATCTCTTCGGAGGGCGCCTGCTCGACCACGCGTCCCAGATACATGATCACCACGCGGTCGGAGAGGTGTTCGACCACGCCCAGGTCATGGCTGATGAAGAGGTAGGTCAGGTCCAGGTCGCGGCGCAAATCCATGAACAGGTTCAGGATTTGCGCCTGAATCGAGACGTCGAGCGCCGCCACCGCCTCGTCGCAGACAATGAATTCGGGCTGCACGGCGAGCGCGCGGGCGATGCCGATGCGCTGGCGTTGCCCGCCCGAGAACTGGTGCGGGTAACGCTCCTTGAAGGCGGGGTCGAGGCCGGCGCGGCGCATCTGCGCGTCCACATAAGCCGGCCATTCGGAGCGGTTGGTCATGCCGTGGTAGAGCGGCGCCTCGCCCACGATCATCTCCACCTTCATGCGCGGGTTGAGTGAGGCGTAGGGGTCCTGGAAGATCATCTGGGTGCGGAGCTTGGCTTCGCGCCCCGCGCTGTCGGACAGGCTTTTGGTATTGGCGCCGCGCCAGAACATCTCCCCCGCCGTGGGCGTCATGATGCCGGCGACCATGCGGCCCAGGGTGGATTTGCCGCAGCCGGATTCGCCGACGAGGCCGACAACCTCGCCCTTGCGGATGGCGAGGTCCACGCCGTCCACGGCATGGACGATCTCCTCCTGCATCGGCGCGCCCAGCTTCTTCAGCACGCGGCCGGCGAGGTCGAGCTTCTTCTCGAAGCGCTTGGTCAAGCCGCGCAGCTCGATAATGGTGTCGCTCATGCCGGCAGGGTCTCGAGATGGGGGTGGACGCAGCGGGCGAAGCGGCCGGGGGCGAGTTCGGCCAGCGCGGGCATGGTCTCGCAGGCGCCGTCGGCCCGCTCGCAGCGCGTCTTGAAGGCGCAGCCGGGCGGCAGGGACATCAGGCTGGGCGTGGTGCCGGGGATTTGCCGCAAGGCCACGCCGCGCTTGTTGCGGCTGGGAACGGAGCCGATGAGGCCGTGCGTGTAGGGGTGGAAGGGCACGTCCAGCACCTGGTCGACCGAGCCCTGCTCGACGATGCGGCCGGCATACATCACCGCGATGTCGTCGGCGAGGCCGGCCACCACGGAGAGATCATGGGTGATCCAGATCAGGCTGGTGCCGGTGTTGGCGGCCAGCTTTTGCACTTCGGCCAGGATTTGGCCCTGGATGGTGACGTCCAACGCCGTGGTCGGCTCGTCGGCGATGATCAGGTCCGGCTGATGCAACAGCGCGATGGCGATGGCGACCCGTTGCCGCATGCCGCCGGAGAATTGGTGCGGGTAGGATTTCAGCCGCTCATCGGGGCTGGGGATGCCGACCATGCCGAGCGTGTCGCGCGCCCGCTGCCGCGCGGTTTCGCGGTCCACCTTCTGGTGCGCCTGCACGGTCTCGATCATCTGGGTGTCGACGCGCAGCACCGGGTTGAGCGTCATCATCGGGTCCTGGAAGATCATGGCGATGCGGTTGCCGCGCAGGTCGCGCAGCTCCTCCTCGCCCATCCCCACCAGGTTGCGGCCCTTGAACAGGATTTCGCCGGAGACGATGCGGCCGGGGGCATCGACGAGGCCGATGACGGAAAAGCCGGTGACGGTCTTGCCCGAGCCGGATTCACCGACCAGGCCCATGACCTTGCCGCGGCCGACGGTGAAGGAGACGTCCTCCACCGCGCGCACCACCCCCGCCCGCGTGAAGAAATGCGTGCTGAGGCCTTTGACTTCGAGCGTATTCACTTCTTGAGCCTTGGGTTCAGCACGTCACGCATCTGGTCGCCCATCAGGTTGATGGCGACGATGGTGATCAGCAGGGCGATGCCGGGATAGAAGCTGATCCAGTATTTGCCGCTGAGCATGTACTCATAGCCATTGGCGATGAGCAGGCCGAGCGAGGGCTCGGTGATCGGCACGCCCAGGCCCAGGAAGGAGAGCGTGGCCTCGAGTGCGATGGCACGCGCGATCTGCATGGTGCCGACGACAATCAGCGGCGGCAGGCAATTGGGCAGCAAATGGTTGAACAGGATGCGCCGCGTCGGCAGGGCCAGGCAGATCGCGGCCTCGATGTATTCCCGCCGGCGTTCCACCAGGGCCGAGCCGCGCACGGTGCGGGCGTAATAGGCCCATTCCACGATGACCAGCGCGATCACCACGTTGAAGATGCCCTTGCCCAGAAAAGCCAGGATCATCAGCGCGGCCAGGATGGTGGGGAAGGACAATTGCAGGTCGACCACGCGCATGATCACGCTGTCCGTCCGCCCGCCCGCATAGGCCGCCAGCAGCCCGAGCGAGGCGCCGACCAGGCAGGCGATGAAGGCAGAGCCCACGCCGACCAGCAGCGAGATGCGCAAGCCGTACATGATGCCCGAGAGCATGTCGCGGCCCTGGTCATCCGTGCCCAGCCAGTGGGTGTAGCCGCCGCCGCCCACGCTGCCCGGCTCCATCCGGCCATCCATGATGTCCAGCACGGCCAAATCATAGGGGTTCTGCGGCGCGATCCAGGGGGCAAAGATCGCCACCAGCGCGATGATCGCGAAGACCACCAACCCGCCCACAGCGAGCGGGGATTCGCAGAATTCCGAGACGAAGCGGCGGAACGGTGTCTCCACCTTCGGCAGCGGTGCCGGGAGGGTTGTGGTGCTCATGCCTTGGCCTCCAGCCGGACTCTTGGATCAAGCACGGTGTAGACGATGTCCACCAGCAGGTTGATGACGATGAACATCAGCACGATCATCATCAGGTAGGCGACGATCACCGGGCGATCCAACACGTTGATGCTGTCGATGATCAGCTTGCCCATGCCCGGCCAGGCGAAGACGGATTCGGTGACCACCGAGAAGGCGATGGTGCCGCCCAGCTCCAGCCCCACCACCGTGACGACCGGGATCAGGATGTTCTTGAAGACATGCACGAAGGTGACGCGGAAGGGCGAAAGGCCCTTGGCGCGGGCGAATTTCACGTAGTCCATCAGCATCGTCTCGCGCACCCCCGCCCTCGTCAGGCGGATCACCAGGCTGATCTTGAACAGCGCGAGGTTGATCGCCGGCAGCAGGATATGGCTGAGGCCATCGCCGGTGAGAAAGGACCAGGAAATACCGAACAGCATCGCCGTATCGCCCCGCCCGGTGCTGGGCAGCCAGCCCAGCTGCACGGCGAAGACCATGATGAGCATGAGGCCCACCCAGAAGGTGGGGAGCGAAAAGCCCAGAATGGAGCCGGCCATGATGCCCTTGGAGATGGCGCCATTCGGCCGCAGCCCGGCATACAACCCCAGCGGCAGGCCGATGAGAATGCTCAGGAACATCGAGCCGAAGGCCAGCTCCAGCGTGGCGGGCATGCGCTGCAAGATCAGCTGGATGGCAGGTTCGTTGAACACGAAGGACCGGCCCAGATCGCCCTGCAAGGCCTTGCCGACGAAGACCAGATATTGCTGCCACAGCGGCAGGTCGAGGCCGAGTGCCTGGATCGCACGCTCCTTCTCGATCTGGTCGGCGTCGGGCGAGATCAGGATCTCGATCGGGTCGCCCACGGCATAGACGCCGAGGAAGACCAGCAGGCTCATCGCCACCAGCACGAAGCCGGACTGCATGATCCGGCGGAGGAGGTAGATGAGCATTTAGCGCGCCACGGCGGGGCGGACGCTCTGCGCCAGGGAGAGTTCATCGGCACGCGGGGTCACCACAAAACCGCGCCGCGCCGCCCAGATATTGGTCTGAATATGCAGCGGGATGATCGCCTGGTCGTCGAAGATCAGCCTTTGCAGGGCGATCAGTTCCCGCTCGCGCGCGCCGTTGTCGAGCGTGCGCATGGCCTCCATCAGCCGGGTGTCCATAGCCTCGTTGCAGTAGCGGCCGCGGTTGGAATTGCCCCAGCCGCGCTCGCGGCTCTGGCACGCGATCAGGTTGCGAAGGGGGTGGCTGCCATCGGGGTTGGAGCCCCAGCCGATCAGGAAGGCCGAGAATTCGGCGCGGCCGGCCCGCGCCACGAAGGTGGTCCAGGTCTGCGCCTCCACCGCCGTGCGCACGCCCACCCGCGTCCACATCTGGCCGATGGCCTGGATGATGCGGCCGTCATTGGGGTAGCGGTCATTGGGGCCGTGCAGGGTGACGCGGAAACCCTGGGGGAAGCCGGCCTCGGCCAGCAGGCGGCGGGCACCTTCCGGGTCGAAGGCCGGCGGGCCGAGATCGGGGACATGGCCGAAGATGCCGGGCGGCAGGAACTGGCCGGCGGGCGTGGCGCTGCCTTCCATGACGCGCGAGGTGATGGCGTTGCGGTCGATCGCCATCGACAGCGCGCGGCGCACCCGCACATCCTTCATCGGGTTGCGGGCGAGCGGCCTGCCGTCATTGTCGGTGATGAAGGGCGAGCTATCCTCGCGCATGTGGTCGACGCTGAGATAGATGATGCGCAGCCCCACCGTCTCGGCCAGCGTCACGCGCGGGTCAGTGCGCAGGCGGGCGAGGTCGGCGGTCGGCACCTGGTCGATCACATCGACATCGCCGGCCAGCAGGGCGGCGGCGCGGGCGCTGTCATTGGTGATCATGCGGTAGTTGACGCGGGCGAAGGCCGGCGGTTCGCCAAAATAATTGTCGTTGCGCTCAAGCTCGATGCGGTCGCCATTGGCGTGCCTGATCATGCGGAAGGGGCCGGTGCCCACCGCCATCGGGCCGGCATTGAATTGCTCGGTCGTCGCGTTCGCGTGGGTCTCGCGGTCCAGGATATAGACGTTGGAGAGGTCCTGCGGCAGCAGCGGGTAGGGGCCATTGGTGGTGAAGCGAATGGTGTGGCTGTCCACCACCTCGATGCGGGTGATGGGGCGCACAAAGCCGGCAAAACTGCTCGGGCTGTTGGGCACGTTGGGGACGCGTCCGAAGGTGAAGGCCACGTCGTCGGCGGTGAATTCGCTGCCATTGTGGAAGCGCACGCCGCGGCGCAGGCGGAACTCCCAGGTGTCGGGTGCCACGGCGCTCCAGCTTTCGGCCAGGCCGGGCACGTTTCGCGCCTGGGCGTCGGTGTTCACCAGCCGGTCGAAGATCATGCCGGCCACGGCGTTGTTGGGCGAAAGCTGATGGAAATGCGGGTCGAGGCTGGTCACCGGCGCGCCGACGGCCATGGTCAGGTTCTGCGCGCTGGCGGCGCCGATGGTGCAGGCCATCGCGATGGCGGAAATGGTCAGGCGCATGTTCGTCTCCCTGGCGTGACGAAATTGTTATTTTCAATTAGCAGCACACCCCTGGCCCGGCTAGCTATGCTTCCGGACGCGGTCATCGCCGCTTCTCGGGGAATGCTCATGCGACAAGCAGCGGCAGCAATGCAAGGGCTGGTTTTGGGGCTGATCATGGCCGGCGCCTCGCAGGCCCAGACGCTCACCATCGGCACCGGCGGTTCCATCACCAGCCTGGACCCGCATTTCTTCAACGCCGCACCGAACAACGCCCTGGCGCATCATGTCTTCGACCGGCTGGTCGATCGCGATGCACGGTCCCGCCTGATCCCTGGTCTGGCCGAAAGCTGGCGCGTGGTGGATGACCTGACCTGGGAGTTTCGCCTGCGGGCCGGCGTCACCTGGCATGACGGCCGCCCCTTCACCGCCGAGGACGTGGTCTTCACGCTGGGCCGCGCGCCAAATGTGCCGAATTCGCCCGGCGGCTTCGGCTCATTGCTGCGGACGGTCGCCGGCGTCGATGTCGTGGACGCGCGCACCATCCGCATCCGCACCAGCCGGCCCAACCCGCTGATGCCGACCGATCTGGTGAGCATCGCCATCGTCTCGCGCCATGCCGGTCAGGGCGCCACCACCGAGGACTACAACAGCGGCCGCGCCGCCATCGGCACCGGCCCCTACCGCATCGCCAGCCACCGCGCCGCCGACCGCACCGAACTCACCCGGCACGAAGGCTACTGGGGCGGCACCGAGCCGTGGGCGCGGGTCTCCTACCGCTTCATCGCCAATGACAGCGCGCGGACCGCCGCCATCCTCGCCGGCGATCTCGACATGGTGGACCAGCTCTCGCCGACCGACGTCCCGCGGCTGCGCCGCGAGGCCCGGGTGGTGATCAGCGAAATCCCGGCGCTGCGCATGGTCCATATCGGCCCCAGCTTCCTGCCGCGGCTGAACCCGGCGCAGGTGCAGGATGCGAGCGGCCAGCCACTGCCGCAAAACCCGTTCCTCGATGTCCGGGTACGGCGGGCACTGGACATCGCGATCAACCGTCAGGCCTTGGTCGAACGCGTGATGGACGGCCTGGGCGCAGCAGCCGGGCAATGGCTGCCGGCCGGCGTCTACAGTTACGACCCGCAGACGCCGGTCCGCCCCTTCGACCCCGTGGAAGCCCAGCGGCTGCTGGCGGAGGCCGGCTTTCCGAACGGCTTCCGGCTCACCCTGCACACGCCGAACGACCGTTTCCCGAATGACAGCCGCCTGGCCCAGGCGGTGGCCCAGATGTGGACGCGCATCGGCATCCGCACCGAGATCGAGGCGCTGCCCTGGGCCAGCTTCTCGGCCCGCGCGGGCCGGCAGGAATTCGCCATGTCGATGGCCAGCTGGGGCAGTTCCACCGGCGAGGGCTTGTCCTTCCCGACCAACATCCTGGCAACCCACAACCCGGTGGCGCGCACCGGGCCGGCCAATTGGCGGCGCTATTCCAGCCAGGAACTCGACGCGATGATCGAGGCGGCGGCCAGCATCATGGATGATGCGGCGCGCGAGACCGCGATCCATGAACTGGTGCGCTTGGTGGCGCGCGAGGCGCCGGCCTTCCCCATCCTGCATCTGCAAAATATCTGGGCGCACCGGCGCGGCCTTGTGCACGAGCCGCGCATGGATGAGCGCAGCCTGGCGATGGGGGTGCGGCCTGCGGCGCAATAAGCGCTGGTTTCCGGCGCGGCATTTTCCTTAATGTCATGTCATCCGCATGACAGGAGCCGCCCGCATGACCCTGCCCCTTCCCCGCCGCGCGATTGTCGCGGCCACTGCCGGCCTCGCCGCCAGCACCCATGCCCAGGCCCAGGGCGCCAGCCTGACAATCGCCATCGGCGGCTCCATCACCTCGGTCGATCCGCATTTCTTCAATGCCGGGCCCAACAACATGCTGGCCTCGCATATCTTCGACCCGCTGATCGAACGCGATGCCGACACCGTGCTGCGGCCCGCCCTGGCCACCGAATGGCGTGCGCTGTCCGACACGCTGTGGGAGCTGAAGCTGCGCCAGGGGGTGACCTGGCATGATGGCCGACCCTTTACCGCGGACGACGTGATCTTCACTTTCTCGCGCGCCGGCAATGTGCCGGGCAGCCCGGGCGGCTTTGGCAGCTTCATGCGCACATTTGCCCGCACCGAGGCGCCGGACCCGCACACCATCCGCATCCACACCAGCAGGCCGACCCCCACGCTGCCGCAGGATCTCGCCTCGATCTTCATTGTCAGCCGGCATGTCGGCGAGGGGGCGGCGACGGAGGACTATAATTCCGGCCGTGCCGCGGTTGGCACCAGCGCCTACCGGCTGGTGAGCCACCGCCCAGGGGACCGCACGGAATTGCAGCGCGCCGAAAACTCCTGGCGCGAGCCGGAGCCCTGGGCCCGCGTCTCCTACCGCTTCATTTCCAACGACACCGCCCGCACCGCCGCCCTGCTGGCCGGCGATATCGATGTGATCGACCAGATCCCGCTGACCGACGTGCCGCGGCTGCGGCGCGAGGCCCGGCTGACGGTGGTGGAAAAACCCGCCATCCGCCTGGTCTATATCCAGCCGGATTTCTCCCGCACCGGCGCGGTGCCGGGGGTGACCGACAATGCCGGCAATCCGCTGCCGGCCAACCCGTTTCTCGACGTCCGGGTGCGGCGCGCGCTGAACATGGCGATCAACCGCCAGACGCTGGTGCAGGCGGCGATGGATGGGCTGGCCACACCCTCCGGCCAATGGTTGGCCCGGGGCATCTGGTCGCATGACCCGCAAACCACCGCGCCCGCCTTCGACCTCGACGGTGCCCGGCGGTTATTGGCCGAGGCAGGCTTTCCGCAGGGCTTTCGTCTCACCCTCACCACACCCAATGACCGCTGGCCGAATGACGCCCGCACGGCGCAGGCGGTGGCGCAGATGTGGACCCGTGCCGGGGTCCAGACGCAGATCGACGCAGTGCCCTTCGCCAGCTTCTCGGCGCGCAGCGCCCGGCAGGAATTCGGCATCGCGCAGACAAGCTGGGGCAGCATCGAGGGCCTGAACTTCCCGGTGAACCTGCTGCAGACCTTCAACCCCCAGGCGCGGACTGGCGCCTCCAACTCCCGGCGCTATTCCAACCCGGAATTCGACGCCATGGTGGACCGCGCCTCGATGATGATGAACGATGCCGAGCGCGAGCAGGCCACTTTCGAGATCGTGCGTTGGACGGCGCGCGAGGTGCCATATTTCCCGCTGCTGCACCTCACCAGCTTCTGGGGTCTGCGGCGCGGCTTGCGGATGGAGGCGCGCTATGATGAGCGCACCACGGCTATGGGGATCAGGCCTGCCACGTCCTGACGGGCTTGCGCCAACGTGCTGCCCGGTTACATGGTGATGACGTTATTCAGGAGCGATCCATGACCATCGAGCTTCCCCGCCGAACACTCGGCCTTGCCGCTTTGGCCACACCCTCCCTGGCGCTGGCGCAGACCGCGCCGACGCTCACCGTCGCCACCGGCGGCTCCATCACCTCGCTGGACCCGCATTTCTTCAACGCCTCGCCCAATTCCTCGCTGGCGCTGCATATCTTCAACACGCTGATCGACCGCACGGCCACCGCCCAGCTGCGCCCGGCGCTTGCCACGGAATGGCGGCCGGTGAACGCCACGCTGTGGGAGTTCAAGCTGCGCACCGGCGTGCAATGGCATGACGGCCGGCCCTTCACGGCCGAGGACGTGGCCTTCTCCATCCAGCGCGCGCCCAACGTGCCCAATTCGCCCGGCGGCTTCGGCGGCTTCATCCGTACCATCGCGCGGACCGAGATCGTGGACAGCCACACCATCCGCTTCCACACCCACGCGCCCAACCCCATCCTGCCGAACGAAATCGCCTCGATCTTCATCATCAGCAAGCATGTGGGCGAAGGGGCTGCAACCGAGGATTACAATGCCGGCCGCGCCGCGATCGGCACTGGGCCCTATAAATTCGCCAGCCACCGGGCGGGGGACCGGACCGAACTGGTCCGCAACGAAAACTACTGGGGCGGCGTGGAACCCTGGGGGCGCGTCTCCTACCGCTTCGTCGCCAATGACGCCGCACGCTCGGCCGCACTTCTGGCCGGCGACATCGACATGATCGACCAGGTGGCGAGCAGCGACCTGGCACGCCTGAGGCGCGAGCCGCGGGTTTCGGTCAGCGAGACGATCGGCCTGCGCTGCGTCTACCTCATGCCCGACTTCTCCCGCACCGGGGCCGTGCCGGGGGTGACGGACAATGCCGGCAACCCGCTGCCGGCCAACCCCTTCCTGGACGTGCGGGTGCGTCGCGCCCTGAACATGGCCATCGCGCGCGAGGCGATCGCCGAACGGGTGATGGAAGGCCAGGCCGTGGCCACCGCGCAATGGCTGCCCGCCGGCGTGTTTAGCCACACCCCCGATGTGCGGGTGAGCCCGCCGGACATCGAAGGCGCGCGCCGGCTGCTGGCCGAGGCGGGCTTTCCGCAAGGTTTCCGCCTCGTCCTCAGCACGCCGAACGACCGCTTTCCGAACGACAGCCGCATCGCCCAGGCCGTGGCGCAGGCCTGGACCCGGGCCGGCGTGCAGACGACCGTGGACGCCATCCCCTGGGCCAGCTTCGCCGGGCGCAGCGCGCGACAGGAATTCGCCATGCGCCTGACCAGCTGGGGCAGCGTGACCGCCGAAGGCATCTACCTGCTGGCCAACATCACCCAGACCTTCAACACCCAACGCCGCACCGGCAGCGCGAATTCCGGCCGCTTTTCGAGTGCGGAACTCGATGCAATGACCGACCGCGCCGGCACCATCATCGATGACGCGGAACGCGAACGCGCCATCCAGGAAGCAACCCGCTGGATCGCCCGCGAAGCCCCGATCATGCCGCTGGTGCAACTCTCGCACACCTGGGCGACACGCCGCGGGCTGAGCTACGAGGCGCGCATGGATGAACGGACGGTGGCCATGGGGGTAAGGCCGGTGACGAGCTGAGGCTGGGCCGTCAGGGGGCTTTGCCCCCCGACACCCCCCACCAGGGGCGACCCGCCCCTGGACCGTGATGGGTTAAAGCCAGGGTCAGGGAGGGGGGCAGCAAGCGCTCGCGGTCGGCAGTCGCGGGTTGCCCCCCTCCCTGACCCTGGCTTTCTCATGGGGTGCAGGGGCCTTTCGGCCCTTGCTGGGGGGTGCAGGGGGGCAAAGCCCTCCCTGCCGCACCGCCCTCAGACCTTCTCGACCGTCCCCCCGGCTTCGATCCAGTCCTGCAGGCGCCCCAGGTTGCGCACGTCGCTGTAGCCCATGTCCTGCAGGGTTTTGCTGGCCAGTGCGGCACGGCCACCGGAAGCACAGTGCACGATCACGGTCTTGGCTTGCGCGAAGGCCGGGTTGTGCATGGGGTGTGCGGGGTCGGCGCGGAATTCGATCAGGCCGCGGGAGACGTTGAGCGCGCCCGGGATTTTACCGCTGGCGGCCAGTTCGGCGCTGTCGCGCAGGTCGATCACCAGCGTGCCGGGTTGGCCGGCCAGGGTGATGGCGTCGGCGCCGGTGATCTTGGGCACGGTCGCGTGGGCGGCGTCCAGCATGTCCTTGACGGTGACGGGCATGGTGTTTCCTTTTGTTGTGGTGTTCAGCGTGGCAGGCTGGCCAGGGCGGCCTCGAAGGCGTCCAGGGTCTTGGCCACGTCCTCGGCCGTGTGGGCCGTGGACATGTAGTATTTGCTGTCGCCCTTGAGGATGCCGGCCGAGCGCAGGTGGCGGTTGATATGGGCTTGCGTGGCTATGTCAGCGCGCTGCATGTCGCGGTAGTTGGCGATCTCGCCCGCGGCATAGACCACGTCGAAGAGCACGGGTTCGCCCACCACCTGCGCGGGGATTCCCGCGGCCTGGATGCGGGCGGTGAGGCCCTCCATCAGGGTCCGGCCCAGGGCGAAAACGCGCTCGTAGGCGCCGGGCTCGCGCAGCACGTCCAGCGTGACCAGGCCGGCGGCCGCGGCAATGGGGTTGCCCGAGAGAGTCCCGACCTGCATCAGGAACCTGTCCTCACCCACCTTGGCGCGGTCGAAATGCGCCATGATGTCGGCGCGCCCGGCGATGGCGGCGAGCGGAAAGCCGCCGCCGATGATTTTGCCGAGTGTGCAGAGGTCGGGCGTCACGCCGTAATAGGCTTGCGCGCCGCCGAAGGCGAAGCGGAAGCCGGTCACGACCTCGTCGAAGATCAGCGGGATGCCGTGTTTCGCGGTGGCGGCGCGGATAGCGGCCAGAAAGCCGGGCTTGGGCGGGATGAGCCGCTGGAAGGGTTCCAGGATCACGCCGCCGAGTTCGTCGTGATGCGCCTCGATCAGGGCGATCGCCGCTTCGATGTCGTTGAACGGCGCCACCAGCATGTCGTCGGCGATATGGGCGGGGATGCCGGCGGAATCGGGGATGGCCCGGGGGAAATTGGCCTCGCGCTTCGGCGCCAGGCTCATCAGGCCGTGGTCGCTCATGCCGTGGTAGCCGCCCTCGAATTTGAGGATTTTTTCGCGGCCGCGGAAGGCGCGGGCGACGCGCATGGCGTACATGTCGGCTTCCGAGCCGGAGGACACGAAGCGCACCTGGTCGGCGCAGGCCATGGCGTCGACGATCGCCTCGGCCAGCCTGATGCCGGCCGGGTTGTTGGCGAAGAAGGTGGTGCCGCGCGGCACCTGTTCCATCACCGCGGCGGTGACGGCGGGGTGGGCGTGGCCGATGAACATGGGGCCGGAGCCGAGCAGGTAGTCGATGTATTCCCGCCCCTCGGTGTCGCGCACATGGGCACCGGCACCTTCCACGATGGTGGGGCCGGCCATATTGCCGAAATGGCCACCGGGCAGCACGCGGTTCGCGAGTTCGGTCAAGCCATCCATGCTAGCGGCACTCCAGAATGCGTATGTCGTAGACGGGATGCTCCAGCGTGTTCACGGCCGGCGCATTGGCGAACATCCAGCCCCGGAACGCGGGGCCGGTGCCGGGCACGGCGCGGCTGTCGGTGATTTCCAGCCAGGCGGCGGCGTCGGGCACCTCATCGGCCGGGCGGCCCTGGCAGGCGCGGACCATGATGGTCAGCGTGCCGAACTGCGCCGGAGTGCCGATGCGGGCGGAGACCACGGTGACGCGCGCCGTCACCTTGTCCAGCGCCTGGAGCTGCGCGCCCTGGCGTGGCACCCAGCTTTGCGCCGCCGCCAGGCCGGGCAGCAGCGCCAGCAGCGCCAGCAGCGCCAGGGCGCGCTTCACGCCGCGCGGCGCCTGGGGGAGGGGAGGCTGGCGACCAGCTCGGCCATGATGGCGCGCATGCGGGTCTCGTCCACGCCCATCAGCACGGCGTCTTCCAGCATGTCGGCCAGCATCTGCGCCGCCTCGGCATGGTTTTCCGCCAGCACCTTCAGCTTTTCGCGGCAGGAGATGGGCGTGCCATCGGCACCGGGCCAGGCTTCCGGCGGGTTCATCGCGCCGGGGCCGGAGGGGTGTCCGGCGTCGGGATGGGTGTGGCGGGCTGGTTCATCTGCGTGACGGAGAAGATGAAACGCCCCAGCAGCGATTCAAGGCTGACCGAGCCTTGCGTCTCGGTGATCCGTCCGCCATCGGCCAGCGCGCGATCAGCGCCGCCGGGCACGATGGAGAGGTATTTGCCGCCCAGCAGCCCATCCGAGCTGACCTCGGCGCTGCTGTCATTGGGCAGGCGCAGGCTGCGGTCCACCCGCATGCTGACCACGGCGTTGAAGCTTGTCGGGTCGATGCTGCTGCCGGTGACGCTGCCCACCTTCACGCCGGCGATGCGCACATCGGCGCCGTTCACCAACCCATCGATGCGGTCGAACTGCGCCGTCAGCGTCATGCCATCAGGCTGGGCGCCGCGGCCGCCATGGGCGACGGCGTAGAACAGGAACACGGCGGCCACGAGGAGCACGCTGGCGCCGGTCAGCACCTCAAGGGCGGAGCGGCCTTTCACGGGGTGTTCTTCGCTGGGGCGCCATCGGGCGACCACGCCTCGTAATCGCCGCCCGTGACCCGCCTTTGCCCGCCTGAGTATTCGTGCCCCTTGGGGCGCCAGGCGCCAGGGGTGCCGGTCAGGTTGGGCTGGTGTTCCTTTTGCCAGGGGTAGCGGCGGGTTTCGTTCAGCGGCGCGTCGGTGGTGTGGTGCAGCCAGGCATGCCATTCCGGCGGCACCTTGGTGGGGTCCTGGCCATTCGCGGTGATCACGTAGCGGCGCTTGCGGTTGTACACCGGCAGCGGCTTGCGCGCCTGGAAATAGGTGTTGCCGAAGCGGTCCTGGCCGATCTTCTCGGCGGTCAGGCGGGCGTGGAGCATTTCGAGGATCGACATGGGCGGAACATGCCATGCCGCCGCGCGGCGCGCCAGCGCGCGGGGGTTGTCCACAAGGTTTTGTGGGTCATGCACGCGCCAACCACCACATGCGGCTTTCGTCCGGAAAAATCCCGGCATAGTCTCTGCCGCATGGCACGCACCAAGGGTACATTGTGGGATGGTCTGGCGCTGACGCGCTGGAAGCTGGGGGCGGACCCCGATGCGCCGCCGCGCGCCGTCGCCATTCCGGCGGGGTGGGAGGCCGAGGCGGGCGAGGCGCTGGCGGCGCTTGTGCCCGGCGCGCGCCCCGTCACCCTGCCCCGCGCCGCCGAGGCATGGATTCTCCGCGCGATATCGCGCGGGTTGAAGGCCGGGCTGCTGGACGCCGCCGGCGCCAACCACATGGCCGAGGGGTTGCGGGCGCTGCTCCTGACCCGCCGCGGTGCCCCTGGCGCCGAGGTCTGGCGCGGCACGGCGGCCGAGGCGCGCTATGTGCTCAACCTGCCTGCCTTCCTCGACGCCGATCGCAGCTTCGACCTGGAAGGGTTTGCCGAGGCCGTGGTGATCGGGCTTCGTTTTCTGGACGCGCTGGGCAATGGGAAGGCCGGGCGGCTGCGGCTGGGTTTTGCCGACATGGCCGGGCTGCTGGCGGCGCTGGGGCTTGGTTACGACAGTGACGAAGGCCGCAATGTCGCGGCCGGGCTGGCGGCGCTGATGCGCGGCGTGGCGGAGGCCGAAAGCGGCCGGATCGCGGCCCGGATGGGCGCGCGCGAGCCGGTCGCCCTGCTCTGGCCCGCGCCGCCCGCCGCCACCGCCCTGCCCGGCCTGGCCGAGGCCGCGCGCACGGCGCTGCAGGCCGTCGCGGCCTGCCACGGCTTGCGCCATGCCTCCATCGTGGCCCTGGCCCCGGCCGATGCGGCCGAGGCGCTGCTGGGGGCCGAGACCGCTGGCCTCTTCCCCGCCGCCGGCAGCACCCGCGCGGTCGCCACCGCCACCGGCGCCACCGAGATTCCCACGCGCGCCGCGCTGGCCGCCGCGCGCGTCGCGCCGCAGCGTGTCGGGCAGTTGCTGGCCCCGGTCTCGGAGACCGCGCGGAAAATGATGGCCGAGGCGGTTTTGCCCTTCCTGCACGCCGCACCACCGGCGCCCGTGGCGGTGCCCGGGCCGCCGCGCGCGCATGTCGAGCGGCCGGCGGCGCGCGGGCTGCTCGCGCATCCGCGCAGCGCTGGCGGCAATTTTCATGCCTCGGTCGGCGGCCACCGCGTGGCGATGCGCACCGCCGAGGATGGCGAGGGGCGGTTGCGCGAGATCGCCTTCACCCTGGCCAAGGAGGGTGCCGCCTATCGTTCGCTGATGGACGCCCTCGCCCAGGCGGTGTCGCTGGGGCTGAGCAATGGCGTGCCGCTGGAGGAATATGTGACGGCGTTCTCCTACACCCGCTTCGGGCCTTCGGGCGCGGTGGAGGGGGATGAGGCGATCACCCGCGCCACCTCGGTGCTGGACTGGGCCTTCCGCCGTCTGGCGGTGGATTACCTTGGCCGCGCTGACCTGCCGCAGCCCAGCGAGGCCGATTGCGCGCCGGACAGCCTGAGCACGGCGCAGCAGCAGGCGCCGCTGCTGCCGCTCGACCTGCCCGAGACGCCGCCAGAGGCGCGGCGCCGTGGTTTCCGTATTGTCGCCTGAACAAGGAAATTTCCGATGAGCATTGACGCGAAACTGGCCGAACTCGGTATCACCCTGCCCGCGGCGGCGGCGCCCATCGCCAATTACGTGGGCTACAATGTCAGCGGCAACCTGGTGGTGGTCTCCGGCCAGATTCCCCTGAAAGACGGCCGCGTGGCGTTCACCGGCAAGGTGGGCGTGACGGTGACGCCGGAGGTGGCCAAGGAAGCCGCCGCTTTGTGCTTCATCAACGTGATGGCGCAGCTGAAGGCGGCCTGTGGCGGTGACCTGGGCCGGGTGCGGAAGGTGCTGCGTCTGGGCGGGTTCATCGCCGCGCCGGCCGATTTCACCGGGCATGCGCCGATCATGAACGGGGCTTCGGACCTGTGCGTGGCGGTGTTCGGCGAGGCCGGACGGCATGCGCGGACCACCATCGGCGTGCCGAGCCTGCCCGCCGATGCGTGCTGCGAGGTGGAGGCCTTGGTCGAGATTTCGCTGGACTGACGCGTTGACGCGAACGGAACGCAGGGAAATTCATCTTGCCTTGGTCCGGTGCCTGGCTTAGCGTCGCAAGATGGAGTCCTTAGCGAATATCATTAAGTTGGCTGGTGGCGTGAATGCCTTGGCACACAAGCTGGGCATTAGCAGTGCGGCTGTCGCTGTCTGGAAGCGCGTCCCTGCCCAGCGTCTGGCGGAAGTGTCGCGGATCACCGGAATCCCCACCAGCCGGCTTCGTCCGGATTTGGCGGGGTTTGGCGAAACCCAATCCGGCTTCGGGGTGATCGAAAGCGAGGCATCGGCGCTAGGCTTGGATGCCCAGGCGATCGCGGCAACCGCATTGCGTGAGGCGGTGCGGGCGGAGAAGACCCGGCGCTGGCGGGAGGAGAATGCGGCGGCGATCGCGGCCCAGCATGCATGGGTCGAGAAGAACGAGCTGCCCCTGGCGAAGTACCGCATCTTCGCCTTGCCGAAGCCGCATGGCGAGGTTTGACCTCTATCGCGGCGATCTGGGCTGGCTGCTGGATGTCCAGTCCGAATTGACCGATGGCCTGCCCTCCCGGGTGGTGGTGCCGCTGGTGCCGCTGGCGGACGCGCCGCCAGCACTGAGGGAATTGAACCCGGTGTTCGAGCTTGAAGGCGCGGCCCACCAGTTGATGCCGCAATGGCTCGCCGCCACCCCCCGCCGCGCCCTGGGCCGCCCCCAGGCCTCGCTGGCGCATGAAAGAGACGCCATCACCCGCGCGCTCGATCTTCTCTTCACCGGTTTCTGATTGACGCGGCGCAACACAGGGGCATGTTGCACCGCATGCCGGATGCCACGCCCGAATATACGCTGAGCCTGCATCCGCGCATCGCGGAGATTGCCTCCGCCGATTGGGATGCCTGCGCCGGCGGCAATCCCTTCGTCTCCCACGCCTTTCTCTCCGCGCTGGAGGATAGCGGCAGCACCGGCGGGCGCACCGGATGGTTCCCGCAGCACGCTGCCCTGCATGACGAGGGCGGGCTGCTGGTCGCCTGCGCCCCCTGTTACGCCAAGGCGAATTCCTATGGCGAATACGTCTTCGACCATGGCTGGGCCAATGCCTATGAGCGGGCGGGTGGCAGCTATTACCCCAAGCTTCAGGTGGCGGCGCCGTTCTCGCCCGTGCCGGGGCCGCGGCTGCTGACCAGGCCGGGCCACGGCCAGGCGTTGGGGGCGCTGGCGCAAGGGTTGCGGGCCGCGATGTCGGCGCAGAAATGCTCCTCGGTCCACATCACCTTCTGCTCCCGCCCCGAGTGGGAGGCGCTCGGCGAGGCGGGTTGGCTGCAGCGCATCGGCACGCAGTTCCATTGGACCAATGAAGGATTTTCCTCCTTCGACGATTTCCTCGGCAAGATGAGCAGCCGCAAGCGCAAGCAGATCAAGCGCGAACGGCGCGACGCGGCCGCCCAGGGCCTAACCTTCCGGGCCTTGCAGGGCGCCGAGATCACGCCGGCGATCTGGCGCCGTTTCCATGATTTCTATCGCAACACCACCGACCGCAAATGGGGCAGCGCCTATCTGCATGGCCGCTTCTGGAGCCTGCTGGGCGAACGCCTGGGCGAGCGCGTGGTGCTGATGCTGGCAGAGCGGGATGGCGAGGCAGTGGCCGGCGCGCTGAACCTGTGGGGCGAGGACGCGCTCTATGGCCGCAACTGGGGGGCCACGGTGGAGGTGCCCTTCCTGCATTTCGAGCTGTGCTATTACCAGGCCATCGATTTCGCCATCGCCCATGGCATTTCGCGCGTCGAGGCCGGCGCGCAGGGCGAACACAAGATCCAGCGCGGCTATATGCCGGTGGAGACCTATTCGGCGCATTGGATCGACCATCCCGGGCTGCGCCGGGCGGTGGCGGAGTTTCTGGAGCAGGAACGGCCGGCGATGCGGGAGCAGATGGTGGAGCTGGCGACACTTTCGCCGTTCAAGCAGGACGGCGCTTGCGATTAGCTCCGACGCGGCCGCTTGCCGCGGCGTATGGCCAGCTGGCGCTCGCCATGATCCTGGTCGGCGCCAATGTGGGCGTGGCGAAGGTGCTCGCGGAAAGCCTGCCCATCGCGCTCATCGCCTTTCTGCGCTGCGTCCTGGCCTGCCTGGTGCTGTGGCCGCTGGCGCGGGGGCTGGAGGGGTTTCCCGCCCTACGCGGGCCGGTGCTGAAGAACCTGTTCTTCCAGGCGATTTTCGGCACCGCCATCTACAATGCCGGGCTGCTGGCCGGGCTGCGCTATACCACGGCGCTGGAGGGCGGGTTGGTGCTGGCCACCCTGCCGGCGGTGGTGGCGCTGGGCAGTTTTTTGCTGTTGCGCGAGCGCCTGTTGCCCCGGCAGTGGGCGGCGGCGGGGCTG
>JAKFUL010000031.1 GCA_021732665.1 Acetobacteraceae bacterium
ACCCGTCCCTGGCCCCCATCGCCGCCCGCCTCGGCTGCACGCCGGCACAGGTGGCACTGGCCTGGGCGCTGGCGCAGGGGCCTGTCTCCGTCATCCCCAAGGCCGCAAACGCTGCGCGGCAGGCGGAGAACCTGGCCGCCGCCGGCATCACCCTCCCGGCCGCGGACATCGCCGAGATCGCCGTCATCGCCACCCGCCGGCGCTTCGTGAACCCCGCCTTCGCGCCGGACTGGGCCGCCTGACGACACTTGCCTACCCCCCCCGGTTCGGGCGATAGGCTCGGCGTCTCCATGCAAGGATAACGACATGGCCGAAGAGGATGAGGACGAGGCACCGGAGCTGGGCATTGCGCTCGAAACCGTGGCCACCATCGCCGATCTGCTGAATGCCCTGGAAGATGACGACCTCGACGAGGAGGACGACGTCGACGAGGAGGATGAAGATGAGGACGAGCTCGACGAGGAACTCGTCGAGGAGATGGTCAATGAGCTGAGCGAGCCGGAGCAGGCGGCCCTGGTCGCCCTGGCCCTGGTCGGCCGTGGCGATCACGAGCCGGAGGAATGGGCCGAGGCGGTCAAGGCCGCTTCGCTGCGCAATGCCAAATCCGACCCGGCGCAGTATCTGCTGGGCCTGGAGGGTGCCGGCTACCTGTTGGGCGAGGGGCTGGCCGCCTTCGGCATCTCGCTGGATGAAATAGAGCGGTGAGGCGCTTGCACCGGCGCCAGCGGTTGCCCATGCTCTGTGGCATGCGCCAGATTCTGACCGCCGGCCTGCTCCTCACCGCCCTTGCCGGAACCGCGTCGGCGCAATCCTGGCCCGGCGAGACCGGGCTTGCGCGCGACGGCTTTCGCGGCTCGATCGAGGCCTTTGACCGCTTTCGTTTGGCCGAGAACCCCCGCCTGCGCGGCGAGGATGAGCGGGAGCGGGTGAGCGGCTGGGTCGGCGCCGTGCGCGGCTGGCTGGAATCGCAGTATGACAAGGTCGGCCAGACCGATGGCGACAGCGCGCGGCATTTCAACCTCCGGCGGGAATGGGAAGGCGATCTCGGGAGGCGCCGCTGATGGCCCGCCTGACCCCCGCCCTGGCATTGCTGCTGTTGGCCGGCTGTGCCGAGACGGCGCCCCCGGCCGCCGTGGTCGGCAATGTTCCGCCGCCGCCGCCCTCGCGCTTCGATGGCAATTACCGCGGCACGGCCACGCGCAGCTTCGGCACCCAGACGGAATGCGGCCAGCCCGGCATCCCGCTGGCGATGGTGGTGGCCCAGGGCCGCGCCACAGGCGCCCTGCCCGCGCAGGGCGAGGCACGCGGTGTCGTCTCGGCCGATGGCGACCTGGTCTTGCGCGGCAGTCTCGACGCAGGGCAGCGGGCCAGCGGCCGGATCAGCGACAGCGGCGCATTCACCGCACGCTTCCAGACCGGCCGCTGCGCCTGGGACATCCGGCTCAACCGCGGCGCCTGACGATCAGTTTCGGCAATGATGGGCATTCGCCGTAGCGCATGGGCTTTGCTTCCTCCATGCGATAAGCCCGCCTGGAAAACCCCTCATGGAGGCCCGCTATGACCGAACTCTCCCCCCTTGCACTCGACCAGCTGTTCCGCGAGGCGCGGACGCACAACAAATGGCAGGACCGGCCGGTCACCGACGACCAGCTCCAGGCGCTGTATGACGTGCTGAAATTCGGCCCGACCTCGGCCAATTGCAGCCCGGCGCGGTTCGTCTTCGTGCGCTCCCCGGAAGGCCGCGCCAAGCTCAAGGAATCGCTGAGCCCAGGCAATATCGAGAAGACCATGACCGCCCCGGTCACCGTCATCGTCGCGCATGATCCGAAATTCTACGACCTGCTGCCCAAGCTCTTCCCGCATGCCGATGCCAAGAGCTGGTTCAGCGGCAACTACACGCTGGCCGAGCAGACCGCCTTCCGCAACGGCACGCTGCAGGGTGGCTACCTGGTACTGGCGGCCCGGGCGCTTGGGCTGGATGCGGGGCCGATGAGCGGCTTCGATGCCGGGAAGGTGGAGGATGCCTTCCTGACCGAAACCGGCTGGAAGGCGAATTTCCTGATCAATCTGGGCTATGGCCAGCCTGACGGCCTGTTCTCCCGCGGCCCGCGGCTGGATTTTTCCGAAGCCTGCCGCCTCGCCTGAAGGGCCGCGCGCCCCGACGGGGTCGTTCAGCCGTTGGTCAGGCGAACCCCGTGGCGAGGCCGGGCCTCCTCGGCCCTCACCGAAAGCGCCAGCGCGGCACGCAGCCGCGCATCCTCCCGCAACCGGATCAGGCGAGTCGACTGGCCACCACGCCGGCGCTCATCCATCCAGATGATCGCCAGCGGCACCACGGCCAGCGCCAGCATGAACGCCAACAGCAGCCCGGGCGCCAGATGCAGCGGAAGCGTTGGCATGGAATTCTCCGTATCTTCTGGCGCGCAGGCCACGTTCTTTATGACCCCCTTATGCTCCACCCCGTCTGAACCGGGCCTGAGCGTGGCGTTCAGGCAGTATTCAGCTCCATCACCGTTTCATGAGTGCGATATGCGCCGCAACCTCCTGCTCCTTTGCACCACCGGTCTCTTCAGCCCGCCACCAGCGCGGGCGCAGGAGCGGCGGGACCATGAACGCGCCCGCGCCGCGCTGGAGGCCGGCGAAATCCGCCCCCTCGCCGAGATTTTGGCCGAGGTCGAACGCCGCTATCGCGGCCGCGTCATCGAAGCCGATCTGGAGCGCGATGACGGGCAATGGCTCTACGAGCTGAAAATCCTGCCGCCCAATGGCCGCATGTTCGTCGTCGAGATCGATGCCGCGACCGGCGCCCTGCTGCGCTCCCGCGGCCAGGTGCAGGAGCTACGCTGAGCACTGGACAGGCCGCCAACTGGGGCTAGCCTGCGGCGATCATTCCAGGAGGCTCCGCAGTGGCGGCTTTGTCGCGTTTCAAGGTTCTCGATCTCACCCGCGTGCGCGCGGGGCCGACCTGCGTGCGGCAATTGGCGGATTGGGGCGCCGATGTGGTGAAGGTGGAAATGCCGGAGGGGCTGGATGCCGGCGACCCGATGGGTGGCCCGCGCATGGGCCCCGATTTCCAGAACCTGCACCGCAACAAGCGCGGCCTGACGCTGAACCTGAAATCGCCCGAGGGTGTGGCCATCTTCAGGAAGCTGGTCGAAGGCGCCGATGTGGTGGTGGAGAACTACCGCCCGGATGTGAAGCACCGGCTGGGCGTGGATTACGCGGCGCTGTCCGCGATCAATCCGAAGCTGGTCTATGCCTCGATCTCGGGCTTCGGCCAGGACGGGCCTTATGCCGGCAGGCCGGGCTTCGACCAGATCGCCCAGGGCATGGGCGGGCTGATGTCGATCACCGGCGAACCCGGGAAAGGCCCGATGCGGGTCGGCATCCCCGTGGCCGATCTCTGCGCCGGTCTCTTCGCCGCCATGGGCATCCTCACCGCGCTGCTGGAGCGCGAGACCTCGGGGCGCGGGCAATGGGTGCAGACCTCGCTGCTCCAGGCGCAGGCCTTCATGCTGGATTTCCAGGCCGCGCGCTGGCTGATGGCCGGCGACATCCCGAAGCAGGCCGGCAATGACCACCCGACCTCCATCCCCACCGGCGTGTTCACGACCAGCGATGGCGCGATGAACATCGCGGCGTCCGGCCAGGCCATCTATGCCCGTTTCGCCAAGGTCATGGGCCACCCGGAATGGCTGGATGACGAGCGCTTCGCCACCGGCGCCGCGCGGTCGAAGAACCGCCACGCGCTGAACGCGCTGATCGACGAGGCCACCCGCTCCAACACCACCGCCCATTGGGTGGAGGCGCTGAACGAAGCCGGCGTGCCCTGCGGCCCGATCAACAACATGCAGCAGGTCTTCGAGGACCCGCAGGTCCAGCACCTCGGCATCGCGCAGACGCTGGACAAGACCACCTATCTCGGCCAGCCCTTTACCCTGTCGCGCACGGCATCGGCCATCACCGCCCATCCGCCCGGCATTGGCGAGCACAGCGCGGCCATCCTGGCCGAGGCTGGCTACACGGCGGAACAGATCGCCGATTTCAAGGCAAGGCAGATCGTATGATCCCGCGCCGCCTGCTCCTGGCCGGCCTGGCCGCCCCGGGGCTGGCGTGCGCGCAATGGGCGCCGACCCGACCCATCCGCATCGTCGTCGGCTTCTCCGCCGGTGGCGGCACGGACATCACCATCCGCACCATGGCGGCACGGCTGCAGGCCTCGCTCGGCCAGCCCATCGTGGTGGAGAACCGGCCCGGCGCCTCGGGCAACCTGGCCAGCGAGGCGGTGCTGCGCGCGCCCCCCGATGGCCATACGCTGCTGATGGGCACCATCGCGGCGCTGGCCATCAACCCCACGCTGTTTCGCAACCTCGGCTTCGACCCCAGGGTGGATTTCTCGCCGATCAGCCTGACGGGTGACATCCTCAACGTCTTCGTCTGCGCGCCGGAAAAGCCCTTTGCCGATTTCTCGGCCCTGCTCGCCGCCGCCCGGGCGCGGCCCGACACCCTGAGCAACGGCCATTCCGGCGTGGGTGGCAGCGGGCATCTGGCCGGCGCCCTGCTCGATGCCATGGCGGGCATCCGGACCATTCAGGTGAGCTATCGCGGCGGCGGCGCGCTGATCGCCGATATCATTTCGGGCAAGGTGGATTTCTCCTGCGCCACGGCCAGCACGACGCTGCCGCATATCGAAAGCGGCCGCCTCCGCGCGTTGGCGGTGCCCAGCCCCGCACGCAGCCCGCTGCTGCCCAACACGCCCGCGGTGGCCGAGACCCTGCCGGGCTATGCCGTCGCCAACTGGAACGCGCTGGTCGGCCCGCGCGGCATGGCGCCCGAGGTGGTGGCCAGGCTGAACCTGGCGATGCGCGAGGCGTTGGCTGACCCGGAGGTGGCCGCCAACCTCCGCCGCCATGGGGTGGAGCCGGCGCCGAGCACGCCCGCGGAACTCGCCCGCTTCATCCGCGAGGAGACGGAAAAATGGGCGCCGGTGATCCGCGCCAGCGGCGCCACGGTGGATTAACCGCCGAGCATCCCCCGCCCCGGCACCGCCGCCAGCAGGCTTTGCGTGTAGGCATGGGAGGGGTGTTCGAAGACCTGACCGATGGTGCCGGCTTCCACCACCAGCCCGTTCTGCATCACCGCCACCTCGTCGCAAAGCTGCGCCGCCACGCGCAGATCATGGGTGATGAACAGGATGGAGAGGCCGAGGCGCGCCTGCAGCCCGCGCAGCAATTCCAGCACCTGCGCCTGTACGCTGACGTCCAGTGCCGAGACGGGCTCATCCGCCACCAGCACCTCGGGCTTCATGGCCAGCGCGCGGGCGATGCCGATGCGCTGGCGCTGGCCGCCGGAGAATTCATGCGGGAAGCGGGTGAGCGCCGAGGGCTCGAGGCCGACGAGGGCGAAGAGCTCCGCCGCCTCGGCCATCGCCTGGGCGCGGGCGGTGCCGGCGGCGATGGGGCCCTGCGCCACCTGGTCGCCCACCTTTCGGCGCGGGTTGAGCGAGGCGTAGGGGTCCTGGAAGACCATCTGCACCAGATGCGCGGCGGCCTGTCGGGCGCGTGGCAGGGGGCTGCCGGCGATGCGGATCTCGCCGCCATCGAAGCCCAGAAGGCCCACGGCGCAACGGGCCAGGGTGGATTTGCCGGAGCCGCTTTCGCCCACGATGCCCAGCGTCGAACCACGCCGCAGCGTGACGGAGACGCCATCCAATGCCCGCGCCGCGCGGCGGCGGCGAAAAATTCCGGCCGGGCGATAGGTTTTTTGCAGGTTGCTGATCTCCAGCACCGCCTCGGGCGAGATCTCGCGCGGCGGCGGCGCCCGCAGCCCGGGCACGGCGGCCAGCAGGCGGCGGGTATACTCATGCACCGGCGCCGTCAGCACCTGTTCGGCGCTGCCCTGTTCCACCACCACGCCCTGCTGCATCACCGCCACCCTGTCCGCGATCTCCGCCACCACGCCGAAATCATGGGTGATGAACAGCACGGCAGTGCCGCGGCGCTGCTGCAATTCGCGGATCAGGGTCAGGATTTGCGCCTGGGTCGTGACATCGAGCGCGGTGGTCGGCTCGTCGCAGATCAGCAGCTCGGGTTCCAAGGCGAGGGCCATGGCGATCATCACGCGCTGGCGCTGGCCGCCGGAGAGCTCGTGCGGATAGGCGCGCAGCGCGCCCTCGGGGTCGGGCAGGGCGACTTCCTTCAGCGCCGCCAGGCTGCGCGCGGCGATGGCGTCCGCCGCCAGCTCGGTGTGCGTCCGCCACATTTCCGCCAGCTGGTCGCCCACGGCCATGAGCGGGTTCAGCGCCGTCATCGGCTCCTGGAAGACCATGGCGATGCGGCTGCCGCGCAGGCGGCGCAGCGCCTCGTCGGGCAGGGAGGCGAGGTCGGTCTCGCCGAGCATTACCCGGCCGGATTCGACGCGCACCCCGGGCGCCATCAGCCGCATGATGGTGGTGGCGGTGACCGATTTGCCCGAACCGCTTTCGCCGACGACGCAGAGGATTTCTCCGGCCTCGATGCTCAGCGAGACGCGGGTCAGCGCATGCTGACGGTCGGCGCCTTTCGGCAGCGCCACCGTCAGGTCCTCAATCGCGAGAAGGCTCATCCGACCGCCCTCGATGACCGGAGCGGCCGAAGGCGGCGGAGGTCTGAATCGATGGCCATCACTTGCCGGTGATGCGCGGGTTCAGCGCGTCATTCAGCCCCTGCCCCATCAGCGAGACGCCCAAAATGGTCAGCAATATCGCCACACCGGGAATGGCCGAGACATACCACTCCACCCGCAGCACGTTGCGCCCCAGGCCGATGAGGTTGCCCCAGGACGGCACATTGGGGTCGGACAGCTGCAGGAACGCCAGCGCGCTCTCCAGCAGAATGGCCACCGCCATGACGACGCTCGCATAGACGATCACCGGCGGCAGCGCATTGGGCAGCACCTCGCGCAGCATGAGGTGGATGTCGCCCAGCCCCTGCACCCGCGCCGCGCTGACGAATTCGCGGGTGCGGAGCGTGAGGAACTCGGCCCGCGTCAGCCGCGCCACCGGCGGCCAGGAGACCAGGCCGATGGCGATGGTCACGGTGTTGATATGCGAGCCGAACACCGCCACCAGCACCAGCAACAGCAGAAAATTCGGCAGGGTCTGGAAGGCCTCGGTGACGCGCATCAGCAGCGTGTCCACCCAGCCGCCGTAGAAACCGGCCACGGCGCCGATGGCGATGCCGATGGCGCTGGCCACCAGCGTCGCCACGAAGCCGATCAGCAACGAGACCCGCGCGCCATGAAAAAGCTGCGCCATGATGTCGCGGCCCGAGGGATCGGTGCCGAGCGGAAAACGCGGATTGGCGCCGGGCCATTGCAGGGGGCGGCCGGCCAGTCCCAGCGGGTCCTGCGGGAACAGCAACGGGGCCGCCAGCCCCATGCCCAGAACCATCAGCACCAGCACGGCACCCAGCAGGGCCGCGGGGTTGCGCGCATAGGCGGCCAGCGCCCGCCTCATGTCCCGATCCGCGGATCCAGCCGCGCGTAGAGCAGGTCCACGCAGAAATTCACCGCGATGACCAGCAGCGCCGAGACGAAGACGATGCCCAGCAGCGTGTTGAGGTCGCGCTGCACCACGCTTTCATAGGCCAGCCGCCCCAGGCCGGGGAGCGAGAAGACGCTTTCCACGACCACCGCACCGCCCAGCATGGTGCCGGCCTGTAAGCCGATGAGCGTGACCATGGGCAGCAGTGCGTTGCGCAGCACATGACGGGTGATGATGCGCGTCTCCCGCAGCCCCTTGGCGCGCGCGGTGCGGACGAAATCGAGGGAGAGCACCTCCAGCATCGAGGCCCGCATGATGCGCAGATAGATCGCGAGAAAAATCAGCCCGAGCGTGATGGTCGGCAGCACCAGGTGCCAGGCGATGTCCAGCGCCGCGCGCCAGCCCGTATATCCCATGGCCACATCGCCGAAGCCGCCCGCCGGCAGCCATTGCAGATGCACCGAGAACAGCACGATCGCCATCAGGCCGAACCAGAAGGAAGGGGTGGCGTAGAAGATCAACCCGACCGTCGAAATCAGCGTGTCCGGCCAGCGATTCACCCGCCGCGCGGCGATCACCCCCAGCGCCATCCCCGCGGAGAAGGCGAGCGAGAGCGAGGCGCCCATCAGCGAGAGCGTGGCCGGCAGGCGTTCCAGAATGACGGTCGCGACCGGCTTGCCGTAGATGGCGGAGAAGCCGAGGTCGAGCCTGATCAGGCGCCAAAGATAATGGCCCAGCTGCGCCGGCACCGAAAGGTCCAGGCCGTAGAAGCGCCGCAGATCGGCGGCGATGCTGGCATCGCCGCCGCCCATCTGCGCCAGCATGGCATCCACCGTATCGCCGGGCGCGAGTTGTAGCAGCAAGAACATGCCGATGAGGATCAGCAGCAATGTGGGCAGCGAGGCGGCAAGCCGCTTCGCCGCAAGGCTCAGAAACCTCAACTGGCCAGCCAGGTGTCATGCCAGGAGGACGACGCCCAGCGCGGATTGTTGCCGACATTGCGCAGCCGCCGGTTGAAGACGCTGACGAAGATCTGCTCGATGGGCATCCACAGCGGCAGTTCGGTCTGGGCGCGCCTGACGAAATCGGCGTAGAGCGCGCGGCGGCGGCCCACATCCAGCTCGGTCGCCGCATTGTCGATGATCTGGTCGATGGTCGGGTCGCTCCAGCCCCATTGGTTGGTCCAGGGCGCGCCCACCGGGCTGCCGGAGCGGTACCAGACCGTGGTGCTGACCGCGGGGTCCGAGCGGTACTGGTGCCAGCCCGAGGCGAGGTCGAAATTATGGTCGTTGTAGATGGTGCGCAGCCAGCCCGCGGCGTCGAGCCGCACGATCTCCACCCGCACCCCGACCTGCGACAGCGATTGCTGGATGAAGGTGGCGAAGAGCGAGATATCCTCGCCCCAGGGTGCGGGATGCAGGCGCAGCGAAAAGCGCGCCCCGCCGGCGCCGCGGCGATGCCCGGCCTCGTCCAGCAGCCGGTTGGCCCGCGCCGCGTCGAAGGGGTATTGCGGCATGCCGGCCGGGTAGTAGTCGGTCGAGACCGAGGGGATCGGCCCTGTCCCGGGCTTGGCGAAGGGCCCGAGGAAATTCTCGATGAAGAACGGGATGTTCAGCGCATGCGCCAGGGCCTGGCGCACCCGGATATCGGCCAGGATGGGGTTGCGGAAATTGAATTCCAGCGTGTTGGTGCGGGCATTGCCCTCATTGCCGCGCGTCGTCACTTCGAAGCGCGGGTCGCGGCCCAGGCGTTGCAGGTCGGATATCGCCAGCGCGGAATAGGGGCTGAACAGGATCTGCCCCGCCTCCATCTGCGCCGCCGCCGCCGCGCGGTCGCCCACCACGCGCCAGACCACGCGGTCGAGATAGGGCAGGTTGGGGCGCCAGTAATTCGGATTGCGCTCGGCGATGATGAACTGGCCGCGTTCGTACTGCACGAAGCGGAAGGGGCCGGTGCCGATGGGGGCGGTGTTGGCCGGGTTCTGCCGGATGTCGCCGGTCTCATAGATGTGTTTGGGGCTGATATAGCCGAGATCGGGCAGGGCGCGCAGCAGCAGGCCGAGCGGCATCGGGCGTTCGTAGCGGAACACGGCGGTCAGCGGGTCGGGCGTGTCCACCGCGGTGAGGTAGAGCTGGAGCGTGGTGCCGTAGTTGAGGATCTTCTTCCACATCTCCATCGCCGTGAAGGCGACATCGGCCGAGGTGAAGGGTTTTCCGTCGTGCCAGGTCACGCCGGCGCGGAGCTTGAACGTGATGGTCTTGCCGTCCGGCGAGCTTTCCCAGGATTCCGCCAACACGGGGGTGGGGTTGCCGGCGGCGTCGAGATCGACCAGCGCCTCCTGGATCTTGCCGCCCACGATATAGACGCCGGTCGAGGCCTGGAGGGAGGGGTTGAGGATGCGCTGCTCGGTGGCGAAATGCACCGTCATCACCCCGCCGCGGCGGGGCGTTTCCTGCGCGATCGCGGGCAATGCCACCAGGCTGCTGCCGGCCAGCAAAAAGGTCTCGCGACGGTTCATGGCGTGATCTCCTGGAAGATGAGGGCGCAGCCGGTGGCCATGGCGGGGGCACGGGGGATGGTGGTGCCCAGCACCAGGCCAGCGCCACCCTCCTCGGGCAGCAGTTCCGGATTGAACCCGCCCAGGGCGGCAATGGTTTCACGCGGGGCGAAGCCGATCCCGGCGCGGCCCGGGCCGGTCGGCACCAGGCGGATGCCCTCCTCCAGCCGCACCGTGCTTTCGGTCAGCCGCGCCAGGTGTTCCGCCGCCTTGTTCGGAAAATTGCTGGCGACCAGGGCGCGGAGGATGCGCGTCACGCCATTGGGCTGCGCCTGCAATTGGGGCACCCACACCGCCTCGCGCGTGTGGTGCTGGCAGGCGAAAATACGCAGGCTTCCCGGCGCCTCGGTAGCGGGCCAATGCATGACCGAAAACCTTGCCTCGGCCATGCCGCCATCGGGCAGGGGCACGGGGCGGCCGAAATGCACCGGCCCCGTGGCGGCGATGCCGCGCGACTGCAGCGCGGCGACGCCCGCGGCGGCGTTGGAGGTGGTGTAGGCGCAGCGTTCCAGCCCCTCGCGCTTCGCCAGGAAGGCGCGCAGCGGGCCGTTGTGCGGGCGCTCGGCCAGCACGCCCAGCAACTCAAGATAATCCTCGCCGAACATCATGGTATAGTTGCCGCTGCCCATGTGTTCGCTGTGGGTGCCGCGCGGCGAGAGCCGGAAGCCGAGTGCCGCCCATTCGGCGGCGGCGGCATCGAGGTCGCGCACGGCGATGACGGCGTGGTCGAGGCCAAGGATGGTGGGGATCATGGGCGGATGGTGCTGCCGTTCATTCCGCGATGCAACATGGGGTTTGACCGCTGGGCCGCGGCCATGCTGGGCTGCGCGCATGAAAATCCCCCGCCGCGCCCTGGCCGCCGCCGCCCTGCCGCTTGCCGCCCGCGCCCAGGCACGGCCCATCCGGCTGATCGTGCCCTTCCCCCCCGGCGGTGCCTCCGATCTTCTGGGCCGGCTGATGGCGGAGCGGATGGGTGCCAGCCTGAACACGAACGTGGTGGTGGAGAACCGCGCCGGCGCGGGCGGGCTGGTCGCCGCCGAATACGCCGCGCGCCAGCCAGCCGATGGCACCACGCTGTTCCAGGGCACCCAGGCGACGCAGGTCTTCAACAAGTTCCTCTATGCCCGGCTGGGCTATGACCCGGACCGCGACTTCACCCCGCTCGGCACCATCGCCGCCGTGGCCTATATCCTGGTGGTGCCGGCGGCGCTGCCGGTGAACACGGTGCCGGAGTTGATCGCCTATGCCCGGGCGCGGCCGGGGCAGCTGAATTACGGCTCGTCGGGCATGGGCAGCGGCATGCATCTCGCCACGCATATCTTTGCCGAACTTGCCGGCGGGAACATGACGCATGTGCCCTATCGCGGCGCGGCACCGGCGGTGACCGCGCTGGTCGCGGGCGAGATTCAGCTGATGGTCGATTTGGTGCCGAACAGCCTGGCGCTGGTGCGTTCCGGCCAGCTCAAGGCGCTGGCGGTCAGCACGCCCAGGCGGCTGCCGCAACTGCCCGATGTCGCGACCTTCAACGAGGTGGGGATCGACGCCTTCGACGTGCCGTCCTGGTTCATCATGGTGGCCTCCGGGCAATTGCCCGAGCCGTTGGCCGAGCGGCTGGCCGCGGCCTGCGACGCGGCGGTGGGCGACCCCAGCTTCGCCGAGCGCCTGTCGGGCGTGGGGGCGGAACCGCTGCGGATGTCGCGCGCCGAGACGCGGGCCTTCCTGATCAGGGAGAGCACGCGGTGGGAGGCGATCGTGCGTGGCGCCAATGTGCGCCTCGATTAGGCCCGCACCAGCGGCATCACCTCCTCCGCGAAGCGCCGCATCTCCGCCTCGAAGGGCTGGTATTGCAGCATGAAGGTCTCGATCCCGGCCTCGGAAAAGCGCTTCATCCGCTCCGCCACCTGGGCATAGGTGCCGACCAGCCCCGCCGCGGTGCCGCCATTGGTGCCGACGCGGGCGGTCTTCGCCATGGTCTGCTTCATGACCACATTGGGATCAGTGTGCACGGCCTGCTTGGCGACCATGGGCGCGTCCAGCGCGGCCAGCTTCGCCAGCCGGTCATAGGCTGCGAAGGCCTCGTCCTCGGTTTTCCGGGCGATGACGAAGGCGGAGAGGCCGTAGCGCAGGGGCGCATCCCGCCTCGGACGAGCGGCGACATCGGCGATCAGCGCCTGCACATCCTCCAGCGGCTGGCCGTTGATGAACCAGACATCGCCCTGCGCCGCGGCCAATGCCCGGGCGGGCTGCGATTCGCCGCCGATATAGATGCGCGGGCGGGCGCGTGTGGCGGCTTTGGGCACCAGCGTGGCGCCGTCGACGGTGAAATGCGCGCCCTTGTGGTGCACCGTCTCGCCGCGCATCAGCGGCTCCACGATGCTCAGCCATTCATCGCCCAGCGTGTAGCGGTCGTCATGCTCGGGGAAGGGCAGGCCGGCCTTGTCCATCTCCGCCTTGTTCCAGGCGTTCACCAGGTTGATGGCGAAGCGGCCGCCGCTGATCTCCTCGATCTGCAAGGCCATCTTGGCCAGCACCACGGGGTTGTAGAGCAGCGGCTTGATGGCGGCGATGATCTCGATGCGGCTGGTCAGGGCGGCGAGCGCGGCCGAGCCGGTCCAGGCCTCCAGCTCGCCATTGGCCGGGTTCAGCGGGTTGAAGGTGTGCTGGGCGACGAGGGTGCTGTCGAAGCCCAGCGCCTCGGCCTCCAGCACCAGCGCCTTGTTGCGCGCCCAGGAGGCGTCGAAGGGCTCCTCCGGGTCCTGCCTGGCGGCGCGGCTGCCATGCACCAGCGCCCAGATGCCGAAACGGGGAGGGGAATTGTCCATGGCCCGATCATTCTCCCTGGCCGAGCCGCCGTCTAGCGGATCGCCGCCACCGCCGCCTCCAGCTGCGCCAGTTCCACCGCGCCGGGAATGATCGTGTCGCCGATCACCAGCGCCGGCGTGCCCTGGATGTCCAGCGCGCGGGCGAGTGCGATATTGGCGTCGATCCGCCGCGAAATGGCGGGCTCGTCCATCTCCCGGCGCAGCCGCTGCCATTCCAGTCCGGCGCGCTCGGCCTCGCGCCGGATCACCGGCTCGGCCGCCTCCTCGCGCAGCCGCATGAGCGCATCGTAGAGCTGCGCGTGGCGGCCCTGCCGCTGCGCCGCCAGCAGCGCCCGGCTGGCCAGCACGCTGTTGGGGCCGAGGATGGGCAGGTCCTTCAGCACCAGCCGGATGTCGCGATTGCGGCGCAGCAGCTCCTCCATCGTGGGGTGGAGGGATTTGCAGTAGCCGCAGCGGGCGTCGAAGAACTCCACGACCGTGACGCGGCCCTGGGGGTTGCCGCGCACCGGGTCGCCCTCCTGGCGCAGCAGGGCATCGGCATTGGCGCGGATGGCGCTACGCTGGGCCTCCGCCCGGGCGTTTTCCTCGGCCGCCTCCATCGCCGCCAGCGCCTCGCGCAGGATCGAGGGATCCTCACGCAGCGCGCGGCGGAGGATGCCCAGCACCTCGGCGCGCTGCTCCTCGTTCAGGCCCTGGGCCAGGGCCGGGGCGGCCAGAAGACTGCCCAGCAGGGCGCGGCGTTGGATCGGCATCATGGGCTCCGTCGTTTCAGCGTTTCTCGCACGGAAGCGCCGTGGATGCATGGGGTTGTTGCGAGGGGGGGCGAAGGCGTCTATCCGGCTTCGTCCTTGCATCGCCGGAAGTCCCAGTCTCCATGAATCTTCTTGCCAAGCCTTTTATCCTGGCCTGCGCCGCCCTCGGACTGGCGGGGTGCGAGTCGACACGGGAATTGATCGCCGGCCCATCCGGCCCGCCGGCGGGCGAGCAGGGCTTCGTGCGCGGCTTCCTGGGAGGGGTGGCGGCGGAGGAGCCGACGGCGGCCGCCATCGCCCGTTCCGTGCTCAGCTCCGGCGGCACCGCGGCCGATGCCGCCGCCGCGGCCGGCTTCGCGCTCACCGTCACCCTGCCGTCGCGGGCGGGCCTGGGCGGCGGCGGTGCCTGCCTGGTTTACCACCCCCGGCGCGACGCGCCGGAGGCGGTGCTTTTCATGCCCGGCAGCCGGCAGAGCGGGCTTTCCGGCGCCGACCGGCCGGCCGCCGTGCCGCTGATGGCGCGTGGCCTCTTCGCGCTCACCACGCGGATGGAGGGGGCGCGGCCCTTCGAGGAGATGGTGGTCCCGGCCGAGCAGCTGGCGCGTTTCGGCGCCCCGGTCTCCCGCGCGCTTCACGCCGATCTCACCGTCGCGCGCGGCCCGCTGCTGGCCGACCCGAATGCGCGGGCCGTCTTCGCCCGGGCCGATGGCAGCCTGGTGGCGGTGGGCGAGCGCATCATCAACACCGCACTTGGCGGCACGTTGACGGCGCTGCGCGGCCAGGGTGTGGGCGACATGCACCAGGGCGCGCTGGCACGAAGGCTGGTTGAGGTGGTGCCGCAGGCCGGCGGCGGCGACATGACGCTGGCCGAGCTGCGCGCCGCCCTGCCGGTCGTCCGCCCCGCCTTCGTGCAGGATGCGGCGGGCGGTGACCGGGTGGGTTTCCTGCCCGTCGATGGCGGGCTGGCGGCGGCGGGCAGCTTCCGGGCGCTGGCGGCAGGGCAGGGGCTGGTCCAGGCGCAGGCGCGCGGTTTGGCCGTGGGCCGCGCCGCGCGTGACGGCCTGGGCACGGACGCCGCCGCGCTGCTGGCCTCGGCCGAGCTGACGACCGGCGCCTTCCCGACGCTACCGGCCAGCACCGCGCTGACGGTGTTCGACCGCAATGGCGGCGCGGTGACCTGCGTCTTCACCATGAACAACCTGTTCGGCACCGGGCGCATGGCACCCGGCCTGGGCTTTCTGCTGGCCGCGGCACCGGATATCGGCGCGGTGCAGCCGCCGCTGGTGGCGGCCGCGATCGGTTGGAACCCCAATCTGCGCGCCTTCCGCATGGCGGTCTCGGCCAGCGGCCAGGCGGCGGCGCCGATGGCGGTGGCCGGGCCCCTGGCGGCGCAGATGCTGCGCGCGACGGCAGCGGGCGATGCGGTGGTGGCCAATTCGCCGGAGCCCGGGCGGGCGCAGCTGGCGATCTGCCCGCGCTATCTGCCCGGCCGGCCGCAGGATTGCGTGGCGGTGAGCGACCCGCGCGGGCTTGGCGTGGCGCTGGGAGCGGTGGATTGAAGATCGGCCGGGGCGCCTCTGCCCCGCCCTTCCTGGTGATGGATGTGATCACGGCGGCCAATGCCAGGGCGGCCGCCCTGCCGCCAGGTGCTGCGGGGATCATCCGCATGGAGGTGGGCCAGCCGGCCACGGGCGCCCCCCTGGGCGCGGTGGAGGCGGCGATGCGCGCGCTGGGCGCCCGCAGCCCCATGGGCTACACCGAGGCCTTCGGCCTGCCCTCGCTGCGCGCGCGCATCGCCCGGCACTACGCCGAGCATTATGGGCTGACGGTGGACCCCGCGCGCATCGCGGTCACGGTCGGTGCCTCGGGCGCCTTTCCGCTGGCCTTCCTGGCGGCCTTCGATGTGGGCGACAGGGTGGCGATGGCAGCGCCCTTCTACCCGCCCTACGCCAATATCCTGACGGCGCTGGGCATGCGGCCGGTGTTGCTGGAATGCGGCCCGGAAAGCCGCTTCCAGCCCACGCTGGCGATGCTGGAGGCGATGGACCCCAGGCCCGACGGCCTTGTGGTGGCCAGCCCCTGCAACCCCGCCGGCACCATGCTTACGCCCGAGGAGCTGGCTGCCATCGCGCATTGGTGCCACGCCAATGGCGTGCGGCTGATTTCGGACGAGATCTATCACGGGCTGAGATGGGGCCAGGTCGCCGAAAGCAGTGCCGCGGCGTTTTCACCCAGCGCGGTGGTGGTGAATTCCTTCTCGAAATACTGGTCGATGACCGGCTGGCGCGTGGGCTGGCTGCTGCTGCCCGAGGATATGGTGCGCCCGGTGGAATGCCTGGCGCAGAACATGTTCATCTCCGCCCCGCATGTCGCCCAGCTGGTGGCCGAGGCGGCGATGGACTGCACGGTGGAGCTGGAAGCCAACAAGGCCGGCTATGCCGCCAGCCGTGCGGCCCTGCTGGCCGGGCTGCCGGCGGCCGGGTTCAGCGACATCGCCGATGCCGATGGCGCCTTTTACCTGTGGTGCGATGTCAGCCGGTTGTGCAATGACAGCGTGGCCTTCGCCGCGCGGATGCTGGAGGGGGCGGGGATTGCCGCCACGCCCGGGGTGGATTTCGACCGCAAGCGCGGCGACCGCTACCTGCGGTTGAGCTATTGCGGCCCGGTGGCCGACATGGCGGCGGCGCCGGCCAGGCTGGAGCGCTGGCTGGCGGGCTGAGTCAGGCCGCGTGGGTTTCCAGGATGGGGCGGGCCACCGGCACGGGGGCGCGCTGCATCTGCTGGTCGCGCACGATGTAACCGCGGCCCCAGACCGTGCCGATCAGGCTGTCCGCGCCGGCATGGGCCAGCTTCTTGCGCAGCTTGCAGATGAAGACGTCGATGATCTTGGCATCCGGCTCGTCGATGCCGCCATAGAGGTGGTCGAGGAAGTTCTCCTTGCTGAGAACGGCGCCGCGGCGCAGCACCAGCAGCTCCAGTATCGCGTATTCCTTGCTGGTGAGGGCGACGGGCTGGCCATCGACCGACACTTCGCGTGCCGAAAGATCCATGGTGATCCCGCCGACTTCCAGGCGGGAATGTGAAAAGCCCTTGCTGCGGCGGATGATCGCCTGGAGACGGGCCACAAGCTCCTGCTGGTCGAACGGCTTGGCCAGATAGTCATCGGCGCCGCATTGCAAACCCTTGATCTTGGATTCGGCGCGGGTCTGGGCCGAGAGCATCAGGATGGGCGCGGCGTTCTTGGCGGCGCGGATACGGCGGACGACATCGAAGCCTTCACCATCGGGCAACATCACATCCATGATGATGGCGTCGTAGTCGTAGAGTTTGGAGAGCTCCAGCGCCTCGGCGCCCGTCTCGGCCACATCGACGACCATCCTGGCCTGTTGCAGGACGAAATTGATGCCACGGGCAATGGTGCGGTCATCTTCAGCGAGCAGGATGCGCATGAGGGGGTGCCTTTTTGGTTGCTGACACCCAGAGATTACTACCTATGCGTGTGGTGTCCATAGGCAATGCACGCCTTTCCCGTCTTATTAACCGTACTTATCCCAAGGCCCACTAAAAAATTGAGATACCGTCGTAAAAATGAATGATTCTGCGGGAAAGTGTGACTGAAGATTGCCGCCGCGTCATCCTTCCTCGTCGCGCTCGCCTTCCACCTCGATCTCGGCGTCGATCGCCTCATCCTCGTCATCCAGGTCGTCCGATTCCAGCGCCGTGGCATCGGCATCGACATCCTCGATCTCCACGTCATCCGCCTCGCCATCGCCGCCTGCCACGGCGGCGCGCTTCTTCAGCTTCTCATCCACCACCGCCGGGCCGCGCTTCGGGCGCGGCTGTTCCGCCGGCTGCTCCGTCCCGCATTTCGGGCAGATAGCGGGTTGTTTCGCGAGGTCGTAGAACTTAGCGCCGCAGGACACGCAGCTGCGCTTCATTCCGAGGTCGGGCTTCGCCATGGTCACTGCCTTATAGTAAGGTGCACTTCCCGGTTGGGGGCCGTGAGCGCGCCGGAATCAGGGTGCGGCGCATTGCCATGCGCCCAACCCCCTGTCAAACCACGCTCACCATGCATGACGCCATTGCCGCCACGCCGCTCCGCTCCGCTCCGCCCGCGCGGCCACTTTCCGGCCGACTCACCGTCGCCGGCGACAAGTCGATTTCCCACCGCGCGCTGATGTTCGGCGCCCTGGCCATCGGCACCACCGACATCTCCGGCCTGCTGGAGGGCGAGGATGTGCTGCGCACCGCCGCCGCCATGCGGCTGCTCGGCGCCACGGTCGAAAGGCTGGGCGAGGGCGCCTGGCGGGTCGCCGGCCGCGGCGTGGGCGGGCTGACCGAACCCTCCGATGTGCTGGACATGGGCAATAGCGGCACCGCCGCCCGCCTGATCTGCGGGCTGCTGGCCGGCCACCCCATCTTCGCCGTCATGACCGGCGATGCCAGCCTGCGCCGCCGCCCGATGAAGCGGGTGACAGACCCGCTGGCGGCCACCGGCGCCGTCTTCTCGACCCGCGAGGGCGGGCGCCTGCCGCTGGCCGTGCGCGGCGCCGCCACGCCCCTGCCGCTGGATTACCGCCTGCCCGTGGCCTCGGCCCAGGTGAAATCCGCCTGCCTGCTGGCCGGCCTCTGCGCCCGCGGCACGACGCGGGTGGTCGAGCCCGAGGCGACGCGTGACCATACCGAGAACATGCTTCGGCATTTCGGCGCCACGGTGCATGTCGCCGTCGAGGGCCGCGGCCGCGTGATCGAACTGCTGGGCCAGCCCGAGCTGGTGGCCGCGCCGGTGGTGGTGCCCGGTGACCCCTCCTCGGCCGCCTTCCTCGCCGTGGCGGCGCTTCTTGTGCCGGGCAGCGTCATCACCATCGGGAATGTCGGCCTCAACCCGCTGCGCGCCGGTGTGTTCACCACGCTGGCGGAAATGGGCGCCGACATCACGGTGACGAATGCCCGCACCGAGGGCGGCGAGCCGGTGGGTGATTTGGTGGTGCGCGCAACCCCGCTGCGCGGCACCGACGTGCCCGCCGGCCGGGTGCCGAGCATGGTCGATGAATACCCCATCCTGGCCGTGGCCGCCGCGGCCGCCCAGGGAAGCACCCGCATGCGCGGCCTGGCCGAGCTGCGGGTGAAGGAAAGCGACCGGCTGGAAGGCACGGCCGCCATGCTGCGCGCCGCCGGCGTGCGGCTGGAGATCGAGGGCGATGACCTGATCGTCCATGGAGCCCGCTCCGCGGGGGGCGGGCCGATCGCGGGTGGCGGCGTGGTCGCCACCAATATGGACCACCGCATCGCCATGGCCGGCCTGGTGCTGGGGATGGCGGCGCGGGATGGGATGGCGGTCGATGATGCCGGCTTCATCGAGACCAGCTTTCCGGGCTTCGCGGCCCTGATGAACCGCGTGGCGGGCGCGGATGTGATCATCCCGGCATGATCGTCGCGGTGGATGGGCCTGCGGCGGCCGGCAAGGGCACGCTGGCCCGCCGCCTGGCCGCGGCGCTGGGCCTGCCCTATCTCGACACCGGGCTGCTCTACCGCGCCGTGGGGCGGCGTGTGCTGGATGCCGGGCATGACCCGCGCGATGCGCGTTGCGCCCTGGCGGCGGCCCGCGCGCTGCGGCCGGAGGATCTGGCGCGCGGCGACCTGCGCGGCCCGGTGGCCGACATGGCCGCCACCAACGTGGCCGCCATCGCCGCCGTGCGCGCGGAATTGCTGGAATTCCAGCGCCGCTTCGGCCGCGAACACGGCGCTGTGCTCGATGGCCGCGATATCGGCACCGTGGTCTTCCCCGAGGCGACGGCAAAACTCTTCGTCACCGCCTCTGCCGAGGAGCGCGCGCGCAGGCGCCAGGCCGAATTGCAGGGCCGCGGCATGCCCGCCGATTTCGTCCAGGTGCTGTCGGAAATCCGGGACCGCGACGCGCAGGATGAGAACCGCCCCGTGGCCCCCCTGCGCCCGGCCGATGATGCGCTGCTGCTGGACACAACCCTGCTGGACGCCGATGCCGCCTTCGCCGCCGCCATGGCGCTGATCGCGACCCGCCGGCCTTCACACGCCGTCTGAAGCCCGCGCGCTTGGCACTTGATGCCGCCACGGCGCCGCGCGGGCGTGAAAACCGTGCTTGACGGGCGCGCGCTGCGGGCGGATATGCCGCAGTAACGTCACTGGCCGATGCCTGTGGCGCTTTGGGCGTCAGCGCAAGCTCGCACCCATGGCGGAGACCGGGCGGACCGATACGCGCCCGGAAACAGGGCGGAGATGGGCAAGGGTCCCATCGCCGCAAGTCGTCTTCGCCGCGATGCGGGGGCGCAGAGCTTGCCGGGTGCCCAGGCGCCCGCACAGGACAAACCAACTGCATGGCACAAGCCAACACCCTCAGCGACACTGAGGATTTTGCGACCCTTCTTGATGAAATGATGGGCGCCGACACCGGCTTCGCAGGCTCCGTCGTCACTGGCCGCGTGATTCGTATCGACGATGACGTGGCCGTGGTCGATGTGGGCCTGAAGAGCGAAGGCCGCGTGCCGCTCAAGGAATTCGCGCCCCCGGGCATGAAGCCCGAGGTGAAGCCCGGCGACATGGTCGAGCTGTTCATCGAGCGCTACGAGGACCGCGACGGCTCCATCGTGCTCAGCCGCGAGAAGGCCCGCCGCGAGGAAGCCTGGACCTTGCTGGAGAAGGCCGCCGCCGCGCAGATCCGCGTCAACGGCATCATCTTCGGCCGGGTGAAGGGTGGCTTCACCGTCGATCTCGGCGGCGCCGTGGCCTTTCTGCCCGGCTCCCAGGTGGATATCCGCCCGGTCCGCGACGTGGGCCCGCTGATGGGCATGAGCCAGCCCTTCCAGATCCTGAAGATGGACCGGGCACGCGGGAACATCGTGGTGTCGCGCCGCGCCGTGCTGGAGGAGACGCGCGCCGAACAGCGCAGCGAGCTCATCCAGGGCCTGAAGGAAGGCATGATCCTGGACGGCGTGGTGAAGAACATCACCGATTACGGCGCCTTCGTGGATTTGGGCGGCGTGGACGGCCTGCTGCACGTGACCGACATCGCCTGGCGCCGCATCAACCACCCCTCCGAAGCCCTCACCATCGGCATGCCGGTGAAGGTGCAGGTGGTGCGCTTCAACCAGGAGACGCAGCGCATCAGCCTCGGCATGAAGCAGCTGATGTCCGACCCCTGGGATGGTGTCGCCATCAAGTACCCGGTCAACGGCAAGTTCGCTGGCCGCGTGACGAACATCACCGACTACGGCGCCTTCGTGGAGCTGGAGCCGGGCGTCGAGGGCCTCGTCCATGTGAGCGAGATGTCCTGGACGAAGAAGAACGTCCACCCGGGCAAGATCGTCGCGACCTCCGAGCAGGTCGACGTGATGATCCTGGATGTGGACGAGCCGAAGCGGCGCATCTCGCTCGGCCTGAAGCAGGCGCAGGGCAACCCCTGGGAAGTGTTCCAGGATGCCAACCCGCCTGGCAGCGTCATCGAGGGCGAAATCCGCAACATCACCGAGTTCGGCCTGTTCATCGGCATCGCGGCCGACGTGGACGGCATGGTGCACATGTCCGATCTCAGCTGGGATCAGCCGGGCGAAGTGGCCATGGGCGCCTACCAGAAGGGCCAGGTCGTCAAGGCCAAGGTTCTCGACGTCGACGTCGAGAAGGAGCGCATCTCGCTGGGCATCAAGCAGCTGGAGGCCGACCCGGCCGCCGAGGTGCTCGATCGCCTGCGCAAGGGCGACGTTGTGACCTGCACCATCACCAAGGTGGAGGCCAATGGCATCGAGGTGAAGGTCGAGGAAATCCTGACCGGCTTCATCCGCCGCGCCGAACTGGCCCGCGACCGCCAGGACCAGCGGCCGGAGAAGTATGCGGTGGGCGAGACCGTGGACGCCAAGATCGTGGCCGTGGACCGTGCGGCGCGCCGCCTGTCGCTGACCGTGAAGGGACGCGAAGTGGAGGAAGAGCGCGAGGCGATGAAGGAGTTCGGCTCGGTCGACTCCGGCGCCTCGTTGGGCGACATCCTGGGCGCGGCTATTCGCCGGCAGCGGGAGATGGCTGGGAAGGAGTGATCCTTTTCGGCGTGGCTTGAGTGCGAGAGACCCCGGGCGCGGAAGTGCCCGGGGTTTTTTTCGTTGGGGGTATCGACGACGCAGGAGGTCTTTACGGGTCGGGAGCGTGTCGCGATCGCCTCCACCCACTCCAGCTATGGCAAGATGAATGGCCGTCGGTCGGTCGACCTACTCGAGAGCTGAGGTTGCCCCGTTTCAGTGGACGGTTTTTGGGCTTGCGGGCTGCGTTTCGACCGGGGTCACCTCCCGTTCTGCTTCGTATGCCATGCCGCACGGCGGCTCCGCACTGGTCGTTGAGACATGAAAAACTCGCGCGCGGCGCTTGGGTAAACCACGCGCGCGGCCTACTGCGCCAAAGTCTGCCCGCGCCGCTGTTACCCCGCGCTTCTGGGGAGGTAGTTTCCACCTGCCGAGATGTCGAAATCATGGTGGGTGCGACAGGGATTGAACCTGTGACCCCTGCCGTGTGAAGGCAGTGCTCTACCGCTGAGCTACGCACCCGCGCGGGGCAGCGAGCCCCGGGGAGGGGCGCGGTATGCTGCGGCCGCGCGCAACTGTCAACCCGGCCTTCGCCTTCCGCCCTTGATCTGACGCGGATAACACAGACATTGGGATCATGCCGCTTCAGCCTCTCCTCCTTGCCTGCCTCCTGCTGCTGGCCCTTCCCCGGCCAGGCCAAGCCACCGCCTGGACCGCGACCTATGAATTCCACGCCGCCGGGCTGCGGGTGCTGGAGGCGCGGTTCACCTTCGATGTGGATGGGCCGCAATACCGGCTGGAGGTGCTCAGCCGCAGCCGCGGCCTGGCCAGCCTGTTTGCCCGCAGCGAGCAGGTCACCTCGGTGACAGGCAGCTGGGCCGGCGACACGCCCCGGCCGCGCAGCTACCGCGTGCAGGGTGCCTTCCGTGGCCAGCGCCGGGCGGTGGCGATGGAGTTTGGCCCCGACGGCCTCCCCAGGCTGGGAGAGCTTGAACCCTCCCTCGCCTCCGAGAACCGCGAGCCGGTGCCGCCGGAAAGGCTGGGCGGCACGCTGGACGCGCTTTCGGCCATCGCCCGGCTCTCCCGGCTGGTCGCCCAGACCGGGCGCTGCGACGTGCAGGCGCAGCTCTACGACGCGCGGCGGCTGACCGAGATCACCATCCGCACCCAGGGCACCGAGGCGGTGCCGACGGAATGGGGGGCCGGCGTGCAGGGCCAGGCGCTGCGATGCGAGCTGGAAAGCCGCCTGCTGGCCGGCTGGCGCACCGATCAGGACATCGAGCGCGCGCGCGAGCCGTTCATGACCACGGCCTGGATCGGCCGGCCCATCGCCGAGGCGCCGCCCGTGCCGTTGCGCATCGAACTGGCCACCCGCTGGTGGGGACGGATGTATGGCGTGCTCACCCATATCGAGCGGGCAGGCCCCTGATCAGGCCGGCCGCCGGTCGTCAGCCCGCCGCCAGCGCATGCGCCGCGATATCGCGCCGGCGCGCCACCCAGATCCGCGGATCGGCGGTCACCCGCCGCAGGATCTCGTCCAGTGCCCAGATCCGCGCCGGGCGGCCGATGATGCGCAGATGCAGCCCGATGCTGAGCATGCGGGCGCGGTTCTCGCTCAGCAGCCAATCCACCGCGCGCAGGCAGTAGCGGGAGAAATCCTCGGGCTGGTTGAAGGCGCCGCCGGGGGCGAAGCGCATGTCGTTGGTGTCGAAGCAATAGGGCAGGATGACGTGTCCGGGCGCGTGCAGCCGCGGCAGTTCGTCGCCGTAATCATCGCTGTCGTAGAGGAAGCCGCCATGCTCGCGCAGCAGGCGTCGGGTGTTCACGCTGGGCGCGCTGCGGGTGTGCCAGCCCACCGGGGCCTCGCCCGTGGCATCGGTGATGGCCCGGACAGTGGCGGCGATGACGGCGCGTTCGGTGGCTTCGGCCATGCCGGCATGGCGTTCCCAGCGCCAGCCATGGCAGCTGACCTCATGGCCGCGGGCATGCGGGGCGGCGGCGAGGTGGGGGCCATGCGCGATGGCGCGGCCGCAGGATGAGAAGGTCGCCTTCGCGCCATGGCGGTCGAAGACGTCGAGGATGCGCCACAGGCCGACCTTCGCGCCGTAGTCGAAATGCGTCTCCATGCAGGGGTCGGGGTGGCCCACCACCTCCTCATTCGCCTCGAAGCGGCTTTCGTTGCGCTCATCGCCGGAATTGCGGTTCATCTCCGCCCCTTCCTCGACATTGACGACGAAGCTGAGCGCGAGCTTGGCACCTCCCGGCCAGGCGATGCCGGGCGGGTTCTCGCCATAGCCCAGGGTGCTGCGCGTGCTGGGCGGCATGCCGCCGGGGAGATCGGCCATGGGGCCTCCGCTTGCTGGAAAGCCGCCAGGATGCCGATGATGGGGGAATACGAAAGAGGGTGGAACCAATGTTCAGGATGATCGCGGCGTTGCTGCTGGCGGCGTGGCCGGCGGCCGCGCAGATGGAGGGGCCGCTGACCATCGCGCGGCAGGGCAGCTATTTCGTCGGTGGCCGCGATCTGCGCTCCGACAGCCTTTCCAACCTGCCGGCCTATGCGGTGAGCGGGACGATTTCGGTCGACCAGGTCTATGTGCGATTTCAGGAGCCCGTCGCGCCCGCCCGGGTGCCGCTGCTGCTGGTGCATGGCTGCTGCCTGACCGGCATGACCTGGGAGACCACCCCCGATGGCCGGATGGGCTGGGACGAGTATTTCCTCCGCCGTGGCCACCCCGTGCATGTCATGGACCAGGCGTGGCGCGGCCGTTCGGCGTCCCACCCCACCTTGATCAACCCGGTGCGGGCGGGGCAGGCGCCGGTCGCCAGCCTGCCCACCGTCTTCGCCGCGGGGCGGGAGGATGCCTGGGGCATCTTCCGGTTCGGCCCGCGCTTTGGCGAAAGCTACCCCGCGATGCGCTTCCCCCTCGCCGCCCAGGGCGAGTTCTGGAAGCAGATGGTGCCGGACTGGAATTTCTCCGTGGGCGCGCCCAACCCCAGTGTCACCGCGCTCAACCTCATCGCCCGCCGCCTCGGCCGGGTGGTGCTGATGAGCCATTCGCAATCGGGCATCTACCCCTTCCAGGCGGCGGCAACGGGCCGTGCGGGCATTGCGGGGATTGTCTCGATCGAGCCCGGCACCTGCCCGGCGGCGAATTCCGACATGGCGCCCTATGCCGGGCTGCCCATCCTGGTGCTCTGGGGCGATTACGTGGAGCTTTCGACCCGCTGGGCGCCGCGCCTGGCCGGCTGCCTCGACTTCGCCCGCGCCGCCAATGCCGCCGGTGGAAAGGTCGAGGTGGCGGTGCTGCCGGAAATGGGCATCCGCGGCAATTCGCACATGCTGATGCAGGACGACAATTCGCATCAGATCGCCGATTGGCTGGTGGGGTGGATGGCCAGGCAGGTCCGCTCAGAGTGATATCCGCCTGTGGAATAACTTGTGTTTCGGTAGCAACAGCGGGTGGGAGATTTCGCTTCGGCCTCGCGGCTCGCCATCAATTCATCTAAACGTAACCCGATCGTGTCAGGTTAGGAACGTGCGTTGGAAAAGAGCTCAGTGCGGGAGTTGAAATCTGCGATGACGCAGACTCTGGTCAAGCCACTGCTCCTGGCCAGGGCAAGAAGCAGCATCTCCGCCATGTCGGCCCGATCAGTCTGGACCGAGACGAAGTGGCGGCCCGGGATTGCGATGGGCATAGCCGCGGGGCAGCGACCTGACGACTTCCGCCTGGCCGTGCGAGTGCAGGCACATCTGCCCAGCTCATTTCCGCGCAATGTCGATATCAGGGACGAGTTCGAGAACGCGGCCCGAGGCGAAGTGGATTTCCAATGGGTTGGCCCAGCCCGCAAACTGGCCGCGCGGCCAGGTCCGACCTGGTTTCGGGGCCGCCGTCGGCCGGTGGTGATTGGGAGTTCCATTGGCCACTACCACGTCACCGCCGGCACGTTGGGTCTGATCGCCGTCCACACCGCCTCCGCGCGCAGTGTGATGCTCAGCAACAACCACGTCCTGGCCAACGAGAGCCGGGCCAAAACTGGCGATCCGATCCTGCAGCCCGGCGGGCTGGATGGTGGCACGCTGCCCGGCTCCAGGATCGGCAGTCTGCTCGATGAAATTCCGCTGCGTGGCGACAAGGTCAATCTCAGCGACGCCGCGATTGCCAGGATCGCGCGTGGGGTCGAGGTGGAGCCCACGATGATCCGCGGTCTGGGTCGGTTGGCCGGCGCCCGGCAAGCGCCGGTCGAGCCGGGCATGCGTGTTCGCAAGGCAGGGCGGACGACCGGTATTTCACACGGCACGGTCAGCGCCATCGAGGTTGACGATCTGGTTGTCGAATTCGAATCCGGCGCCCTGCGCTTCGATGCTGCGATTGAGATCGAGGGAGAGGGCGACCTGCCATTCAGCGCCGGCGGCGACAGCGGATCCGCCATTGTCGATGACAGCAACGAGGTTTGCGCGCTACTGTTCGCTGGAACTGAGATGGGTGGGTCCAATAGCCGGGGCCACACATATGCGTGTGCGCTGCCGCCCATTCTCGCCGGTCTGGGGCTGTCACTCGACTTCTTGAAATCGAACGCCTAGGGACGCCAGATGGAAGCGACATTAGACCATGCCCGCGAAGCCAAGGCTGTGGCCTCCCAATACCTCCCTCCGGGCGTGAAGATCAGTGGCCTGGGCATCACCCGTATGGGCGGCGCCTACGCGTTGAAGGTCAACCTTTTTGAGGAACCGCACGTCGCCCTGCCGGGCGATATCCTCGGCATCAAGGTTCTCTACAGCGTGGTTGGACGGGTTAAGGCGCGTTAGGCCGGAAACCCCAGTTGTTCCTCGAGTCCAAGTTGGCTAACGGACACGGCATGACCTTCGACAGCACCGCCACAGGCACTTACGTCATCGCCCCCACGCCCTTCCTGCCGGATGGCGCGCTGGACCTGCCCAGCGCGGCCCGCATGACCGAGGCCTATCTGAGGATGGGCGCCACCGGCCTCACCATCCTCGGCATCATGGGCGAGGCGCCGAAGCTGGATGCGGCCGAGAGCACGGCCTTCGTCAGGGCCGTGCTCGCCGCCAATGCCGGCGCGGTGCCGGTGGTGGTCGGCGTCTCCTCCCCCGGCTTCGCCGCCATGCGCGCGCTGAGCGCCGAGGTGATGGAAGCGGGTGCGGCCGGCGTGATGATCGCCCCCACCCCCGGCCTGAAGGGCGATGACGCGGTCGTCTCCTACTTCCAGCAGGCCAGCGAGGTGGTGGGGCCGGCACCCTGGTGCCTGCAGGATTTCCCGCAGGCCAATGGCGTGACCATCACGCCCAACATGGTGGCCCGCATTTCGGCCGACCCGCGCTGCGTGATGCTCAAGGCCGAGGATTGGCCGGGGCTGGACAAGATTTCCGCGATCCGCGCGCTGGAGGCGGCGGGCAAGATGAAGCGCCTGTCCATCCTCGGCGGCTTCTCCGGCCTCTTCCTGCCCGAGGAATTGTCGCGTGGCACAGATGGCGTGATGACCGGCTACGCCTTCCCGGAGCTTCTTGTGGCGCTGTGCAAGCACGGCCCCACGGAGGAAATGTGGGACCGCTTCGAGGCGCATCTGCCGCTGATCCGCACCGACAACCAGCCCGGCCTCGGCCTGGCCGTGCGCAAATATGTGCTGATGCGCCGCGGCATCATCGCGCATGAGACCGCCCGCGCCCCGGCGCCGAAACTCTCCGCCCCGGCGCGGGCCGAGGTGGACCATCTGCTCGCCCGCCTGGCGAAGCGCGACCCTGTGGCGGTGATGCCGTGAAGGATTTTCTCGCCCTCGCCCGCGCCCGCGGCTTCATCCACCAGACCACCGATGCCGAGGCGTTTTCCGCCCGGCTGAAGAGCGGCGTGCTGCCCGGCTATATCGGCTTCGACTGCACCGCGGATAGCCTGCATGTCGGCAGCCTGGTGCAGATCATGATCCTGCGGCTGTTGCAGCAGGCCGGCCACAAGCCCGTGGTGCTGATGGGCGGCGGCACGACCAAGGTCGGCGACCCCTCCTTTCGCGACGAGGCGCGGCCGCTGCTCGACGATGCGCGCATCGAGGCCAACAAGGCCGGCATCCGCCAGGTTTTCGATGCATTTCTCACCTTCGGTGAGGGGCCGACGGATGCGGTGATGCTCGACAACGCCGCCTGGCTGGATCAGCTCGCCTATATCCCCTTCCTGCGCGATGTCGGCCGGCATTTTTCGGTCAACCGCATGCTGTCGATGGACAGCGTGAAGCTGCGCCTCGACCGCGAACAGAATCTGTCCTTTCTCGAATTCAATTATATGCTGCTGCAATCCTACGATTTCCTCGAGCTGTTCCGGCAGCACGGCGTGGCGCTGCAAATGGGCGGCTCGGACCAATGGGGCAATATCGTCCTGGGGGCGGACCTCATCCGCCGGGTGACGGGCGGCGAGGCGCATGTGCTGACCACGCCGCTCATCACCAGCAGTTCCGGCGCCAAGATGGGCAAGACGGCGAGCGGAGCGATCTGGCTGAGCGCCGAAAAACTCTCGCCCTTCGACTACTGGCAGTTCTGGCGGAATACCGAGGATGGCGATGTCGGCCGCTTCCTGAAGCTCTTCACCGAGTTGCCGCTGGAGGAGATCGCCCGGCTCGAGGCGCTGGAAGGCGCCGAGATCAACGAGGCGAAAAAGGTGTTGGCCACAGAGGCCACGACCCTGCTGCATGGCCGCGCCGCGGCCGAGGCGGCGGCGGAGACAGCGCGCAAAACCTTCGAGGAAGGCGAGGCCGGTGGTGACCTGCCGCGCATCGCCATCGGGGCGCAGACCAGCCTGACCGCGCTGCTGGTCCAGGCCGGCTTCGCCGCCTCCAACGCCGAGGCGCGCCGCCACGTCGCCGGCGGCGGCGTGCGGGTGGATGATGCGGTGGCGAGTGACCCGCAGATGCTGGTGGCTGCGCCCGCGAAACTCAGCTTCGGGCGCAAAAAACACGCATTGATCGTCGCCGGCTAACGGATCTCGCAGTTCTGCTCCATCGCGTCGCCCCCGGCGATGAGGATGGCGGAGCGGCCGGCCTGGAATTCCTGCCAGCAGGCGGTGGACCAGCCGGCGCCGGTATGGCCCTCCGCGGTCACGCGCAGCGCCACCCCGCCGGGCGGCCGGACGCAGAAGGTGGTCCCCGGGCTGAAAGTGTATTGCGAATCCCGCAGCCAGGCCGCGCGGCCTGGCGTCGCCTGCGCGGCACCGGCCGGCTGCCAGTCGATGGTGAAGCGGGTGGGGGTGGCGGCGTCGTTGGCCACGCAGATGCGCGCGGCTTGCCCCGTGTTGGCCCAGGCCGATGCCGCCAGGGCGATCAGCATGGTAGGCACGGCGGTCTTCCTGAACATCCTGCTCTCCTTTTCTCGGCGTGGAGGCAGAATGCTGGCAGCGGGTTAACAGAACCAATCGGAAGGGGCGATCAGTGCGATAGGCGCTGGCCTGGACCACGCTGCGTTCACATGCGTTCACTCCGCATGGTCTGGCCGTTGCTGCGAGCATGATTCAGCGTTTTCGGCGATTCCGCCTCAACGCATCATGCTCTATCGCCGCCACACCCGGTCCAGCGGCATCAGCCGATTGACGGCCCAGAGCAAAAGCATGGTCAGCAGGATGATGCCGGTGCTGATGGCGTTCACCGTGTTCTCCAGGCTGAAGGTGGCCTCGGCATAGATCCGCACCGGCAGGGTTTGCATCCGCGCGGTGGTGAGGAAGGCCGTCACCGTCACCTCGCCGAAGGAGAGCAGAAAGCCGATGACGCAGGCCACGCCGATGCCGGGGCCGAGCTGCGGCAGGATCACCCGCGCGAACACCCGGGCCGGCGAGGCGCCGAGCCCGCCTGCGGCCTCCTCCAGCGCGCGGTCCAGCTGCTGCACCGAGGCGCGCAGCAACGCCAGCATGAAGGGCGCCACCAGCACGACATGCACCGCCAGCAGCCCCAGAAACGGCGGCAGCGCGGTGAACCATTGCAGCAGCCGCAGCATGCCCAGGCCAATGGCGATGCCGGGCAAAGCCAGCGGCAGCATCAGCGCGGCACCCAGCCATTCCCGGCCACGAAACGTGCCGCGCCCCAGCGCGAAGGACGCCGGCAGGGCGATGGCGAGCGATATGGCCACGCAGCACAACGCCAGCTGCACGCTGACCCAGGCATCGGAGAGGTAGCGCGGATTCTCCCACACCGCGACATACCAGCGCCAGGTGAAGCCCAGGAACTGCGCGACCGAGGCCTGCGGCGAGTTGTTCACCGAGGCCACGGCCACCAGCAGCAGCGGAAACAGCAGCAGGAACAGGGCCAGCGCCAGCAACAGCCGCGACAGCCATGGCCCCAGCGCTTCCAGGATCAGCACCAGGGCGCGCGGCGGCACCCAGGCCTCGCCCTGCCCGCGCCCGCTCAGCCAGGGCATGGACCGGCCGATGACGAAGGCGAGCCCCAGTGTCACCGCAACGGAGGCGCCGAGCATCAGCATGGCCATGGCCGCGGCGAGAGGATAGTTCAGGATTTCCAGCCCCTCGCGCAGCACCACCATGCCGCTGACCAGCACTTTTCGCCCGCCCACCAGCGTGGCCGAGACATAGGCCGTGGAGGCCAGCAGGAAGACCACCGTCATCCCCGCCCGCAGCCCGGCGAGCGAAAGCGGAAACGTCACCCGCCAGAAGGTGACTACCGGCCCGGCGCCCAGGCCGGAAGCCGCCTCGGTCAGCCGCTTCTCCTGCGCCTCCAACACGTCATACAGCGCGAGCACCATGAAGGGCAGGAAGACCTGCGTCAGCGCCAGCCCCACCGCAAACCAGCCGAAGAGCAGGTCCACGCGGCCCAGCCCCAGCCCCTCGGTGATGCGCGTGAGGATGCCGCCGCGGCCGAGCAGCAGGATGATGCCGAGCGAGCGCACCACGACATTGGTGAGCAGCGGCACCAGCACGCAGGCGAAGCCCAGCGGCTTCCATGCCGGCGGCAGGCGGGTGAGCCAGAGCGCCATGGGATAGGCCAGCACGACCGACACGGCGGTGACCACCGCCCCCAGCAACAGCGTGTTGAGGAAGGTGCGGAGGTAGAACCGGTCGCCCAGGATTTCGGCGTATTGCGCGGCGCTGGGGGTGAAAGACAGGGGCGCGAACAACTCGCTGCTTTCCTGCACGGAGAGCAATGCGACCACGCCCAAGGGGGCCGCGAAGGCGGCGAGCAACCAAAGCAGGTATGGCCCGGCGAGGAGCGGGGATGTCTTCCTCACCCGCCGTCATGGCCGGGCCACGACCCGGCCATCTCCGCGGCGTCAGCAGATGGCCGGGTCAAGCCCGGCCATGACGGGGTTGGCATTACCCGGCAATCTCACGGGTAAACCGGCTGGACCACCTCGGCTGGTTCCTGATCACCACATCCCAATCGAAATCCACCAGCTTGCCCACGGCTTCCGGCCCCAGCACCAGCTTCGCCGCCAGCGCCGGCGGAAATTCCACGTTGTTCACGGTGGGCGAGTAGTAAATTCGCTCGGCATAGGCCCGCTGGCAGGCCGGGCTGAGATGCAGGTTCACGAAGGCCTCCGCCAGCGCCTGGGCGCGGGTGCCGACCGTGATGCAGGCCACATTGGTCGCCACCGCCTGGCCCTCCACCGGGTCGGCGATGACGATGTTGGGGTTGCGCGCCTCGGCATAGGAACGGGTGAAGCTGCCGAACTCCACGCTGGCCGCGCCCACCTGCTGGTCGAACATCCCGAACAATTGGTCCTGGCTGGCCTGGATGGCGGGGAAGGGACGCAGCCGGGCAATGGCCGCGAAGCCGGGGTCGATGTTGTTCTCATCGCCGCCGAACACCTTGGCCGCCATCAGCAGTGCCGCGGTGCCCTGGGCGCCGGGATAGGTCGGCCAGATCACCTTGCCGCGCAGGTCGTCGCGCCAGAAATCGCGCCAGGAGGTCATGGGCTGCGCCACCATCCGCCGGTCATAGACGATCGTCACCGGGTTGAAGGCGACGCCGAAGCCGCCGAGCCTGGCCACAGGGTAGAGATGCTGCGCGTTCGGCACATTGGTGTTGGCCGCCTGGGTCACCCCATCGCGCACTGCCTGGCGGCTTTCGAAGATGTTGAGGTAGAGCAGGTCGAAGCTGGGCCGGCCGCGTTCGGCATAGGCGCGCGCCCGGCGTTCGGTGGTGCCGCCGAGGACGTAGTTGATGCGCACGCCATGCTGCGCCTCCAGCGGCCCTGAGACGAATTCGCGCAGGATGCGCTCCTGCGCGCCGCCCCAGACGCCGACGGTCAGCTCATCGCCGCGCCTGATCTGGGCGATGGCGTTGGAGGCGAAGAAAGCGGGGGCGGCGAGAAGGGCGTTGCGGCGGGTGAACATCAGGTCTCTCCAATCCAGGTGATGGCGTCATGGCCGCCTTGCAGCAGCACTTGGGTTCCGGGGGCCAGAGCGGGTTCGGTGGTGGGGCGCAGCACACGGATTTTCCGCGAGCCCAGCGCGATCTCGTAATGCACGGCATCGCCCAGCCAGGCGGCCTCGGCCACCACGCCCCATGCGGCGAAGGGCGCATCGGCGGTCGCGCCATGCAGCGTCAGGCGGGCGGCGCGCAGCACGGCGTGGCTGGGGCGGGCAGGGGCGTGGGGCGGCAGGGAAACGCGGATATCGCCCGAGGCGAAGGCGCCGTTTTCCGCCCGGCCGGGCAGCACGGTGCGCGCACCCAGAAAGCCTGCGGTGAAGACATGGCTCGGGTGTTCGCTCAGCGCCTGCGGGGCTGCGCATTCCACGATGCGGCCCTTTTCCATCACCGCGATCCTGTCGGCCAGCGCCAGAGCCTCCTCCTGGTCATGGGTGACGAAGAGGGTGGTGATGCCCAAGGCGCGCCGCAGCCGGCCGATCTCCTGCCGCATCTCCACCCGCAGACCGGCATCGAGGTTCGACAGCGGCTCATCCAGCAGCAACAGGGCAGGGCGGGTCACCAGCGCGCGGGCCAGCGCCACGCGCTGCTGCTGGCCGCCGGAGAGTTGCGCCGGATACCGCGCCGCGAAATCGGCCAGGCCCACCATGTCAAGGGCCTCGGCCACGCGGGCGCGGCGTTCGGGCGCGGGCACGTCGCGCATCTCCAGGCCGAAGGCCACGTTTCCGGCCGCCGTCATGTGCGGGAACAGCGCGTAGTTCTGGAACACCATGCCGATCTGCCGGCGATAGGGTGGCTCGCGCTCGATGCGCCGGCCATCCAGCTCGATCCAGCCTGCATCGGGGGCGATGAAGCCGGCCACGAGGCGCAAGGTCGTGGTCTTGCCGCAGCCCGAGGGGCCGAGGAGGGCGATGCATTCGCCGCGTTCCACCTCCAGCGACACGTCATCGACGGCGGGCGGTCCGCCATAGGTTTTCGTGAGGCGGGAGAGGGTGAGGTGGCTCACGCCGCCGCCTTGCCCTGCGCCGCTATGGCCGCCGCCAGCATGCGGCGCATCAGCACGCCCGGACGGTCGGAGGGCATGTTGTACTCGATCCCCGCCTGGTCCAGCGGCACGTCGAATTCGGTGCTTTCGATGATGTCGCGGTCCTCATTGGTGACCATGCGGTCGAAGGCGATGATGTCGGCCGCCGCCGCCTGTTCCTCGGTGTCCGACCTGTAGACGAACTGAACGATCTGGCTGGTCGCGTCGTCGATCGGCGTCGCTGCCGTGATGATGCTGTGGCTGATGCCATTGGGGTAGCGGATGCGCAGCTTGCGCAGGAAGGGCATGTACCAGCGCCCGCGCATGAACCGCGTGGTGGTGTCGCTGTCCATGCCCAGCGCCTTCTTCTGCACCTCGGGGTTGCGCACCGGCACCTCGGTGATCATCAGGAAGCCGTCCGGGTATTCCTCGATCTCGAGCTTGGCAGGCTCGGGGTGGCCCTGGTCGCCGAAGCTGGCGCGATGGACGAAGCTGAAATGCGCGTTGTCGAAGCTGTTCTCCATCAGCCTGAGGCCGGCGCAGTTCCACACCTCATAGAACTCGTCGATGCGCCGAAAGCCTTCCGCCTCCTCCTCGAATTCGGGGAAGGGGAAGAGCGGTTCTTCCAGCGCTGCCCAGATATAGCCGTAGCGCGCCACGGCCCGATAACTGGGCGTGCCCATGCGGCCGCCCGATTGCCGCTCCGGCGGGCGCTGCGGCACGCGCACCACGAGGCCCGCGCGGTCATATTCCCAGCCATGATAGCCGCAGGCCAGCCGGCCCTCGGTGTAGAACCCCTTGGAGAGCTTCGCCGTGCGGTGGCAGCAGCGGTCAGCCATCACGGCCGGCTGGCCCTCGCCATCCACCCAAAGCACCAGATCCTCACCGAGCAGGCGAAACGGCTTCGGGCCATCCGCGAGCATCGCCAGCGGCATCAGCGGATACCAGAATTGGCGCAGCAGCGGGGTCTGCGTGGCCAGCATGGCGGGCTCCCATCGTGAACTGCGCTCGATCTTAGCGGCCCGGGCGCGCGGCGCATCCCCGGCGAAGGGCCGGCGCCAGGACCGGTGCCCGGCAAATGCCCGCCGTGAAGGCAGCGATGGTCAGAATCCGCGCAGGGGCGGGCCGCCCCACCGCGCCGGCCGCGCCCTCGCGGATGCGCCGGACCGCTGGCCGGTGCTACATCGCCTGAAACAACATCCCACAGGAGGATATGATGTATCGCCGCACCGCCCTCATGCTTTTGGCCGCCCCGGCCGTGCATGCGCAGACCCTTACCCCCGTCCGCTTTTCGCTCGACTGGGCCTTCCAGGGCCCGCAGGCCGCCTTCCTGGTGGCGCTGGAGCGCGGCCATTTCCGGCGCGAGGGGCTGAACGTGACGATGGAGCGCGGCTTCGGCTCCGGCGATGTGCCGGTGAAGATCGCCGGCGGCGCCTTCGATGTCGGCGTGGCGGATGTGAACCCGATGATCCGGATGAAGCTGGAACGGCCGGATGTGGATTTGTTCACCCCCTTCCTGGTCTATGACGCGACGGCACTCGCGGTGATGACGCTCAGGCGCGAGAATATCGCGCGGCCCGCCGATCTGGTGGGCAAGACGCTGGCGGCGCCCGATTCCGACGCCGGGCGGCAGCTTTTCCCCGCCTTCGCGCGCGCCGCGGGCTTCGATGGCAGCCGGGTGACCTGGCTCTCGGTGGCGCCGCCGCTGCGCGAGCCGATGCTGGCCCAGGGGCGCGCGAATGCCATCACCGGCTTCATCACCTCCGGCATTTTCTCGCTGCGCGGGTTGGGCATCCGCGACGAGGACATCGTGACGATGAAGTACAATGAGTTCGGCGCCGATTTCTACGCGACCGCCTTGCTGACCAGCCGGCGCTGGGCCGCGGCCAATCCGGCCGCTGTCACCGGCATCATCCGCGCCCTGATCCGTGCGCAATACGAAAGCCTGGCCGACCCCGCCATGGCCATCGAGGTGCTGCGCCGGCGCGAGCCGCTGACCGATGTGCCGCTGGAAACCGCCCGCCTGCGCATGGCGCTGGATGAGCTGACCTTCACCGCCCATGTCCGCCAGCACGGCTTTGGCCAGGTGGATACCGGCCGGGTGCAGCGCGGCATCGATGCGGTGCGCCAGGCCTTCTCCATTGCCCGCGAGGTGGCCTGGAGCGAGATCTACGATCCGCGCTATCTTCCCGCCCCCACGGATCTCAGGCTCGCATAAATGGCGATACGCACCCGGTACTGGCAGGACCTCACCTGGCCCGAATTCGAGACCCTTCCGGCCGATACGGTGGCCATCCTGCAGACCGGGGCGATGGAGCAGCACGGGCCGCATCTGCCGGTCTCGGTGGACGCCACCATCAATGAGGGGGTGCTGGCCCGCGCGTTGAGCCTCCTCGACCCGGAGGTGCCGGCGCTGGTGCTGCCGATCCAGAAGGTGGGATGCTCGGTCGAGCATCTGCGCTTCCCCGGCACCATCACCTCCACGCCCGAGACGCTCATTTCGCTGTGGACGGAAATCGGTGAAAGCGTGTCGCGCGCCGGCGTCAAAAAAATGCTGTTTCTCAACAGCCATGGCGGGCAGCCGCAGATCATCGACATCGTCTGCCGCCGGCTGCGCATCAAGGCGGATATGTTTTGCGTCAACGCGCAGTGGAGCCGCCTGGGCAAGCCCGAGGGGCTGGTGGACAGCCTGGAGGGCCGTTACGGCATCCATGCGGGGTATGTGGAAACCTCGCTGATGCTTCGGCTGGATCCGGAAAACTGCAAACCGGAACTCGCGAAAAACTTCCGCAACCGCTGGATCGGGCTGGAAAACCAGTTCGCCACGCTGACGCCCGAGGGCACCATGGGCTTCGGCTGGCAGGCGCAGGATCTGCACCCGGCGGGCGCGGTGGGCGATGCCTCCCGCGCCACGGCGGAGGATGGCGAGAAATTCCTGGCCTTTGCCGGGGCCAAGGTGGCGGAACTCATCCGCGACATCTCCCGCTTCGATCGCGACGCCTGGGTGATCAACCAGCGCGACCAGCATGGATCTTGAGGGCATAGAGCATTCCCGCGATCCGGCGCTGCTCCGCCAGAAATCGCGGGATTTCTATTGGTACTCGCCGGTTCTGAAACGCCAGCTGGATGGCAAGAGCGCTGAGCTCTGGGCGCGGCCGCGGGATGAGGAGGAGGTGTTGCGGCTGCTGCGCGAATGCCGCGCTGCCCGCATGCCCGTCACCGCGCGCGGTGGCGCCACCGGCAATTACGGCCAATGCGTGCCGCTGGAGGGCGGCCTCGTGCTCGACCTCACGGCCATGGCGGCGCCGGTCTCCCTGACCGACGGCGTGCTGGAGGCCGAGGCCGGCGCAAAAATGATCGATCTCGACCTCTGGGCGCGCGAGCGTGGGTGGGAATTGCGGCTCTGGCCCAGCACCAAGCGCACGGCGACCATTGGCGGCTTCGTGGCCGGCGGCGGCGCCGGCGTGGGCGGCATGAGCCATGGCACTATGCGCGAGCGCGGGAACCTGCTGGGGGTGCGCGTCGCCACCCTGGAAGACCCGCCGCGCATCCTCGATATCGAGGGTGACGAGGCCAATCCGGTCAACCGCACCTATGGCACCACGGGCATCATTACCCGTGTGCGCGTGCCCCTGGCGCCGGCACAGGCCTGGCGCGATGTGGCCATCGTGTTCGAAAAATTTCCCGACGCGGCGCGTTTCGCGCTCAGCTTCGCCTTCGCCGACGGCATCGCGAAGAAGATGTGCGGCGTCTTCGACAGCCGCCTGCCGCCCTTCTTCCGCGGCATTGCCGATGTGGTGCCCGAGGGGCATTCGCTGGCCCTGGTGATGGTGACAGCCGCTGGGATGTTGGCCTTGCGCGAAATGGCCGCCGAGCATGGCGGGCGCATCGTGGCCGAACAGGATGCGGTGGCCGCCGAGCGCGACCCGGCCGCCACGCCGTTCTACGAGTATTGCTGGAACCACACGACGCTACAGGTGCTGAAGAAGGATCGCGGCGTCACCTATCTGCAATGCCGCTTCCCCTTCGAGGGCACGCTGGAATCGGTGGAAGCGGTGCGGGCGAAATTTCCGGACGAGGTCTGGATGCACACCGAGTGCGTCCGCTTCGGCGGCCGCATCACCATGTCCGCGCTCCCCGTCATCCGCTTCACCACCGAGGAACGGCTGGCGGCCATCATGGCCGGCTTCGAGGAAGCGGGTGCGGGCATCGCCAACCCGCATGTCTTCACCATCGAGGAAGGCTCGGGCTATCGCCGCGTGCCCGGCGACCAGCTGGGGTTCAAGCGCCGCGTGGACCCCTTGGGCCTTTTCAACCCCGGAAAGATGCTCAGTTTCACACCATGATAGCAGACCTCATCGCCGCCCTGCCGGGCGTGGAATTCCTGACCGACCCTGCCCTGGTGCGGCAGAAGAGCCGGGATTTCTTCTGGTATTCGCCGGTGCTCAAGCGCCAGCTCAATGGCGCCACGGCCGAGGCCGTGGCCATGCCGAAGGACGAGGCCGAAATCATTGCGGTGATGCGCGAATGCTTTTCGCGAAACATCGCCGTCACCCCGCGCGGCGCCGGCACCGGCAATTACGGCCAGGCCATGCCGCTGAAGGGGGGCGTGGTGCTGGACCTTTCCCGCCTCGATCAGGTGCTGTGGTGCAAGTCGGGCCTGGCGCGCATCCAGGCCGGCGCGAAGCTGATCGATATCGATCGCCACACGCGCGAGAAGGTGGGCGGCGAGCTGCGCTTCCACCCCTCCACCAAGCGCACGGCCACCATTGGCGGCTTCATCGCCGGTGGCTCCTCGGGCATCGGTTCCTGCACCTATGGCATGCTGCGGGAGGCGGGGAATGTGCTGGCGCTGCGCGTCATCACCATGGAGGCGGAGCCGCGCATCCTGGAACTGCGCGGCGATGACATCGCCCGCGTCAACCACGCCTATGGCACCAACGGCGTGATCACCGAGCTGGAAATGCCACTCGCCCCGGCCTTCGACTGGGTGGATCTGATCTACAGCTTCCCCACCATGCTCGAGGCCGCGCGCTTCGCCGAGGCGCTGGTGGCCAGCGACGGGGTGGTGAAGAAGCTGGCCTGCGTCGTCGCGGCACCCATCCCGCAGCGCCATTTCAAGGCTTTTGCCGGCTTGATCCCCGAGGGTGATTCGGTGGTGCTGGCCATGCTGGCGCCGGAATACATCGAGATCGTCGCACCCATGCTGGCCCGGATGGGCGGGCGGGAGCTTTACCGCTGCGAGACCGAAGCGGCGGAAATCCCGCTCTACGAACACAGCTGGAACCATACCACCTTGCAGGCGCTGAAGACCGATCGCGGCTTCACCTACCTGCAAACCCTCTTCCCGCCGCCGCATCATTTCGAGACCCTGGCCGCGATGGAACAGCGCTTCGGCGACGAGGTGCCGATGCATCTGGAATTCGTCCGCTATGGCGGCGCGGTGACCTGCTTCGGGCTGCAACTCGTGCGCTTCACCACCGAGGAGCGGCTGGAGGAGATCATCCAGATCCACAATGATTCAGGCGCCCCCATCTTCAACCCGCATGTCTTCACCCTGGAGGAAGGCGGCATGAAGCGCGTGGATGCGAAACAGGCGGCATTCAAGCGCGAGGCCGATCCCCGCGGCCTGCTCAACCCCGGAAAGATGCTGGGCTTCGAGGATCCGGATTGGGAGCCTTCCAAGCCGCGGCCGCACTACCTCTTCGGCGCGATCGAGGAGGTCGAGGAAATCCTCGAGTAGCCCGACCACGGCTCCGCCGCTGCGCTGTTCACCACTTCGCGAAGGCGGCGGAAAAACGGGCCTGAAACGCCTGGCGCTGCTCCAGCGTCGCCCGGTTCATGTCGTAGAGCGCGTGGTATTCCACCTTCGCGCGACCGGCATTGACCATGCGCAGGTAGCGAGTGACAGCCTTGCGCGGCGGGTCCCCCACCAGAAGGGCGTTGAAGCGGGGGCGGCCATAGGTCACCACGCCGGCGATGCGCTTGAGATGGGTCAGGGCAGGGCGGGCGATGCCGTCCTCGGCGAGCGTGAAGGACACCCCGGGCAGCAGCACCCGGTCAAACCACCCCTTCAGCATGGCGGGCATGGAGAAGCACCAGGTGGGGAAGACCAGCACCAGCGCCTCGGCCGCCAGCAGGCGGTCGACGTAACCGGCGACGGGGGCGCGGTTGGTCGCGGGGTCGTGGTAGCCGCGGCGTTCCTCGGCGCTCATCACCGGCGAGAAACCCTCCTCGTAGAGGTCGCAGGCATCCACCTCATGGCCCGCCTCGCGCAGGGCCGCGCAGGTCGCGGCGAAATTGGCCGCGCAAAAGCTTTCGGGCAGGGGGTGGGAATACAGGACGAGGACGCGCATGGCGGTGATCTCGGGCCGGGCGGGCGCGCCGTCAACGCAAAAGGGCGGGGCACATGGCCCCGCCCTTTCATGTCAGCCCAAATCCTGGGCGATCAGGCCTTGTTGGCGGCGTCGCGCAGCGCATCCTTGGCGCCGCCGACGGCGTTCTGCACCTTGCCATGCGCCTTGTCGGCCGCACCTTCGGCCTCCAGCTTCGCATCGCCCACCACCTTGCCGGCGGCCTCCTTGATGCTGCCCTTCACCTGATTGCCGATGCCGGCAACACGATCCTTGTCCATGGCGAGTACTCCGTATGCCCCGGCCGCCCCGATGGCGGCCTTGTCGGGTCCGGGAAGGGAACGCCCGTCGCGGCCCCGGGGTTTCAGCGCCCGCGCGCCTGGCTCCATGCCAGCACCAGCCCGGCGCCCACGATGATGGCCGCACCCACCCAGGTCAGCGTGTCCGGCAAATGGCCGAACATGGCGAAACCCACGGCCACCGCCGCCAGCAATTGCAGATACTGAAAGGGCGAGACGACATTGGCGGGCGCGAAATGCAGCGCCTGGGCCACGAAATAGTGACCGATGGCCCCCAGCGCGCCGCAGGCCAGGAACAGCCCGCAATCGAAGAGCGAGCGCGGATTTTCCCACACCCAGGGTTGCGCCAGGGCCAGCAGCAAGGCGCCGGTCAGCGGTGACCACAGCGCCGAGGTGGCGGGGGAATCATAAGGCGCCACCATGCGGGTGAGGATCTGATAGACCCCATAGGCGGCGGCCGAGACCATCACCAGCAACGAGGCGGGGTGGAAGACCTCCGCACCCGGGCGGATCACCACCAGCACGCCCACGAACCCCAACCCCACCGCCGCCACGCGCAGGGCCGTCGTGCGCTCGCGCAGCATCGGCCAGGCCAGCAGCGCCACGATCAATGGCGCGGTCAGCGAGATGGCCGAGGCCTTGGCCAGCGGGATGAAGGTGATGGCGAAGAAGAAGCACAGGTTGGACAGCGTGAGCATCGCCGCCCGCCCGAGTTGCAGCCCCGGCTTTCGCGTGCGCAGCACCGCCACGCCGCCGCGCGGCAGGAAGACCGCGCCCAGGAAGACCATGTGAATGAAGGCGCGTGCCCAGGAGACCTGCACCGAGGAATAGGTCTCGCCCAGCAGCTTGGCGATGCCGCCCATCAGCGAGAAGAGCAGCCCGGCGAAGCAGATGCACCCCACGCCCATGAGGATGTTGCGGCTGGAGGCGGCTTGCTGGGCGGGTGGCAATGGGTGTGGCCAAAGGTTGTCGGGACAGCTTGGCGCGATGAGCCTGGCAATTGAACCCCCCCGGTGGCCAATCGCGGCCTGGGCAGCAGGCCCGGTGCCGGCCAGGACCAGCTGGCCAGCGGAACCGATGGTGCCGGATGAGGGGATCGAACCCCCGACCTTCGGTTTACAAAACCGCTGCACTACCGCTGTGCTAATCCGGCCCGGGGCGGCTTTATAGCCCGAAAGATATGGCCTGACTACGCTCGGAAAAAGGAGCGAATACAAGGCGAAACCGCCTTTCCGTCGTCTGGCTGGCCAGGCTGCGCACCGCCCCTGGCGAGGTGCCCGCCCGCCGCGAAGGACGAGATATTGCCGATCGCCGTCGCGGCGAGGGCGTTCAGCGCCTCCGTCGCGAACGACGCACCAGCAGGATGTCGCCCATGGCGATCGCCTCGACGCCGATCTCCGCGATCCCCGTCACCCCTGCGTCACGCCCGCCGCACCCATGCCAGGAACCCTCAATCCTTGTAGTCCGGCTCCTTGCGGTCGAGGATCCGCTTCAGCGCGTCGAAATGCCATTCGGCGTTGGAGCGGTCGCCATACTTGGGCGCGGTGCCGCGATAGGTGCTGATGGTGTGGTCCACCACCTCCTCGGCCACGCGCTTGAGCGGGCGGTTGGTCCACATCGCGTAGAGCTGCACCTGCGCCACGCGCTCCATGTAGTAGAGCCGGTCGTAGGCCTCGGCCACGTTGCGCCCCACCGTCGCCACGCCGTGATTGGCCATGATCAGCACCGTCTTGTCGCCGATCAGGCCCGCCAGGCGCTCGCCCTCGGAGGGATCGAAGGCAGGGCCGGTATAGGTCGCGTCATAGGCGGTGCGCATCATGGTGCCGAGCTCGGTCTGGCCGATCGGCAGGATCTGCGGGTCCTCCAGCCGGGCCAGCGCGGAGGTGTAGGGCATATGGGTGTGGAACACCGCGGCCGCACCTTCGAGCAGCCGGTGCATCGGCGCGTGGATGCAATAGGCCGAGCGCTCGACCATGCCCTCGCCCTCCATGATCTCGCCATCATAGCCGACCTCCATGAAGCAGGAGGCGGTGACCTCGCTCCAATGCAGGCCGAAGGGGATCTGGTAGTAGCGGTCATTGGTGCCCGGCACGCGCAGCGTGAAGTGGTTGAAGATGCCCTCGTTGAAGCCGTCGCGCACGGCCAGGCGATGCGCCGCCGCCAGGTCCACGCGCGCCTTGTGGCGGGCGTCGGCCAGCGTGATGTCGGCGGCTGCGTGGTTTTCGAGCGGCATGGGCACTGGTCCTTCCGGGGGTCGATCGCGAACGATAGGTGCGGCGCGGCGCGCAGGACAAGCGGAATGCGCCGCGTCACGCCGCCAGTTGCAGGATTTCCTCCAGATCGGCCGCGCCGCCGATCGGCCTGGGGTTGGTCGCGATCGGCGCATCGCCGGTCCAGCGCGCCGCGAGGCCGGGGATGTCCGCCGGGGTGATCCCCTGTTCGGACAGCCGCGTCGGCAGGCCAAGGCCGCGGACGAAAGCCTCGATCGCGGGGCCGGCCGCCTCGGCGCCGAAAATCCGGGCGATCTGCGCCTGGCGCTCGCCATTCACCCCGGCATTCCAGCGCATCACCGCATGCAGCATCAGGCAGGAGGTGATGCCATGCGGCACGCCGCGGGCCGCGCCCAGGATATAGCCCAGGCCATGGCTGGCCCCCACCGGCACGCCCGACCAGCCGCCCATCACCGAGAGCCAGGCGGCATATTGGCAGGCCGCGCGCGCGGCCATGTCGTGGGGGTCGCGGTGCAGGCGCGGCAGGTTCGCGGCCAGCATGGTCATGGCCTGCAATGACACCGCGTCCGAGAAGGCGGTGGGCGCCGCCGAGCACCAGCGCTCCACCGCGTGGTCGAGGGCGCGGATGCCGGAGGAGAGCAGCAGGGGCGCGGGCGTCAACATGGTCGCCGCCGGGTCCAGGATGACCGCGCGCGGCACCATCCAGGGGTCGAGCGCGCGATGTTTCCGGCCGGCCGCGAGATCGGTATAGCCGGCATGCGGGGCGAATTCGGCGGCCGAGAGGGTGGTCGGCACAGCGACGATGCGCGGCCCCGGCGGCTCGCCATCCCAGAAGCCGGGCTCGTTGCCGCGTGAGGTGGCGGCGCCGATCAAGCCCTGCGCATCGGCGATGCCGCGCCACACCGCGAGGCAGGCGACCTTGGCGCCATCGATGACCGAGCCGCCGCCCAGGGCGATGACGAGGTCGGCCTTGCGGTCGCGCATCAGGCCGGCGAGCGCCAGCACATCCTCCACCGGGCTATGCGCGCGCATCGCGGCGAAGCCGCCGGCCAGGCGGTCGCCGATCACCGCCGTCACCTCGGCCGCAAGCGCGCTGCCGGCGAGCGAGCGGGGCGAGACCAGCACCACCCGCGCGGCCTGCGCGATCTCGCGCGGGAGGGCCTGCGCCACCGCGGCGCCGTGATGGACCCGCCCCTGTGCCGGCCATTGATGCAGATGTGCCGCCATCGCCCGTCTCCGCTCCCGTGCGGGCAGGATGGGGGGCCGGCCGCGCCCCGGCAAGCCGGCGTGGTGGCCGGGCGCGCCTTGAACCTTGGCCCAAGCGGACGATATGGGAATTGTGCATTGCAACATGAAAATTCCCGAAAACCTCTCCACTCCTCTCCTGGCCGGGCAATGGACCATCCGCAAACTCCTGACATCGGAAACGGCCGCGGTGCGGGAACATATGCTGCGGCTGGACCTCGATGCCCGCCGGTCGCGATTTTTCTGCGGCATGGGCGATGCGGCGCTCAGGGCGCATTGCGACGCCATCTTCGCAGGCGGCGGGATCATCCTGGGCGCCTTCATCGCGGGCGTGTTGCGCGGCATCGGCGAATTGCGCCGGGAGAATCCGGTCTGGCAGCGGTCGGCGGAAGTGGCATTCTCGGTCGAGCGGCCGTTTCAGGGCCTGGGCATCGGCACGGAATTGCTGCGCCGATTGATCGAAATGGCGGGCCGCCGGGCGATCCGGACCGTGCATCTCCATTGCCTGGTGGACAATCTGGCGGCGCGCAGCATCGCGCGCGGTGCGGGTGGCGCGATGCACTATGCCGATGGCGTCATCTCGGCGGAGATCACGCAACCCCGCCGGACTGCCGAGAGCATGATGCGTTGAGGCGGAATCGCCGGAAAAGCTGAATCCTTCTCTCAACAATGGCCGGAGCACGCGGAGTGAACGCAGCGTGGTCCAGGCGCCGGGCTGACGCAGCCGCGGCGCTCGCCGCCCGAAGTGCCGGCCCGCGATCCGAAGCCTGCGTCAGCCCAGGGGCCGGGCCGAGGAACGGCGCACCACCAGCTCGATCGGCAATTCCACCCGGCGGGCGCAGGGCTTGCCCCGCAGCCGTGCCAGCACGAGGCCCGCGGCCGCCTCGCCGATCCTGGCGGTGGGGACATGCACGGTGGTGAGGGAGGGCTGGAGATGCGCCGCCATTTCCAGATTGTCGATGCCCACCACCGAGAGGTCGCCGGGCACGCTGATCCCGCGCGACTGCGCCTCCACCAGGCAGCCGACGGCGAGCTGATCGATGCCGCAGACAATCGCGGTCGGCGGCTCGGCCAGGGCCAGCAGGGCGGCACAGCCGGTGCGCCCGCCGGCGAGGCTGAATTCCTGCTCCGCCACACGCCATTCCGGCAGGTCGAGGCCGCGCGCGGCCAGCGCATCGCGCACGCCCGCCATTCGCGCGCGCTGCCGGTCATTGTGCCGGATCGCCCCGCAGACCACGCCGAGCCGGCTGTGCCCGAGCTCGATCAGATGCTCGGCGGCCAGGCGCCCGGCCGCGTGGTTGTCGACCACCACCGCGTCGAAGCGGTCATCGTCGCACCAGGTGAGCACGACCGGAACGCCGGCGCTCTCCAGCACCTCCCAGGCTTCGGTCGAGCGCTGCGCGCCGACCAGGATCACACCATCCACGCCGCGCGCCAGCAACCCGCGCAGCACGGCGAGTTCGGTCTCCGGCTGGTAGTGGGACGAGGCGACGAGCAGGCTGTGCCCGGCCGCGGTCAGCACCTCCTGCATGGCCTGCAGGGCGCGCGCGAAGATCGGATTGTCGAGGGTGGGGATGATGGCGGCGATGCCGCTTCCGGGATGGCCACGCGCGGCGTCCAGCGCATGCGGCCCGCCCAGCCGCAGGGCGGCGGAGCGCACGCGCGCGAGGGTGTGGGCGCTGACGATCTCTGGCTGCGCGAGGCTGCGCGAGGCGGTGGCGAGGGAAACCCCGGCGGCGGCCGCGATGTCGAGCAGCCGGGGGCGAAGGCGCGGCTTCATGGCGCCATGATCCGCCCGCCTGAAAATTTTTTCAAGCGAGCATCGGGCCGTGCGGCTGTTTATATTTGACTTCGCCGGGAGCCGATGAAAGCATCGTGAAAACACGTCTGGAGACATGTCCTTGGCCACGGGCGCGGCGCCTGCGCGGTTTCACCGCGCGTTTTTCGTGGGTGCCCTCACCATTGTCGCGGTGCTCGCGCTCTGGTGGGTGGCGACGACGGGGACGCGTTGGCTCAACCCGCTGCGCCTGCCGGCCCCGTCCGAGGTTTGGGCCGCCCTGCAGCAGATCCTCGACCGCGGCTATGCCGGCGCCACGCTCTGGCAGCACGCGATGCACAGCCTTGGCCTTGTCGCGCGCGGCTTCGCCGTGGCGATCGTCACGGGGATTCCGCTCGGGCTGCTGATGGGCTGGAGCCGCCGGGCCGAGGCGCTGATCAACCCGATCTTTCTGCTGCTGCGCCCGATACCCGCGCTGGCCTGGATTCCGCTCGCCATCGTCTGGTTCGGCCTGGGCGACACGGGCAAGGTCTTCGTCATCTGGTTGACCGCCTTCGTGCCCGCGGTGATCAATGCCTTCACCGGCGTGCGCAACGTGGACCCGGTACTGATCGCCGCCGCCCGCACCCAGGGCGCATCGACCGCGCAGGTGATCCGCCATGTCGTGATCCCGGGGTCGATGCCGCTGATCTTCACCGGGCTGCGGCTCTCGCTGCAGGCCTCCTGGACCACGCTGGTCGCGGCCGAGCTGGTCGGCGCGTTTTTCGGCCTGGGCCGGGTGCTGAACATTGCCGGGCAGGACATCTTTCCCGGCATGATCATCGTGGGGATGGTGGCGGTGGCGGTCTGCGGCGCGGCCACCACCTGGCTGCTCGGGCTGCTGGAGCGGCGGGTGCTCAACTGGCGGCAGGCGATCTGATGGCGAACCGCAATTTTCTCGGCCCGGCCGGCACGGTGCTTGGCGTGGTGGAATTCTGGCTGCTGACGCTTGCCGGCTTCACCCTGTTCTTCGGCGGCTGGATGCTGGTCGCCTGGTCGGGGCTGATGCCGGCCAATCTGCTGCCCTCGCCGCTCGCGGTGTGGGAGACGCTGGTGCGGCTGTGGAACCAGCCCTTCGCCGGGCATGTCTATGCCGAGCATCTGACGGCCAGCATCGGCCGGTTTCTGATGGGCTGGGCGATCGCGGTGGCCATCGGCATTCCGCTCGGCCTGCTGATGGGCTGGTATCGCATCCTCGATGAGATCATCACGCCGCTTTTCGACAGCATCCGCTTCGTGGCGCCCCTCGCCTGGGTGCCGCTGGCGGCGTTGTGGTTCGGCACCGGCATCGGCGGGCCGCTGCTGATCATCTTCGTCGGCTCCTTCGCGCCATGCCTGATCAGCGCCTATCGCGGCGCGAGGCTGGTCGAGCCGCGCCTGGTGGAAGCCGCGCAGACCATGGGCGCCAGCGGGCGGCGGATCATCCAGCATGTGCTGGTGCCCGGCGCCATGCCTTCGATCATCTCCGGGTTGCGGGTCTCGGCAGGGCTGGGCTGGCAATCGCTGGTCGGTTCGGAACTGATCGTGGTCGGCGCGGGCCTGGGCTATCTGATGGTGCAGGGGCAGGGAAACCTCGCCACCAACATCGTGATCGCGGGCATGGTCGGGATCGGCGTCGTGGGGTTCGCGATCGATGTGGCGCTGCGCGGCGTCGAGGCCTGGTTCAAGCGGCGATGGGGTCAGACATGAGTGAGATCGTCTTTCGCGGCGTCACCAAGACCTTCCGCCTGCCCAAGGGCGGCGATTTCCTGGCCATCGACACCACCGATCTGCGGATCGAGGAGCGCGAATTCGTGGCCATCGTCGGCCCCTCGGGCTGCGGCAAGACGACGCTGATGCGCATGGCCGCGGGCCTCGAATTCCCCAGCACCGGCAGCGTCGAGGTGGGTGGCCGCGCGGTGCGCGGGCCAGGGCCGGAGCGCGCCGTGGTGTTCCAGCAATTCGCCCTGATGCCCTGGAAATCGGTGCGCGAGAACATCGGCTTCGGCCTGATGTGCAAGGGCACGCCGCGCGCCGAGGCCGAGGCCGCCATCGCGCATTATGTCGAGCTGATGGGCCTGGCGGGGCATGAGGACAGCTTCCCGCACCAGCTTTCCGGCGGCATGCAGCAGCGCGTGGCCATCGCGCGGGCCTATGTGATGAACCCCGCCGCCCTGCTGATGGACGAGCCCTTCGGCGCGCTGGATGCGCAGACCCGCATCGTGATGCAGGAGGAGCTGGTGCGCCTGGCACGGCGCAACCCGCGCACCGTCCTCTTCATCACCCATTCGGTGGAGGAGGCGGTGTATCTGGCCGACCGGGTGGTGGTGATGGGCCGCAAGCCCGGCCGCATCATCGAGACCATCGACATCCGGCCCTTGCGCGAAAGCGAGGCCTGGGAAAGCCAGCCGATCGAGGAGGTCATGGACCGGCCCTCCTTCACCCAGATGCGCAGCCGGATCTGGAAGCTGCTCAAGGCGCGCGAGGCGCAGAACGCATGACACAGAGGAGAACAGGTATGCTTCGAAGGATACTCATCGGCGGCATCGCGGCATTGTCGCTCGGGCTCGCGGCACCGGTGCTGGCACAGGGCACGCCGGCCGCGCCGCAGCGGCTGAACATCTCCATCCAGCCCGCGGATTTCTCCATGTTCCCGGTCTTCCTGGCCGGCGAGCAGGGCTGGTGGCGGCAGATGGGCATCGAGCCCACCATCACCTTCTTCCCGGCCGGCCCGCCGCAGGTCGCGGCCGCCGCGGCGAATGCCTGGGATGTCGGCATCACCGGCTCGGCCCCCGCGGTGCTCGGCGCCTCGCGTTTCAACCTGCGCACCATCGGCATCTCCAATGACGAGAGCCAGACCAACATCCTGATGGTCCGCGCGGCCGACCTCGCCGGCATCCGCGCCAATCCCGCCAGCCTGCGCGGCCAGCGCGTGCTGATCACCGTGAACACGACGGTCGATTACGTGCTGCAGAACTGCCTGCGCACCTTCGGCCTGGCGCGCACCGATCTTCAGGTCGTGAACCTGGCGCAGGCGCAGATCCTCTCCGCCTTCTCGACCGGCGAGGGCCGCGTCGCCGGCCTCTGGGCGCCGAACATCTACACCGCCGAGGAGCGCATGGGGGCCGTGCCGCTGTGCAGCGGCTCCGATGCCGGGGCGACCGTGCCCTCCAACATCGTCGTGCGCGACGATTATCTGCGGCAGAACCCGGAGATGGTCGCGCGCTTCCTCGCCACCGTGCTGCGCGGCATCGCCTGGACCAAGACCAACCGCGAGGCCGCGCTGCAATCCATGCAGCGCTTCTATGCCCAGGGCGGCGTGACCATCTCGCCCGCCGCACTCGGCGCCGAGATCGACCGCCACCCGACCTTCGGGCTGGAGGAGCATCTGCGCCTGATGGACCGTGGCGCCGGCCCCTCGCAGGTCGATCGCTGGTTCGAGGGGCTGGCCGCCTTCCTCGCCCAGGTCGGCACGGTCGCCAATCCGCCCGCGCCCTCGGTTTATATCACCGATGAGGTGCTGCGGCGGATCGCCGGCAATCCGGCCCTGCGCGCCTTCGCGCTGAACCAGTAACGCCATCGGAGCGCGGCAAGCATGGCCATCACCCACCTCAAGCGCGCGAGCCGCACGCCGGACGACACCACCACCGAGGCGCGTGCCGTGGTGGAGGCCATGCTGGCCGATATCGCGGCCGGTGGCGAAGCGGCGGTGCGCGCGCATGCCGCACGCCTCGATGGCTGGCATGGCGAGATCATCGTGAGCGGCGAGGAGATCGATCGCCGCCTCACCGGCCTGCCGGCCGCGATACGCGAGGATATCGATTTCGCCGTCGACCGGGTGCGCCGCTTCGCCCTGGCGCAGCGCGCCAGCGTGCAGGATTTTTCGGTCGAGCTCTCCCCTGGCGTCATCGCCGGCCAGCGCCTGGTGCCGGTGCGGGTGGCGGGCTGCTACGTGCCGGCCGGGCGCTACGCCCATATCGCCTCGGCCTACATGTCGGTGGCCACGGCGAAGGCGGCGGGCGTGCCCATGGTGATCGCCTGCTCCGGCCCGCGGGGCCCCGAGGGCGTGCATCCGCTGGTGCTCTACGCGCTGCGCGCGGCGGGGGCGGATATCGTGATGACGCTGGGGGGCGTGCAGGCCATCGCCGCCCTGGCGCATGGTCTGTTCACGGGCAAGCCGGCCGATATCGTCGTGGGCCCCGGCAACAAATTCGTGGCCGAGGCGAAGCGCCAGCTCTATGGCCGCGTCGGCATCGACGTCTTCGCAGGCCCCTCGGAGGTGGCGGTGATCGCCGATGCCGCGGCCGATGCGCAGATCGTCGCCGTCGACCTCGTGGCGCAGATGGAGCATGGCCATGAAAGCCCGGGCTGGCTGATCAGCACGGACCGCGCATTGGCCGAGGCGGTGATGGCGCGGGTGCCGGAACTGATCGACGCATTGCCGCCCACGGCACGCGAAGCCAGCGCGGCCGCCTGGCGCGATTTCGGCGAGGTGGTGCTGTGCGACACGCGCGAGGAGGCGGTGGCCGTCTCCGACGCCTATTGCTGCGAGCATCTCCAGGTCCAGACGCAGGATCCGCAATGGTGGCTGGAGAACCTCTCCAATTACGGCTCGCTGTTTCTCGGCCAGGAGACCACGGTGGCCTATGGCGACAAGGCGACGGGGCCCAATCACATCCTGCCCACCAAGGCGGCGGGGCGCTATTCGGCGGGGCTTTCCGTGCATAAATTCCTCAAGCCGCTGTCATGGCAGAAGATGACCCGCGAGGGCTCGCGCGACGTGGCGCTGGCCACCGCGCGCATCTCCCGCGCGGAGGGAATGGAGGCCCATGCGCGCTCGGCCGATATCCGGCTGGCGCGGTATTTTCCGGGCGTGAATTTCGACCTCGGCGAGCCGGTCGAGAGCTGATGTCGCGCCTGGATCGCGACCTCTCCTCGCCGCCGCCGATCCCGGAGGAGGGGATCGCGGCGGTGGAGGGCGTGCTGCGCTCGGGCTGGCTGCATCGCTATGGCGAGACGATGGGCGATGCGTCCGAGGTCTCGCTGCTGGAGGCCGATTTTGCCGCGTTGCTGGGCAGCCGCTATGTCGTCGCGGTGAATTCCTGCGGCAGCGCGATGTTCCTCGCCCTGCTCTGCACCGGCGTGAAGCCGGGCGGGCGCGTGCTGATGAACGCCTTCACCCTGGCCCCCGTCCCCGGCGCGGTCGCCCATGCGGGGGCGGAGCATGTGCTGGTGGACGTCACCCCCGATCTGGTGATCGACCTCGATGACCTGGCGCAAAAGGCCGAGGCGTCCGGCGCGCGCCATCTGCTGCTGTCGCACATGCGCGGCCACATCGCCGATATGGGCCGCCTGATGGCGTTGTGCGAGCGCCTGGGCCTCACCGTCATCGAGGATTGCGCCCACACCATGGGTGCCAGCTGGGCCGGGCGGCCGACCGGCACCTTCGGCCGCGTCGGCTGCTTCAGCCTGCAGGCCTACAAGCACGTCAATGGCGGCGAGGGCGGGTTGCTCGCCACCGATGATCCGGATGTGGCGGCGCGCGCCATCCTGCATTCGGGCAGCTACATGCTCTATGGCCAGCATCGCGCGCGGCCGGAGGAGGCGGTCTTCGCCCGCTGGCGCGATGTCACGCCGAATTTCTCGCTTCGCATGTCCAACCTGGTGGCCGCCGCCGCGCGCCCGCAACTGCCCCTGCTGGCCGGGCGCGCGCGCATCTGGAACGACCGCTACGGGCGGCTGGCCACCGCACTCGCCGCCATCCCTGGGCTGCGCCTGCCGCATCGCCCGCAGGAGGAGGAATTCGTGCAATCCTCCATCCAGTTCGCCGTGAGCGGCCTCGACGACGCGCACTTCGCCGCTTTCCTCGAACGCAGCCGGGCGCGGGGGGTGTTTCTGAAGTGGTTCGGCGCGAAGCGGGCCACGGGCTATACCAGCGTCTCCGCGCAATGGGGGTTCCTGAGCGATCCGCACACGCCGCCGGTCACGGCGGGGGTGCTGGAGCGGCTCTGCGACATGCGCATTCCACTGACCCTCACCGAGGCGGAATGCGGCATCATCGCCGGCATCATCGCCGAGGAACTCGCCGCGTGAACCGCCTGGAACGGCTCTTCTCGCTGCAGGGGCGCACGGCCTTCGTCACCGGCGGCAATTCCGGCATCGGCCTCGCCATCGCCCGCGCCTTGGGGTTGGCCGGGGCCACGCTCGTGCTCTCGGCGCGGCGGGAGGCGGCGCTGGCGCGGGCGGTGGCCGAACTCGCGGGCGAGGGCATCGCGGCGCAGGCGCTGCCGCTCGATCTGGCCCGGCCCGATCTGGGCGAGATCGCCGCCTCGCCCGACATCCTGGTGAATGCCGCCGGCGTCAATCTGCGCCAGCCCTTCACCGAGGTGACCGCCGCCGCCTTCGATCTGCACATGGCCTTGCATCTGCGCGCGCCCTTCCTGCTGACGCAGCGTTTCGCGCCCGCCATGGCGGCGCGGGGCTGGGGGCGCATTCTCAATATCGGCTCGCTGCAATCCTTCCGCGCCTTCCCCGACAGCGCGCCCTATGGCGCGGGCAAGGGCGGCGTGGCGCAACTCACCCGCGCCATCGCCGAGGCCTGGTCGCGCCAGGGCGTCACCTGCAACGCCATCGCGCCGGGCTTCTTCCCGACCGCGTTGACCGCGCCGGTCTTCAACGACGCGCCGCGTGCGGCCGCACTTGCCGAGCGCACCTGCATCGGCCGCAACGGGGCGCTGGAGGATCTGCACGGCGCGGCCGTGTTTCTCTGCTCCGATGCCGCCGCTTATGTCACCGGCCAGATCCTGGCCGTGGATGGAGGCTTCCTCGCCAAATGAAGGTCGCCCGATGAAAGCGCTGGTCCAGACCGCGCCCAACACCCTGATCTATCGCGAGGAGCCCGAGCCCGGCGCGCGCGCGGGCGAGGCGCTGGTCCGCGTTGAGGCGGTGGGCATCTGCGGCTCCGACATGCACGCCATCCATGGTCATGACCCGCGCCGCCCCACGCCGATCATCCTGGGCCACGAGGCGGCGGGGCGCGTGCTGGATGGCCCGCTGGCCGGAAGCCGCGTGGCGGTGAACCCGCTCTGGGCACCGATGGATTGCCCCTTCGCGCGCGATGGCCGGCCGCATCTCTCGCCGCGCCGGGAAATCCTCTCGATGCCGCCGCGGCCTGGCGCCTTCGCCGAATGGGTGCGCGCGCCGATCGAGAATCTGGTGGTCATTCCCGAGGCGATGCCGGCCGCTCAAGCGGCACTCGCCGAGCCCATCGCGGTCGCCTATCACGCCGTGCATCACGGCGCCCGGCTGCTGGCCCGATCGCTGCCCGAGCAGCGCTGCGTCGTGCTCGGCGGCGGCGCGATCGGGCTCGCCTGCGCGCTGGTGCTGCGACAGGCCGGCGCGGGCGAGATCTGGCTGATCGAACCCAATGCGGCGCGGCGCGAGACGGCGATGCGCGCGGGCATCACGCAAAGCCGCGCGCCCGCGGATGGGCCGGAGGATGGCAGCGCCGGGCTTGTGCTGGATGCCGTGGGCAGTGCCGCGACGCGCGCCGCCTCCTGCCGCCTGGCCCGCCCCGGTGGCGTCATCGTGCATGCCGGCCTGCTGCCGGGTGCCGAGGGTCTGGATGTGCGGCGGCTGACGTTGCAGGAGATCACCTTCACCGGCACCTATTGCTACACGCCGGGCGAGTTCCGCACCGTCGTTCGCCTGCTCGCCGAGGGCCGCCTGGGGGCGCTGGATTGGCTGGAGACGCGGCCCCTCGCGGCGGGCGCGCAGGCGGTGGCCGATATCGATGCGGGGCGGGTTGCCGCCGCGAAGGTCGTCCTTGTTCCGTAGGAAAGCCGGGCGGGCTTTCGCGCGGGCGCGACATCCTTCCGATCACGGCCGATAGGCTTGCGGCCGGCGCGCGGCACGTGCCGCATGGCGCCGGCGTCTGGTTCATGATCGCAGCCCTGGTCAGCGCGATCGGTTCGGCGTCCCCGCAGAAGCCGATATCGAGGCCCGGCCTTCGCCGCCATCGCGCGCCGCTGCGCAAGGGGCCTTGCCTCCCGCCGCCTTTCGGTGTGAAGCACCGGCCATGACCAACGATCTCGAAGCCCTCGCCCATTCCACCGAGGCCGACCTCGCCGCCGCCGCCGATTTGCGTGCGCTGGACGCCGTGCGCGTCGCGGCGCTGGGCAAGAACGGCGCGCTGACCGCGCTGCTGAAGGGCCTGGGCGCCGTGCCCGCCGAGGCCCGCCGCGAACGCGGCGCCGCCCTCAACGCTGTCAAGCAACGCATCGAGGCCGCGCTGGACGCCCGCCGCGCCACCCTCGAAGCCGCCGCGCTGGACGCCAAACTCCTGGCCGAAAAGCAGGACATGTCCCTGCCGCCGCGCCCCATCCCCCAGGGCTCCATCCATCCCATCAACCGCACCATCGAGGAACTGACCGCGATCTTCGGCGCCATGGGTTTTTCGGCGGTGGAAGGCCCGGACATCGAGAGCGACTGGTATAATTTCGGCGCGCTGAACATTCCCGACCATCACCCCGCGCGGCAGGACCAGGACACCTTCTACCTCCCTGGGCTCGGCGCCGATGGCCGCCCGCTGGTGCTGCGCACGCAGACCTCGCCGCTGCAGGTCCGCACCATGCTGGGCCAGGAGCCGCCGATCCGCATCATCGCCCCCGGCCGCACCTATCGCGCCGACCATGACGCGACGCATTCGCCGATGTTCCATCAGGTCGAGGGGCTGGTGATCGACCGCGGCATCACGCTGGGCCACCTCAAGGGCTGCCTGACCGATTTCCTGCGCGCCTTCTTCGGCATTTCCAACCTGCCCGTGCGGTTCCGCTCCAGCTACTTCCCCTTCACCGAGCCCTCGATGGAGGTCGATATCGGCTGGAACCGGAAGACGGGCGAATTGGGCGCCGGCGGCGATTGGCTGGAAATCCTGGGCTCCGGCATGGTGCATCCGCGCGTGCTGGCCAATTGCGGCATCGATGCGCGGGAGTGGCAGGGTTTTGCTTTCGGCATGGGGATCGAGCGCATCACCATGCTCAAGCACGGCATCGCCGATCTGCGGCCGTTCTATGAGGGCGACACGCGCTGGCTGGCGCATTATGCCAGCAGCCCACTTACCCCCGCCTCCCTGCATGAGGGCGTGTGACGATGAAATTCCCGCTCTCCTGGCTGCATGCCCATCTCGATACCACCGCCGACACCGCGACCATTTGCGAGACGCTGACCCGACTCGGCATCGAGGTGGAGGGGGTTGAGGACCGCGCCGCGCCGCTCGCCTCCTTCGTCATCGCCCGCGTGATCGAGGCGACGCAGCACCCCAATGCCGACCGGCTGCGCGCGCTGCGCGTCGATATCGGCGATGGCCGCGAGTATTCCGTGGTCTGCGGCGCGCCCAATGCCCGCACCGGCATGCTGGGCGTGGCGGCACTGCCCGGCGCCTTCATCCCCGGCACTGGCATCACCTTGAAAACCGGCGAAATCCGCGGCGTGAAATCCGAGGCGATGATGCTCTCGGCGCGCGAAATGGGCCTGGGCGATGATCATTCCGGCATCATCGACCTGCCGGAGGACGCGCCCGTGGGCAAGCCCTACGCGCAATACGCCAAGCTCGACACCATCATCGAGATCAAGGTCACGCCGAACCGCGGCGACGCGCTTTCGGTGCATGGCATCGCGCGCGACCTGGCGGCGGCGGGCCTGGGCCGGCTGAAGGATTGGCCGCGCCCGCATATCACCCCCGCCTACCCCTCGCCGCTGAACTGGACGATCGAGGATCCGCGGGCCTGCACCTGGGTCGTCGGCCGTGCCGTTCGCAACGTGAAGAACGGCCCCTCACCCGCCTGGCTGCAGGATTGGCTGGTGGCGGTGGGCCTGCGACCGATCAACGCGCTGGTCGATGTGACCAACCTCTTCACCTATGGCCTCGGCCGGCCCTTGCATGTCTTTGACGTGGCCAAGGTGAGGGGCGGCACGCTCTCCATGCGCATGGCACAAGCCGGCGAAACCCTGGCCGCGCTGAACAACAAGACCTACGCGCTGACCGAAGAGGACGGCGTCATCGCCGACGAGGCCGGCCCGGAAGCCCTGGGCGGCATTATCGGCGGCGAGCATTCGGGCTGCGACGAGACCACCACCGAGTGTTTCATCGAGGCCGCGCTGTTCGACCCCGTGCGCATCGCCCTGTCCGGCCGGCGCCACGGCGTCTTCACCGATGCCCGGCAGCGTTTCGAGCGCGGGCTGGACCAGGCCCTGCCGCCGCTGGCGCTGGACATGGCCACCGCCACCATCATGGAGCTGTGCGGCGGCGAGGCCAGCGAGGTCTCCGAGGCCGGGGCCGAGCCGAACTGGCGCCGCAGCGCCACGCTGCGCTTTGAGCGCCTGATGGGCCTGGGCGGCATGGAGGTGGCGCCGGACGAGGCGGTGAACAGGCTGGAAGCGCTCGGCTTCTCCAGCCTGATGCGCGATGACCTCAGCGTCACCGTCGCCGTCCCCTCCTGGCGCAACGACATCGCGGCCCCCATCACGCTGGACATGGACCCGGGCCTGCCCGCGTCCCGCGCCGAAGCGGCCCGTGAGGGCTGCGAGGCGACGGAGGCCGAGGCCGATCTGGTCGAGGAAGTCCTCCGCCTCGGCGGGCTGGATGCGGTGCCCGCCGTCTCCCTGCCCCTGCCCTTCGCCGTGCCGCCACCGGCGGTGGATGCGAAGCAGAAGCGCGCCATCGCCGCGCGGCGCGTCCTGGCCGCGCGCGGCTGCCAGGACAATGTCACCTACGGCTTCCTGGCCCATGCCACGGTGGAACAGTTCGGCGGCGGCGACCCGGCCTTGCGGCTGGAAAACCCCATCGCCTCCGATCTCGACCAGATGCGGCCCACGCCGGTGGCGAGCCTGGCACTGGCCGCCGCCGCCAATGCCGCGCGTGGTTTTGCCGACGTGGCCCTGAGCGAGGTCGGCGGCGGCTACCGCTCCGTGACCCCCGAGGGTCAGCTTGCCATGGCCTGCACGCTGCGCGCCGGCAGCACGCCCTTGAACTGGGCCGAACCTGCCCGCCCGGTCGATGCGCTGGACGCCCGCGCCGACGCCCAGGCGGTGCTGGAAGCGCTGGGCGTGCCGATGGCCGGCGTGACGGTGACGCTGGACGCGCCCGCGCATTACCACCCCGGCCGCAGCGGCAGTTTTCGGCAGGGGCCGAAGACGGTGCTGGCGTATTTCGGCGAGTTGCACCCGCGGCTGCGCGAGACGCTGGGCCTGGCCGGCGTGGCGGTGGCCTGCGAGGTGTTTCTCGACGCCATCCCGGAGCCGAAGCGCCGGAAGAAGACCGCGCCCGACCTGGCCGCGTTTCAGCCGGTGCGGCGGGACCTGGCCTTCCTGGTCGCGGCCGAGACCCCGGCGGAGAACCTGCTGCGCGCCGCGCGGGGCGCGGAACGCGCGCTGATCACCGAGGTCGTGCTGTTCGACCGCTATGCCGGCGAGCGCGTGGCCGAGGGTAAGATCAGCCTGGCCATCCAGATCACCTTGCAGCCACGGGAAGCCACGCTGACCGATGCGGCGATCGAGGCGGTGGTGGCCAAGGTCGTCGCGGCGATCACCAAGGCCACCGGGGCCACCTTGCGCGGCTGAGCCTCGCCGCCGGCGCGGGGCGGCCGGCTTCACCCGGCGGTAATCTCCCTGTGGCAATGCATGATCGTCGGGCGTAGTCCGCGCCAGCTTTGGGAATGACCATGCGCATTCGTCATCTCTTTCTTGTCGGCTTCGTCGCCGTGGCGCTGCCGGGCCTGCTCGGCGCCTGCTGGATGGCGGCGAATTACGCCGGCATCCTCGCCAGCACCATGCGCGCCGAGGCCGCGGTGCGGGTGATCAGCGATGTGCAGCGGGCCCAGACGGCCTTCGCGGTGGAGGCCGGCCAGCTCAACGCCGCGGCGCTGGCGGCCACCCCCAACCGGCCGGTGCTCGAAAGCGCGCGGAGTCTCAGCGATTCCCTGTTGAGCGCGGCTTCGCGCAGCGCGGCGGTCGCAGGGTATGACGTCTCGGCCGTCAGGGACGCCGAGGCCAGCCTCATGCGCTTCCGCCAGCGCCTGGAGACGATGCTGGCCCGGCCGCCGGCGGAGCGTGACCCCGCCTTCGCGCGGGAATTGCTGGCCGAGCGCAACGCCATCAGCGATCGCATGCTCGGCCTCATCGCCGATGCGGCCCAGCACGTCACGACCGAGGCGCCGGCGATCGCGGCGGCGGTCAGTATCTCCCTGCAGGCGCTGGACCTGCGGGAGTATATCGGGCGGCGCAATCTCTTCATGAACAGCTGGGTGAATGGCCGGCCGATCTCGGCCCAGGAGCTGGTTACGGCCGAACACATGACCGGCCGGGGCCAGCAGGCCTGGGAGAGCGTGCAGCGCATGATCGCGGCGCTGACCGATGCGCCGGGGGTGACGGCCGAGGCCGCGCGCCAGGTCCAGATCTTTCAGGACCGCGATGAGGTTCGCTGGCGTCGCCTCATGGACTGGGCCCGGGCGCGCGCGGCACCGGGCGGCCCGCCCACCCCCTGGACCGAGGATCTGGCGGGTTTCCGGGCCTGGAGCATCCCGGCACTGGCCAGCATCCTGGAATTGCGCGACGCCGCGCTCGATCACGCGCTGGCCAAGGCGCGGGCGATGACCGAGCTTGCTTGGCTCAAGCTCTCCGCCGCGCTGGCGCTGGTGCTGGTGACGGCGCTGTTCTCGACGGGCGCCATCCTCCTGCTGCTGCGCCGCGTGGTCTCGCCATTGCAGGCCACGACCGATGTCGTGGACCGGATCGCCGCGGGCGGGCTTTCGGTGGCGGTCCCCGGCCAGGGGCGGCGCGATGAGCTGGGCCGGCTCGCCACCGCGGTCGAGACGTTGCGGCGCGGCGCAGTCCAGCGCGAGGAGATGACCGCCGCCCGCCAGGCGGAAGAGGCCGGCAAGGCCGCGCGGGCCGAGCGGGTGGAAGCGCTGATCCGAAGCTTCGAGACCGACACGTCGCGGATGCTGGGCGCGCTCACCCAGGCCGCGAGCGGGCTGGAGGAAACCGCGGTGGAGATGAGCGTCAACGCCACCGATGGCACCCAAAGGGCGGTCTCGGTTGCCGCCGCATCCGAACAGGCGAGTGCCAATGTGCAGGCCGTGGCCGGATCGTCGGAGGAACTCTCCGCCTCCATCGCGGAGATTTCACGCCAGGTGCAGGAGGCGGCTTCGGTGGCGCGCGAAGCGGCCGCGAATGCGCTGGCGACCGACGCGACGGTGCAGGGGCTTTCCGCCGCCGCCCAGCGCATCGGCGAGGTGGTGCAGATGATCAGCGCAATCGCGGGGCAGACCAATCTCCTCGCCCTCAACGCGACCATCGAGGCGGCGCGCGCCGGCGAGGCCGGCAAGGGCTTCGCCGTCGTGGCATCCGAGGTCAAGACCCTGGCCTCCCAGACCGCGAAGGCCACCGAGGATATCACTGCCCAGATCGGCATGATGCAGCGTGAGACCACCCGCACGGTGGAGGCCATCGCCGGCATCTCGCGCACCATCGAGCGGATGGGGGCGAATACCGGCGCCGTCGCGGCCGCCGCCGAGCAGCAGGCGGCGGCGACGCGCGAGATCGGCCGGGCGGTCGCGGAAGCCGCGGTGGGGACGCGCGACGCCGCGCGCCATGCCGCCGGCCTTCGCGAAGGTGCGGAGCGAACCGGCGCCTCCGCCATCGGGCTACGGGGGGCCTCGGGCGATCTGGCCCGGCAGGCGGACCATATGCGGGGCCAGGTCGATCGCTTCCTGGCCGAGATTCGCGCGGCCTGAGCGATTATCGCATCTGCCGCTGCGGCCGGCCATAGGCGGTGCGCGCCGCGCGCATCATCGCCCGCGCCTCGGCCGCCATCGCGTTGTTCGCGGCGTATTGCAGCGCCAGGCGCTGGCTCGCCGCGTCATGCCCCAGACCGGCCGGGTTGTACTGCGCCTGGCTGGCCTGCGCGGCCCCGATGCCGGCCAGGATCATCAGGGCGGTGAGGGTGCTGCGCATGGTGGTCTCCCGTGTCTCGCGCGGGCCGGGTTGGCCTGCCGTGAGAACAGGAATAGCCGGCGACCATCGATAGGCGCCAACTCACAAAATCAATCGAACGATAGTTTCAATCTATCGATCCCCGCCCTGGCTTCGGCGATCATCCGCCGGATCACCTCGCCCGCCGGCACCACGTCATGGATCAGCCCCACGCATTGCCCGGCCCAGACGAAGCTCTCCTCCAGCCGCCCTTCATCGGTGCCCAGCGCGTTCATCCGTCCCGCCACCAGTTCCAGGAGTTCAGCCTTCTCGGCGCCGGCAGCCTCGCGCGCCACGATGTGTTCGGCGAAGGGCGAGCGCAGCGCGCGGCCGGGCATGCCCATGCTGCGCTTGATCAGCATGGTGCCATCGGGCGAGGCCTCGGCCAGCGCCTGCTTGTAGTTGTCATGCGCCCGCGCCTCCTGGGTCGCGACGAAGCGGGTGCCCATCTCCACCCCCTCGGCCCCCAGGGCGAGGGCGGCCAGCAGCCCGCGCCCATCGGCGATGCCGCCGCTCGCCAGCACCGGGATCTTCACCGCATCGACCACGCGCGGGACCATGACCATGGTGGTTTCGTCGGAACGGCCGATATGGCCGCCGCCCTCGAAGCCCACGGTTGCGACCATATCGGCGCCCGCCGCCTCGGCCTTCTTCGCCAGCTCAGGGCCGGCGGTCAGCACCAGCGTGTGCACGGCATGGCCCTCGCAGCGGCGCAGATAGGGGGCGGGGTTGCCGGCGGTCAGCGCGATGACGCGCACGCCCTCCTCCAGCGCCACGTCGAGCAGCGGGTTGAGGTCGTGCCGGTTGATCGGGAAGTTCACGCCGAAAGGGTGTGGGGTCATCGTCTGGCAGCGGCGGATTTCGGCGCGCAGGGCCTCGGGTTCCAGCAGCGAGGCGGTGTTGATCTGGCCCAACCCGCCGGCATTGGAGACGGCGGCCGCCAGCTCGGCATAGGCGACGCGCGCCAGCCCGCCCTGCACGATGGGGTAGCGGATGCCCAGCATCTCGGTGACGCGGGTCTTCATTCGGCGGTGGCTCCGGAGATGCGCACGGCCTCGGCCCATTTCCCGACCTCGGCGCGCAGGAAGGCGGGGAAGGCGTCGGGGCCGATATTGCCGGGGATGAAGCCCATGCCGCGGAGCTGCGCCGCACGGGCGGCGGTTGCCGCCAGCACCGCGTCGCCCACCCGGCGGATCAGCTCGGGCGGCGTGCCGGCGGGTGCCACCAGGGATTGCCAGGCCAGCGCCTCATAGCCGGGCAGGGCCTCGGCGATGGCGGGGATGTCGGGGAAATCCGGCACCCGCGCGGCGGTGGAAACGCCCAGGCCCCGCAAATTGCCCGCCCGCACCTGCTGCGCCTGGGGGGGCAGGTTCTCCAGCATGGCCTGGATGCGCCCGGCCACCACCTCGGTCACCGCGGGCGCCGAACCACGGAAGGGCACATGGGTGGCCTGGAAGCCGCCGCGATGGCGCAGAAGTTCCATCGCCAGATGCGGGATCGTGCCGATTCCGGCCGAGGAATAGGTGATGCCATTGGGCTGCGCCCTGGCGAAAGCGATGAACTCCGCCACGTCGCGCGCCGGCAGGGCAGGGTGAACGGAGAGCAGGTTCGGCACCACGCCGATCACCGCGACAGGCGCGAAATCCCGCAGCACATCGAAGGGCAGCCTGCGATAGAGCGAGGCATTGGCCGCATGCGCCGCGGCCATGACCAGGAAGGTCTGCCCGTCGGGCGCGGCGCGGGCCACCGCCTCGGCGCCCAGATTGCCGCCGGCGCCGGTGCGGTTCTCCACCACCACCGTGACACCCAACGCCTCGCCAATGGCCTGGGCTGCGAAGCGGCCGAGAAGGTCCGAGGCGCCACCCGCGGTATAGGGGCTGATGATGCGGATGGTGGCGGTTTGCGCCAGTGCGGGCGTGGCCAGAGCGGCCAGCAAAAGACGTCGTTTCATGCCCGCTTCGCCTCCGAAACCATGCTCTTGCCGATCAGCAGCCGCTGCACGTCCGACGCCCCTTCGAAGATGCGGAAGAGGCGGACATCCCGAAACAGCTGCTCCACCACCGTGCCGTGCATGTAGCCCATGCCGCCATGCAGCTGCAGCGCGCGGTCGGCCACGCGCCCGGCCATTTCCGAGCAGAACAGCTTGCAGCAGGCGATGTCGGCGACGATGGCCCCTTGCGCCTCGCCGGCGGCGTCGAAGGCGCGGGCGGTTTCCAGGATCATGCTGCGGCCGGCCAGGATGTCGGCCCGGCTGTCGGCGAGCTGCGCCTGGACCAGCTGGAATTCCGCCAGCGCCTGGCCGAACTGTTTTCGGTTCATGGTGTAGGCGAGCGCCTCCTCCAGCAGGCGCTGGGCCTGGCCGACGCAGGTGACGGCGACATGCAGGCGCGCGTGGTTGATGCCGCGCATGGCTGTCTTGAAGCCACCACCCTCGCGGCCGCCGATCAGCGCGCTGGCGGGCACGCGGACATCGTCGAAATAGACCTCGGAGGTGGCGGAGCCGTCCTGGCCCATTTTTTTGTCCGCCGCGCCACAGGACAGGCCGGGCGTGCCGGCGGGCAGGATGAAGGCGGAAATGCCCGAGGCGTCGCGCGTGCCTTCCACGGTCCGGGCCATGACGATGAACACATCGGCCTGGCGGGCATTGGTGATGTAGCGCTTGGTGCCGTTGATGACGAAGTCGTCGCCCTCGCGCCGCGCCGTGGTGCGCAACCCGCCGGCATCGCTGCCCGCCTCGGGCTCGGTGAGGGCGAAGCTGGCGGTGACCTCGCCCGTCGCCATGCGCGGCAGCCATTCGGCGCGCTGCGCGTCCGTGCCGTTGTAGAGGATGGGCTGGCTGCCCAGGCCGATGGTGGTGGAGAAGCGGGCGCGAAACACGCTGGAGGCGCGGGTGATCTCGAACATCACCCGGACCTGCTGCTCCATGGTCAGGCCCAGGCCGCCATGGGCCACGGGGATGGAGATGCCGAAGAGGCCGGCGTCGCGCAAAAGCTGCGTCAGATCCTCGGGCAGGGTTTCCTGGCCATCCAGGCGGGGCTCGGCGGGGATGAGCTTTTCGCGGACGAGGCGGCGGATGGAATCGAGATAGGTGTCGAATTCCGCGGCCGTTGGAAGCATGGCGTCTGGCATTTTTTTGGGCCCCTCCACATCAAGCCTGAGCCGATGCGGCGCTCGCGGTCAATGCATGCCGGGAAAGCGGGTCAGCGTCTCCGCCGGGCTTTCGGCGATGGCGCAGCCATTGACGGCGAAATTCGCCGACAGCCTGTGGTCGTCCATCACATCGAGGATGCGCCAGAAGCCGACGCGGTCGCCGTATTCATGCCAGGCCCAGTTCGGGATGTCGGGCATCGGAGCACCACCGGCCGGCGGCGGCGGCATGGTGCGCGGCATGGTCCCCAGCGGGTTCCGTTCCTCGACAGCCCGGCAGCATGCGCCCCGGTGGCACCTGGTTCATGGATGCGCCTTCGCGTGGCCATTGTACCAGTTGTACAGTTCCTCGCCGTTCATGTGCGCCACGCCAGCGTATTCGGCGACCTCGGCGTAGATTTCCTCCAGATACCGAATGCGGTGCGGCTGCCCGGAGATATAGGGGTGAATGGCAATGGAGATGATTTTCGGCCGCGTGGCACTTTCCTCGTAGAGCCGCTTGAATTGGTCCATCACCCGGGTCTTCCAGTAGGCGCTCTCATGATGCTGCACGATCATCATCGGGATGTCGTTCAGCTCCACCGTATAGGGCAGCGTCACCAGCGGCCCCTTCGCGGTGCTGATCACCGTGGGGTCGTCATCATAGACCCAGTCGCCGATGTATTTGGCACCGGCCTCGGCCAGGTTTTCCGGGGTGTCGTAGGTCTGGGTCAGGCCGGGGCCGAGCCAGCCGACCGGGCGGCGCCCCCAGAATTTCTCCAGCCGGTCCATGCTGCGAAAAATCATCGCCTTCTGGTCGTCGACCTTGTGGATCGGCATTTGCTCCCAGGCATGCCCCATCGGCTCCCAGCCCAGGTCGCGGGCATGGCCGGCCACGCGTTCGTAATCATCGCAGACGCGGGCGTTGATGGAGAGGGTGGGGCGGATGCCCAACCGCTCATACAGCCTGAAGAACCGCCAGACGCCGACCCGCATGCCGTATTCATGCCAGGACCAGTTCGGCACATCGGGCAGCAGCACCTGGCCGGTGGGGGCCGGGATGACCTGCCGCGCCATGGGGCGGGAGATGTCCCAAACCTCCAGGTTGACGATGCTCCAGAACGCCATGCGCGCGCCGCCGGGCAGCGGCGGCAAGGGCGGGCGATCGACGATGGCGGTGTAGGGGTTGCGGGCACCCGGCAGGGTCGGCTCGGTCATGATGTTGCGAGGCGCCTGAGCGCCTCCTCCCCGGAAAGAACATGGGCGAAAGCGGTGCGCAGCAGCATCGGCGCGGCGTCATGATGCGAGGGGCCGTCCATCATGTCCACGCAATCCTCCACCACCACCACCGCGCCGCCAATGTCGCCTTCCACGAGACCATCCTGGCCGCCGCCCGCAACCGCCAGCTGGCCGATACGCTGCGCCTGGTGCTCAACCGGCCCGGCGCTTCGCTGCGCCGTATCATGGGCTTCACCCCGCAGGACATCCGCCGCCGGATCGATGACCATCGCCGCATCCTCGACGCCATCCTGACGCAGGACCCGGGGCGCGCCGAATTGCTGATGCGCGAGCATGTCAGCGGCATCAGGAACAGCGCGGGCAAGGGCCGAGCCTTGTGCCGTGGCGGAAGCCGATGCTACCGAATGGGGCGATGATCGACCGTCGTGCCCTTCTGCTGGCCGCCCTGCCGCCGGCCGCCGCCCAGGGCGGCTTCCTGCCCACCGGCCAGGCCCTGGCGCTGCTCCGCGCCGGCGGGCTCAACCTCTACATGCGCCACGCCATCACCGACCGCAGCCAGATCGACACCGGGCGGCGCGGCGACCGGGCGGGCCAGCGCAACCTGAGTGCTGCCGGCGAGGCGCAGGCGCGGGCGCTGGGCGAGGCCTTTCGCCGCCTGGGGCTGCCGGTGGCCGAGGTGCTGACCAGCGAGGTGTTCCGCGCCCTGGAGACGGCAGGGCTGGCCTTCGGCCCCGGGGCCGTCATCCACCCCAACCTGATCGCCGATGACTATACCTCCGGCGATGCCGGCGCCGATGCCCGGGCGGTCTCGGCGCTGCTGGGCCGGCCGGTCGCGGGCGGCAACCGGGTGCTGGTCGGGCATATCGTGCCGATGGGGATGATCCTGGGGCGCGGGCTGTCCCAGGCCGAGTTCCCGGAGGGCGCGATGGGGCTGTTCCGGCCGCAGGCCAGCGCCTGGGCCTTTCTGGGCTTCGTGAGTGCCGGGCAGATCATCGACGCGTGATCGCCGTGCCGACCCCGGCCTCTCGCATTCCCGTCACAATCCATGGCTAAACTGCTCCAAACAGGAGCCGCCGCCATGAAACACCTCCCCCTCGCCTCCCTCATGCTGGGCCTGGCCGCGCTGCCGGCCCTGGCCCAGGCGCCGGCCCCTTCGGCCGCGGCACAGCAGGATGCGCGCGCGCGCACCATCAACACCGGCGGCGAGAACGGCGCCTATCACACGCTGTTCTGCCCACCCTTTCCGCCGGCGCTCGCGCGGGTGTATTTCAACGGATATGCCTGCACCCCCTCGCGCGGGACGCTGGAGAACATCTCCCGCACCTTGCAGGCGCCCGGTGCCATCGGCTTCGTCCAGCTCGACGTGTTTTCGCGGGAGGCGGCACGGCGGACGGCGGAGCTGTCGAAGCTGACGGTGATCCGCCGCGACATCGCCTGCGAAGGGCTGTGGATGGTCACCCGCAACGAGCAGCTGAACAATCTCGGCGACGTCCAGGGTTTCGCCCGGCGCATGACCTTCATCCTGCCGCCGCGCGAAAGCGGCTCCACCGCCAGCTTCAACTACCTGCGCGAAACCGACCCCGATGGGCTGGGCCAGGTGCCCGAGGCGAATATCCGCTACGCCCGGGACGCCACCGACGTGATCAACCAGGTGGCCGCGAACACCGAGGGCGCGGTGGGCTTCTTCGTGCAATTCGCCGACCCGACCAACGCCAATATCCGCCTGCTGGTGGAGCGCAACCTGCGCGTGGTGCCGGTGGTCAGCCGCGAATTGCTGCGCGCGCGCGTCGGCGACCAGGCGGTGTATGAGGTGCAGGAGTTCAACCTCAGCGAGGGCGGCGTGCTGGGCATCGGCGGCCGCGCCCGCACCGCCACCACCGCCTGCACCCCGGTGGCCGTGATCACCGCCGTGCCCGAGGCGCTGCCCGCCGGCAACGCCCAGGCCGATCAGCGCGACCTGATCATGCGGCTGCGCGAGGTGCCCTCCGCTCAACTGCTGCCGCAGCAGGGTGCGATCGCCAGGCTGATCTCCGGCACGCGGCGGATGTCGCAGACCGCGGTGGACGGGATGGTCACGGCGGCCGAGGCGGCCAAGCGGGCGGCGCAGCGCGCGGTGAACTGAGCATGATGCGTTGAGGCGGAAACGCCGAAAAAGCTGAATCATTGCTCTCAGCAATGGCTAGACCACGCGGAGTGAACGCATGTGAACGCAGCGTGGTCTAGGCTGGTTCCAGGCCGGCCGCGGCCAGCGCGGCCGCGTCCATCGCGGCGCTGAGCCAATCCAGCGCCGCCGTCGCCGCGGGCGCGGCATCGGCGAAGAGGCCGGCCGTGAACACAGCCTCGGTGTTCGCGCCTTCGGGCAGGCGGCCGACGATCTCGATGCCAGGGATGGCCAGCAATTCGCTCACCTGCTGGATGGCCAGCGTCACCTCGCCCCGTGCCGCCAGGGCGGCGGTGAAGCCCTGCGGGATGATGGTGGCCTTCGCATTGACCTCGGAGGCGATGCCCAGGCGCTCGATCAGCCGGGAGAAGAAGATGCCGCTGGCGCCGGCGCGGGAATAGGCCAGGGAGGGTGCGGCCAGCAGCGTGGCGCGCAGGGCCGCCACGCCGGAGATGTCGGGATGCGGCGCGCCGGCGGGCACCGCCATGCCGACGAAGGAGCGCGCGAGATCCCGCCCGCTGCCTGCCGCCAACACGCCGCTGGCCAGCAATTCCGACACCCCGGCATCGGTGAGGATGGCGATGTCGCCGCGCTCGCCCGCCGCGATCCGGCCCATCAGCCGCGCGGTCGGGTCGAATTCCACCGTGGCGGGGAAGGGCGCCCGGGGCAGCAGCGCCGCCAGCACGGCCTGCACGGCCAGGGTCGAGAGGATACGAAGCGGCGGAGGGCTGGGCATGGGGCCAGGTTAGGCCCAGCGGGCCAGCCAGGCCAGCAGCAGCGCCTCCAGCGCCGCCACCCCGTCGCGATGGGCGCGCGGCGTCAGGCGGATGGCCAGCAGCAGGCCATCGCCGGTCCGGGTCCAGGGCGGTTTGTCCATGCCGGCATGAAGCGCGCGAAGGCCGGTGGCACAAGCCTTGCATTTCATCGATCGCCCGGAAGGAAATTATCCATGCAGCGTTCGCGCCGCCTGCTCTTGCAGCATAGCCTTGCCTTGTCCGCTGCCCCCTTGGGCATGGCCCGGGCCGCGGATTGGGTGCCGGCGGGACCCCTGCGCTTCATTCTGCCGATCGGCCCGGGAGGCGCCTCCGACCTCATGTTCCGCACCCTGCAGAACAGCGTGGCCGCCGCCCTGGGGCAGCCGATGGTGATCGACTACAAGCCCGGCGGCGGCACCGTCATCGGCACCGAAATGGCGGCGCGGGCGGCGCCGGATGGGCTGACCCTCTGCCTGGCCGCCAATTCCACGCTGATCAACCAGGGGCTGCACCCGGCACTTCCTTATCAGGTGTTCCGCGACTTCCAGCCGATCGCGCGCCTGGGGATCGTCCCCCATGTGCTGGTCTGCCACCCCGCCGTCGCCCAGGATCTGGCGGGCCTCGTGCGCTTCGCCCGCAACAAGCCCGGTGGCGTCTCCTTCGCCAGCTATGGCCAGGGCACGTCGAACCATCTCGGCTTCGAGCATCTGCGGCTGCTCGCCGATTTCCCCGCCACCCACGTGCCCTATCGCGGCGGTCCGCCAGCCTATGCCGACCTCATGGCCGGCCGGGTGGATGCGATGTTCATGAACCTGCCCGGCGCCTTCCAGCCGGTTGAAGCGGGGCGGATGCGCGCGCTGGGCGTCACCTCGGCCACCCGGCTGCCGCGGCTGGACGCGCCGAGCATGGCCGAGATCGGCCAGCCGGACGTGCTCTCCAACACCTGGACCGGGGTGGTGGCACCCGCCGGCCTGCCGCCAGCCGTCGCGGCACGGCTGGAGGCGGTCTTCCTGGCCGCGGTGCAGGAGGCGGATAACCGACGCCGGCTGGAGGAGGCCGGCTTCACCATCCTGGCCGAATCCGCGCAAGCCTTCGGTGCCGCCATGCGGGCGGATTTCGCCATCTACCAGCGCGTCATCGCCCAGGCCGGGGTGACCCTGGGATGAGCGACGCCCTGCAAGCCCTGGCCGCCCAGGCCCTGCGCGAACTCGACATCCAATCCTACCCCGCCGCCCCCTGGGTGGACCCCATGCTGGGGCCGGATGGGCAGGAGGCGCTGGATTGCGCGATCATCGGCGCCGGCCAGTTCGGCCTGACCATCGCGGCCGGCCTGAAGCGCGAACAGGTCAGCCGCATCATGTGCTTCGACGCGGCCGAGGAAGGGGCGGAAGGCCCCTGGGTCACCTTCGCGCGGATGACCATGCTGCGCACGCCGAAATACCTGACCGGCCCCGATCTCGGCCTGCCCTCGCTCTCCTTTCGCGCCTTCTGGGAGGCGCAGCATGGCGTGGAAGCCTGGGACAGCCTGTTCCGCGTGCCCAGAACGGCCTGGATGGACTACCTCAACTGGTATCGCGGCACGCTCGGCCTGCCGGTGCGCAACCAGTGGCGGCTGATGGGCATCCAGCCGGCCCGCGCCATGATGGAACTGACATTCGACACCCCGGCTGGCGCGCGAAAAATCTTCGCCCGCAGCGTGGCGCTGGCCATGGGCGGCTCCTGCCTCGCCGGCCAGGCGGTGCCGCCGGCGGTGGCCGCCGCCCTGCCCGAGGGCCGGGTGCTCAACGCCTATGACCCGCTGGATTGCGGCGCCCTGGCCGGACAAAGGGTGGGCATCCTCGGCGGCTCCGCCACCGCCTTCGACATGGCCAATGCGGCACTCGCCGCCGGTGCGCGCCGCGCCGAAATCAGCCTGCGCCGGCCCAGCCTGCCCTACGCCAACCCCCGCCGCTGGATGGAGAATGCCGGCTTCCTGGCGCATTACTTCGACCTGCCCGACGCCACCAAATGGGCCTATGCCCATAGGCTGAACAAGATCGGCCAGGCGCCACCCAAACCCACCTGGGAAATGGCCCGCGCCCACCCCGGTTTCGCCATGCACCTCGACGCGCCCTGGAACGACATCTCCTGGAACGGCCAGGAAGTGGTGGTCCGCGCGGGGGCGAAAACCCTGCGCTACGACCGCATCATCTTCGCCACCGGCATGCGCACGGCCATCGAGGACATCCCCTGCCTTGCCTCCATCGCCGCCCAGGCAGCGCTGTGGCGGGACCGCTACACGCCGCCGGCCGAACTGGCCGAAGCCGGCATGGGCCGCCACCCCTACCTCGACCGCTACGCCAGCTTCCAGGAACGAGCCCCGGGCCAGGCCCCCTGGCTGCGCCGGGTGACAACGGCCATGGGCGGCGCCGGCCTCTCGCTCGGCCCCGTCGCCACCTCCGTCTCCGGCATGCGATATGTGGTGCCACGCATCGTGGATGGGGTAAAACGACAACTCTTCCTGGATCAGCAGGAAGCCGACTGGGCCCGCTTCACCGCGGATATCCACGCCGAAATCCCCAAAGAGGCCGCCGCCGCATGACCCCTGTGCTTGCCACCCCGGACAACATCGCCCCCTTCGGCACCCTCATCACCCCCGGCGAGGACGGCACGCCCTTCGGCCCCGCCGACGCCTCGCTGGACCTGACACAAGGCACCCCACGCCTCTACATCATGCGCCTGCCCCCACGCCCCCTGCTGGTGCGGGGCATCACCCGCCACAAACGCGTCACCCAATGCCTGGCCGCCACCGGAG
>JAKFUL010000027.1 GCA_021732665.1 Acetobacteraceae bacterium
AGGGTGGGCGGCGGTGGCAGGACAGCATCGGCCACCGGCGGCAGATCGGGCGGCGGCAGAGGCGTTGGCGCAGGCGGCCGCTGCGGTGGGGCGGCCGCGAGTGGCGGAGGCGGCAGGGCCCGTGCCAGCGCCGGCGGGCTGGGCGCGGCCAGGCTGGGCGGTGGCGGCGGTGGCGGCGGCACCGCGGGCTGCTCTGGCCCGGCCTCGGCCGCCGGCGGTGGCGGCGGCGCGACGCTGGGCGGCGCCTCGGGCAGGGCGGTGTCGCCGGCAAGCCCGGCGGCCTGCGCGGCCTGGCTGGGCTGGTCCCACATCAGCTCGACACCCTGTTCGGGCGTCTCGGCCGGGATGTCCCGCCGGGCCCACCACAGCATGCCCGCCAGTATTGCCAGATGCAGCGCCAGCGAGAGTGTCACCGCCAGAGGCACCACGTCGAACCCCCGCCCGCTCCGTGGCGGGCGCCCCGTCGCCGCGATCACAGCACCAGCACTCCGCTGTGCTTCGCCTTGCCCTCGGGCTCGACGTGGATGGTGATGACCGCCTCGCCCACCTCGGTGCGCAGCGCGGCCTCGATGCGGTCGCAGATCACATGCGCGTCGGCCACCGTCATGGCGGCGGGCACCACGAGGTGGAATTCGATGAAGCTGTTGCGCCCGGCCTGGCGCATCCGCAGGTCATGCGCCTCGATCGCGCCCTCGGCATGGGCGGCGACCACGGCCTTGATGCCGGCGAGCCTCTCCGGCGGCGGCGCCTCGTCCATCAACCCTGCGAAACTCTCACGCATCAGCCCGGCACCGCTGTAGAGGATGTTCAGCGCGGTCAGCCCGGCCAGCAACGGGTCCAGCCAGCCCAGCCCGGTCATCGCGGCCAGGGTGATCCCCAGCAGCACACCGCAACTCGTCACCACGTCGGAGAGCAAATGCTTCGCATCGGCCAGCAGGGCGGGCGAGCGCAGGGCACGGCCGCGGCGAAAGAGGAACCAGCACCAGCCGGCATTGCAGGCCGTGGCCACGCCGGCCACCAGCAGCGCCATGGCCGTCAGCTCCACGCTGCGCGGGTTGTTCCAGGCCGCCCAGCATTCATGCAGGATGATGAAGGCGGCGACCAGGATCAGCGCGCCCTCCAGCACGGCCGAGAAATACTCGGCCTTGTGATGGCCATAGGGGTGGTTGGCATCGGCCGGGCGGGCGGAGAAGCGCACCGCCGCCAGCGCGGCCAGGGCGGCCGCCACATTCACCACCGATTCCAGCGCATCGGCGAAGAGCGCCACGCTGCCGGTCAGCCACCAGGCCGCCAGCTTGAGGCCGAGCACCAGCAGCGCCACGGCCACGCTGCCTGCGGCGATGTTCACGGCGTTGCTGAGGATGGCCCGTTTCATGCGGGGCGGAACCTAGCCGAAGCGACCGCGAATGCGAACCGCGCCCGCGTCATCGAAGCTTCATCGCGCCGTCATGGCCGCGCCATCCCGCCGCCCTACCACCCCCCTCCGCAACAAGGGGTGCCGGGTGCAGGGCGTTTCACTCCAGGGTATCCGCAAATCCTTCGGGGCCACGGCCGTGCTGCGCGAGGTCGCGCTCGACGTGCCGCCGGGCGAGTTCGTGGCGCTTGTCGGCCCCTCGGGCTGCGGCAAGACCACGCTGATGCGCATCGTCGCCGGCATCGAGACGCCAGATTCGGGCCAGGTGCATATCGGCGGGCGGGACGTGACACGCGCCCATCCCGGCGCGCGCGACGTCGCCATGGTGTTCCAGTCCTACGCGCTTTATCCGCATCTGACGGCGGCGCAGAACATCGCCGTGCCGCTGGTGATGCGCCGGCTGTCGCTGCTGCAACGCATGCCCTTCCTGGGCGGCATCATGCCCGGCAGCCGGGCGGCGCGGCGGCGGATCCAGGAGGATGTGGCGGCAATCGCGGCGCCCCTGGGCCTGACCCCCCTGCTGGAGCGCCGGCCCGGCCAGCTTTCCGGCGGCCAGCGCCAGCGCGTGGCGCTGGCCCGCGCGGTGGTGCGCAAGCCCGCCGTCTTCCTGCTGGACGAGCCGCTCTCCAACCTCGACGCCGCCTTGCGGGTGGCCACGCGGCGCGAGATCGTGGAGATCCATCGTCGCACCGGTGCCGCCACCCTCTACGTCACCCATGACCAGACCGAGGCCCTGACCATGGCCGACCGCGTGGCGGTGATGCAGGCCGGCGAGTTGCTTCAGATCGGCAGCCCCGCCGAGGTCTATGAAAACCCCGCCGATATCCGCGTCGCCGGCTTCATCGGCAGCCCGAAGATGAACCTGCTGCCCGCCCATGTCGGCGATGACGGGGCGGTGCGTCTGCTCGGCATGGAAACCGGCCTGCACAGCGCCGCCCGTGGCCCGGTGACCCTGGGCATCCGGCCAGAGGCGCTGCACCTCGGCGGCGCCTGGCCGGCCGAGGTCGCGCATGTGGAATACCTCGGCGAATCCGCGCTGCTGCATGCCCGTCTGGGAGAGACCGAGATCGTGCTGCGGGCCGAGCCCGGCCTGCGCGCTGTCGCCGGCCTGCCGATCCAGATCGGCTTCGGCCATGCGCTGCTGTTCGGCGCCGATGGCAAGCGCCTGGCACGGCACGAGATGGCGCATGCGTAGGGGCGAGACTCTGGCCGGCTGGCTGCTGACGCTGCCGGCGGCGCTGGCCTTCCTGGCGCTGCTGCTGCTGCCCACCGTGGCGGCGGTGACGCTGGCCTTCACCGATTACGAGCTGGGCGAGTGGCCGCCGAACTGGATCGGCACCGAGAATTTTCAGGAGATGTGGACCGACCGGGGTTTTCGTACCAGTTTCCGCAACACGGTGGTCTATGTCGCGATCGTGGCGCCGCTTTCGGTGCTGGGCGGGCTGGGGTTGGCGCTGCTGATCGAGAGTGCGGCGCGGGGCCGGGCGTTTTTCCGCGCGGTGTTCTTCCTGCCCGTGGTCTCACTCACCGTGGCCATGGCGGCGGCCTGGCAATATCTTCTGCACCCCACCATCGGCCCGGTGAACGCGTTGTTGCGTGTCTTCGGCATCGCCGGCCCCACCTGGCTCAGCGGCTCCGACACCGTGCTGATCTCGCTCGCCTTCATCGGGGTGTGGGAGGCGGTGGGCTTCAACATGGTGCTGTTCATGGCCGGCCTGACCGCCATCCCGAAGGAGCTGCGCGAGGCGGCGGCGGTGGATGGCGCGCGCACGGCCTGGGACCGCTTTCGCCTTGTCACCTGGCCATTGCTGGGGCCGACGACGCTGTTCGTGGTGACGATCAGCCTGATCCGCTCGGTGCGCGTCTTCGACACGGTGGCGGTGCTGACGCGCGGCGGGCCGAACAAGGCCTCCGAGGTGCTGCTCTACACCATGTATACTGAGGGTTTTACGTATCTCCGCCTGGGCTACTCCGCGGCCATCACCCTGGTGTTCCTGGTCATCGTGCTGGGGCTGATGCTGCTGCAAACCCGCGTGATGGATCGGCGGGTGCATTATGGGTAGCGCGGTGCGCCTGGTGGTCTTGTCCGCCCTCGGCCTGTTCATCCTCATGCCCTATATCTGGATGGTCTCGGCCTCACTGAAGCCGACGGACGAGATCTTTCGCGCGTCGCTGACCCTCATCCCCGAGACCTTCGCCGCCGCCGAAAACTTCGGTCGGGTCTTCGCCCGGGTGCCGGTGGTGGATTACCTGGTGAACGGCGTCATCGTCTGTGGCGGCATCCTGTTCTTCCAGCTGCTCTTCGCCGTGCCCGCCGGCTATGCGCTGGCAAAGCTGCGCTTCGCGGGCCGCGAATTCGTCTTCGGCGCGGTGATGCTCGGCCTGCTGGTGCCGCCGCATGTGCCGGCGCTGCCGCTTTATGCGGGGCTTTCCGCGCTGGGCTGGCTCAACACCTTTGGCGCGCTGATCGTGCCCTCCACCATCTCGGTCTTCGCCATTTTCCTGTTCCGGCAATTCTTCAAATCGCTGCCCGATGAGCTGATCCACGCCGCCCGCATCGACGGGATGAGCGAGCTGGCCATCGTCTGGCGCGTCATCCTGCCCAATGCACTCCCGGCGGCCACCGCCTTCGCGATCTTCTCGGTCGTGGCGCATTGGAACGACCTGTTCTGGCCGCTGATCGTGGTGACGGGGCATGAGCGCGCCACCCCCGCACTCGGCGTCCTCTACTTCCGCACGGAAGAGGCCGGCGACGATTTCGGCGCCCTGATGGCCGCCTGCGCGATCATGACCGCGCCCCTCGTTCTCGCCTTCCTCGTCGCCCAGAGACGTTTTGTCGAGGGCATCGCCACCACTGGTCTCAAAGGATGAACACCATGCTGAACCGCCGCGCCCTCCCCCTCCTCGCCGTACCCGCACTGGCAGGCGCCCAAACCGCCACCGAGATCACCGTGCACTACGCCCAGCCCGTGATCTTCAAGGACAGCTACGACGCCATCGCCGCGGAATTCGCCCGCCGTGAGCCGAACATCCGGATCAATTTCGTCACCACCCTGAACTACGAGGAGGGCATGCAGCTCATCCTCCGCCAGGCCGCCACCAACCTCACGGTGGACCTCTCCTACCAGGGCTTCAACCGCCTGCGGCTCTTCGCCGAGCGCGGCATCGCCCAGGATGTGATGCCCATGCTCCGTGCCGAGGGCGAGCCCGCCGCCATGGGCTATTCGCCCACCATGCTGGCGCTGGCCCATTTCGGCGGCTTCCAATGCGCCCTGGCCTACGCCGCCTCCAACCCGATCTGCTACTACAATGCCGACCTCGTCCGCCGCGCGGGGGGCGACCCCAATGCGATGCCGACGGACTGGGCCGGCACCCTCGCCCTTTCCGCCCGCATCAAGGCGCTGGGTGGGGGCACCGAGGGCATGCACTACGCCTGGTCGGGCGATGACTGGATGTTCTCCGCGTTGCTGTTCGGCCATGGCGGCCGGATGTTGACGCCCGATGAGCGCGACGTGGCATTCGCCGGCGCCGAGGGGCTGGGCGCGCTGACCCTGCTCGACCGCATGGTGAAGGATGGCGGCATGGCCAACCTCTCGCGCGACGCCGCGCAGCAGGCCTTCGCCGCCGGCCGCCTGGGCATGTTCTTCTGGACCACGGCCGCCCTGCGCGGCACCATGCAGCAGGTCGGGCGCAATTTCGAGCTGCGCACCGGCCCGATGCCCATCATCAACGCCCAGCTCGGCCGCCTGCCCACCGGCGGTGCCGCCGGCATGCTGACGGCGCGCGACCCGGCCAAGCGCGAGGCGGCTTGGAAATTCCTGCGGTTCTCGACCTCGGCCGAGGGCACCACGCTGATGGTGCAGAACACCGGCTACGTCCCCACCAACCAGCTGGCGATCGACGAGCCGCGCTGGCTGGCCGAGTTCTACCGCGCCAACCCGCTGTTCCAGACCGCGACACGCCAGGCCAACATCTCCATCCCCTGGTATGCCTTCCCCGGCGCCAATTCGGTCCGCGTGACGCAGACCATGGTGGACCAGCAGTCCCGCATCGTGCAGCAGCAGGCGACGCCCGAGGTGGTGCTGGCCGACATGGCCGCCGAGGTCCGCCGCCTGCTTCCCCGCCCGCGCGGCTGAGGGTAAAGCGCGCCCATGATCACCCGCATCGCCCAGGTCAGTGACGCCCATCTCTCCCGCGGGCGTCCCTTCTTCGCCGCGAATTTTTCCCGCGTGGCGGAGGCGGTGCGGGCGCACAAGCCTGATCTGATGCTGGCCACCGGCGACCTGTCGCTGGATGGCGCGGACAGCGATGCGGATCTGGAACAAGCGGTGGCGCAGCACGCCGCCATCGGCCGGGAATGGCTTTGCGTTCCCGGCAACCATGATGTGGGCGACGAGCCGCTGCTGGGCGGCCGCCAGCCGGCCAATGCCGAGCGCCTGGCGCGTTGGGCCCGGCTGGCCGGCCCCTCGGCCTGGGTGCATGACATCCCGGGCTGGCGGCTGATCGGGCTCGACACCCAAAGCCTGACGGTGAACGAGGCGCAATGGGCGGTCATCGAGCGCGGCTGGCGCGATGCCGGCGCCCGGCGCGTGGCGCTGATCCAGCACAAGCCGCTGGCAGAGCATTTCGTCACCGACACGGCGGTGAACTACTGGCCGGTGCTGCCCGAACCGCGCGCGCGCCTTCTGGCATTGGGCCGGCCCGCTTTGGTGCTCAGCGGCCATGTCCACCAGTGGCGCGAACGCGTGGCCGACGACATCGCCCAGATCTGGGCGCCTTCTACCGGCTTCATCGTCGGCGATGCCTGGCAGGCCACGCTGGGCGAGAAGCTGCTGGGCTGGGTGGAGCATGAGTTCCACGCCGATGGCACGCACCACGCGCGGCTGCGCGTGATGGATGCCTCGCCCTTGCTCGATATCGGCCTGATGCCTGAGGTCTACGGCAGGCTGTAGCTCAGCGCCGGCGGGCGTTCCAGCAACTCCTCGATCAGCCGCCCCAGGTCGCGCGCCATCAGGCCGATCCGCACCTCGAAGGGCTCCAGGATGGCCTTGAGGGTTTGCAGGTCGTCGGTGCCGAGTTCGCTGCGTTCGAGGATGATGGCGGGCGGCTCGGGCCTGGGCTCCTCATCGGACGCCAGGCCGCTGGCGCGCCATTCCGTCATGATGCGCTCACGCTCGGTGGGCACGACGGGGGCTTCGCGCCAGGTCAGTTAGCGCCAGACCAGGGCGGGGAACAGGGTGGGCATCGTGGGCGCGCGCCAAAACTTTCTCCAGCATGTTAACGGAGCAATGCGCGGCAAGCCCCTTCGCGCTTGATTTACCGCGCCTTCATCAAGCCGCGCGACAAAGGCCGCCGTGACCGACCCCACGCCCATCATCGCCACCCCGCCGGCCAATAACGCCCGGAGCCGACCCATGCCGCAGGCCGGGGGCCAGGCCTTCGCCGCATTGCTGCGCGGCCGGGTTGACGCCGCCACCCCCGGCAACCCCGCCGATTCCGCCTGGCAGGCCGCCCCCAACGCCGATTTCCGCCACCGCATCGCCCAGGCCGAACGCAGCGCGGAGCATGCGCGCTCCGGCTACGGCCTGCGCAACCCCAGCTCCGGCGCGCTGGGGCGCTATCAATTCCTGCCCTCGACCCTGGTCGATATTGGCTGGCGCAGCGCCGATGGCGGCTGGAGTGCCGCGGCACAGCGGCAGGGCGTGAACAGCGAGGCCGAGTTCCTCGCCCGCCCCGCGGCGCAGGAGGCCGCGATGACCGCCTATCTGCGCCGGGTCGAGACGCAGCTGGAACGCAATGGCAGCGCGGCACGGCAGGGCGAGGTGCTGCGCGGCGTCTCCGGCCGTGACATCACCCTGACCGAGGCCGGGCTGGTGGCCGCCGCGCATCGTCGCGGCGCCGGCGCCGTCGCGCGCTGGCTGCAACACCGCACCGCCACGCCCGACGCCCCACTCTCGGCTGCGCAACGCCAGGTTTATGCGCAGGTGGAACGCCGCATGCAGGACTTCTCCGCCATCGCCTACGCCCCGCAGCGCGCCCCCGCCGCCCCAACCGCCGCCCGTGCCTTGGCCGCGGCGGCAGCCAATGGGCCGCAATCCTGATGACGGAGATGCGCGCCCCACGCCGGCTGATGCTGGCCATCGCTTGCCTGGGCGCCCTTGGCACGGGCGCCGCTGCGCTGGGCTACCGGGAAAGCCTGCATTTGCAATCCATCGTGCTGGAGCGTGAGGAGGAGCATGCCGCCACCAACAGCCTGCGCGTGGCGATCACCGAGGCCGAGAGCGCCGTCCGCGGCTATCTGCTCTATCGCCAGATGGATTATGTCGAGCGATTCCATCGCGCCGCCGGCCAGGTGGAAAGTGCCTCGGCACGACGCATCCTGGCCTTGGTGGATGGCCACGCCACCACGCAGAACGCCGTGCCGGCCAGCGAGATCGTCGCCCGCGCGCTGGAGGAGCGCCGCGCTGCCCTGCGCTTGGTCGCCGACGGCCAGATCGAGCGTGTTCTCGCCTTCGCCGCCGCGGGCAATGCCCGCCGGCCCATCGACCAGGCGCAGGAGAGGATCGGGCAGTTCATCCAGGCCCGACAGGCCGAGGTCGGCCTGCTCTCGGTGCGGCTGGACCGGGTGCAGCTGGCCGTGCTGCTGCTGATCGCAGGCAGCGCCATTCTCGCCGCCTTCGGCCTGCTGCTGGCGTCGCGGCTGATCCACCGCCGCGGGCTGGACGCGGAGCAGGCCAGCCGCACGCTCTCCGCCCGCTCCGCCGAGATCGGCGCGCTGCTGCGCATGAACGAGATGCTGCAGGCATGCCAGAGTCGTGCCGATGTGGAATCCGTGGTCTCCCGCAGCGCGCCGCTGGTGCTTCCGGGCACGCCGGGCAGCCTCTATGTCTTCTCCAACAGCCGCGACAGGCTGGACCGCGCGGCCTGCTGGCCGCCCGAGATGCATGCCGGGGCGAAGTCCGGCGCGCATACCGGCACACCGGGCCATTTCAGCGCCGCCGATTGCTGGGCGCTCAAGCGCGGCCGGCCACATGCCTGCGGCGGCGAGGGGCATGGCTGCGAGAGCAGCCTCTGCGGCACCCCCGCCCTGTGCCTGCCCATGGCCGCGCGTGGCGAGGTTTATGGTGTGCTGCGCTTCGCGGAGCAGCCGATGGCGGGGGAGGATTCGGCGCATCTGCGCCAATTGGCCGAGGCACTGGCCGATGCCGTCTCCATGGCGCTCGCCAATCTCTCGCTGCGCGAGAAGCTGCGGGGCGAGGCACTGCGCGACCAGCTGACCGGGCTGTACAATCGCCGCTTCCTCGACGAAGTGGCGCCCGCCTTCCTGCGCCAGGCGGAGCGCCGGCAAAGCCCGGTCTGCGTCGCCATGCTCGATGTCGATCACTTCAAGGCGGTGAACGACAAGCACGGCCATGTGATGGGCGACACGCTGCTGCGCGCACTCGCCGGCACCCTCTCCGCCGGGCTGCGGGCCAGCGACGTGGTTTGCCGCTATGGCGGTGAGGAATTCCTGCTGCTGCTGCCCGATTGCGACCTGGGCGGCGCCTTTGAACGCATGGAGGAACTGCGGCGGCAGATCCTGTTCATGCATGAGAGCAGCACCATGGATCTGCCCCGCATCACCGTCAGCATCGGACTGGCCCAGGTGGAGCACGGCGTGGTCAGCCTGGACAAGGCCATCCGTCAGGCGGATGAGGCGCTCTATGCCGCCAAGCAGGCCGGCCGCAACCTGGTGCTGACCGCGCCGATGATGGGGCTGCTCGGCCTGCCCAATGCCATCACAGCAGAACCAGATCATCCCGATGGATGAGCTCATCGCGCCCGCGCCAGCCCAGCAGCGCCTCGATCTCGGCGCTGCGATGGCCGGCGATGGCCTTGGCATCGGCTGAATCATAGGCGCTGAGGCCACGCGCCAGCTCCTGACCGGCCATATCGCGCACGCTCAGCGCATCGCCGCGCTGGAACTGGCCTTCCACCATCAGCACGCCGGCCGGCAACAGGCTGCGGCCCTGGCGCAGCGCGCGCGCGGCACCTTCATCCACCACCAGCACGCCCAGGGGGGCCAGGCTGCCGGCGATCCAGCTCTTCCAGGCGCGGCGGCCATCGGGCGCGGGCTGGAACCAGGTGCAGCGGGCGCCGGCCTGCAAGGCCGCGATCGGGTTGGGGATGTCACCGCGCGCGATCGCCATGGCACAGCCGGCCCCGGTGGCGATGCGGGCCGCGATCAGCTTGGTGCGCATGCCGCCCGAGGAATAGCCCGGCGGTGGTTCGCCCCCCATGGCCATGATCTCGTCAGTGATTTGCTCGACCACCGGCAGGTGGCGGGCCCCGGGGTTGTTCCGTGGGTCGGCGGTATAAAGCCCATCGATGTCCGACAGCAGCACCAGCGCATCGGCGGAGATCATCTCGGCCACGCGGGCGGCGAGGCGGTCATTGTCGCCGAAGCGGATTTCGGTGGTGGCGACGGTGTCGTTCTCGTTGATCACCGGCACGCAGCCGAGTTCGAGCAGCGTGCCCAAGGTGGCGCGGGCGTTGAGGTAGCGGCGGCGGTCTTCCGACTCCGCCAGCGTCAGCAGCACCTGGGCGGCGTTGATGCCATGCCCGGCCAGGGCCTCCTGCCAGGCGCCGGCGAGGCGGATCTGGCCGACGGCGGCGGCGGCCTGCTTTTCCTCCAGTTTGAGCACGCGCTTGGTGAGGCCGAGCGCGCGGCGGGCCAGGGCCACGGCACCGGAGGAGACGAGAACCACCTCGGCGCCGCCGGCGCGGAGTGCCGCGACATCGGCGGCGACGCCGGCCATCCATTCGGCGCGCGGCGTCGCGGTCCTGGGGTCGACGACAAGGGCGGAGCCGATCTTGATGACGATGCGGCGGGCGTCGCCCAGCCTCACCGCCGCCGCTCCTCGGCGATCACATCGGCCAGCTTGCGCAGCAGTTGCGGCACGTTTTCGCCCGTAGCGCCCGCGGTCAGCATCACCGGCTTGCCGGAGGCACGTTCCAAAGCCTTCACCCGGCTGGCGCGGGCCTGTGCCGTCATGGCGTCGGTCTTGTTCAGCACCAGCACCTCCGGCCGTTCGGCCAGGCCACCGCCATATTCCTCCAGCTCGTTGCGAATGGTGCGGTAGGCCGCCGCGGGGTCCGCCGCCGTGCCGTCGATCAGGTGCAGCAGCACCGCGCAGCGCTCGACATGGCCGAGGAAACGTGTGCCCAGGCCCGCACCCTCGCTCGCGCCCTCGATCAGGCCGGGAATGTCGGCGATGATGAATTCCTCCGAATGCGACAGCCGCACGACGCCGAGCTGCGGATGCAGCGTGGTGAAGGGGTAGTCGGCGATCTTCGGGCGTGCCGCCGAAACGGCGGCGAGCATGGTGGATTTGCCGGCATTGGGCAGGCCCACGAGACCCACATCGGCAATCAGCTTGAGGCGCAGCCAGAGCCAGCGCTCCTCGCCCGGATAGCCCTTGTCGGCGCGGCGTGGCGCGCGGTTGGTGCTGGTCTTGAAATTGGCATTGCCGAAACCGCCATCGCCGCCGCGGGCCAGCAAGGCCTCCTTGCCCGGCTCGTCCAGATCGGCCACCAGCGTCTCGCGGTCCTCGGCCAGGATCTGGGTGCCCACCGGCACCTTCAGGATCACGTCGTCGGATGCGGCGCCGGTGCGGTCGGAGCCCGCGCCATTGCCGCCCTTCCGCGCCTTGAAATGCTGCGCGTAGCGGTAGTCGATGAGCGTGTTCAGCCCATCCACGGCGACGGCATAGACATGCCCGCCACGGCCGCCATTGCCGCCATCGGGGCCGCCATATTCGATGAAACGCTCACGCCGGAAGGCCACGACGCCGTCGCCGCCATCGCCGCCCTTCACATAAACCTTGGCTTCATCGAGAAATTTCATGACCAGTCCAAAAACAAAACGGGGGCCGAAAGGCCCCCGCTGAACACACGCGCGGCGAGGGAGGCTTATTCGGCAGCCAGCGCCATCGGCACCACGGAGACATGCACCCGGCCCTCGGCCTTGCGCTCGAACTTCACATGGCCCTCGACCAGCGAAAAAATCGTGTGGTCACGGCCCAGGCCGACATTGGTGCCGGGCTTCATCTTCGTGCCGCGCTGCTTGACGAGGATGTTGCCGGCCAGAACCTTCTCGCCGCCGAACTTCTTCACGCCAAGCCGCTGACCGGGAGAGTCGCGGCCGTTGCGGGAGGAGCCGCCAGCTTTCTTGTGTGCCATGGGAGTGTCTCCTTACGCTGCGATGGCGCTGATACGCAGCACCGTCTCGTGTTGGCGATGGCCACGCTTGCGGCGGCTGTTCTTCCGGCGGCGCTTCTTCAGCATCAGGATCTTCTCGCCACGCGCCTGCTCCAGCACGGTGGCGGTCACGGTCGCACCCGGCACAACGGGTGCGCCCAGCACAAGGCCGGCCTCGGTGGAAATCGCCAGCACGTCATGGAAGGTGATGGTGGCGCCGGCTTCGGCCTCCAGCTTCTCGACCCGCACAACGCCATTTGGCACCACCCGGTATTGCTTCCCGCCGGTGCGGATCACTGCGAAACTCATGGAAAACCCCAAGCAACGGTCAAACAGACACTGTCAAACGGAAATCAGGCCGGGGCCGCGGGGCGGCGCCGACCGGAGGCGGGTGTGTAGCGCCGGTGACGGTGGCAAGTCAACGGCTTGGTCGCGAGCGTGGCCCCGGGGAAGGCTCTGCCTTCCCCCTACCCCATCCGCCAAGGGCCTTAGGCCCTTGTATCCCATGAGAAAGCCGGGGAGAGGGAGGGGGCGGCCAAGCTTCGCCGGCTGAGAACGCTGTCCGCCCCCTCCCTCTCCCCGGCTTTATTCCCGGCGGTCCAGGGGTCCCTGACCCCTGGTGGGTGGGGTCCGGGGAGGGCAAAGCCCTCTTCGGAGTCACGCTTCCTACCTTGGCGGCGGCGGCAACGGTATCCGGCTCACATTCCCGCTCGGCCGCCCAGCGCCGCCCGTGGTCGGCCGTGCCCGTTGTGCGGCCAGTGGGCGCGGCGCCTCCTCGGCGACCGGCGCTGCTGCCGCGCCGGCGCTGCCGAAGCGCGCCAGCACCGCCCGCAGCGGGTCCGCCCCCGGGTTATGCGCCGCCACCTGCACCACAATCTGCCGGGCGGAGAACTCCTGCCCGTAATAGGCGTTGTTCCATTCCGACCGCGAGGAGAGGATCGTGCCATCCAGCGCCACCCCGGCGAACAACCCGCGCGAGCGGGATACCGCCACGATATCCGCCCCCAGATTGGCCGTCGTCGCCCCCTGCACCGTGCCGCCGAAAGTGGCGATGGCCAGCGAGGCGTCGGCGCCGAACTTGAACTGGCTGTCCAGCACCGCGTTCAGCCCGCGGTCGCTGCGGATGATCAGCAGCGTCTGGCTGTCCTGGATGCCGAACTGGAAGCCGATATTGCCTGAGCCCAGCGAGAAGAACGCCGGCGCGGACCAGCCGCCGGAGCCGTCGCGCCCCACCAGTACACAGCCGCCGCCCTCGCCCCCGCCGATGAAGGCGGCGCGGAAGACGCGCGGGCAGACCATCACGGCGCGGGCGTTGCGCAGCATGCTGGCGGCGCTCAGCAGGTCCCGGTCATTGCCCAGCAATTCCTGCACGGCGAGCGTGGAGCGATCGACCAGGACCTGTGGCTCGCCCTGGCCCGGCGAGCCGGCGCAGGCGGAAAGCCCCAGGGCGACCAGGCCAAGTGCGATGAGACGACGCATGAAATCCCCCTGCCAATCCCTTGTGGCCGCGCGATTCTACCGCGCCGCGCCGCGCCGGGACAAGTGGATTGCGTCAGCCCTGCCGCGCGACGAAACGTTCCAGCCAATGGATGGTGTAGTCGCCGGCCTGGAACTGCGGATCGTTCATGATGCGGATATGCAGCGGGATGGTGGTCTTGATGCCATCCACCACCATTTCCGCCAGACAGCGCCGCATCCGGGCAATGGCCTGGGCGCGCGTCGCGCCATGCACCACCAGCTTGGCCACCAGGCTGTCGTAATGCGGCGGCACGGAATAGCCGGAATACAGCGCGCTATCGACGCGAACGCCCAGGCCCCCGGGCGCGTGGTAGGTGTTCACTTTGCCGGGAGAGGGGGCGAAGCTTTCCGGATCCTCGGCGGTGATGCGGCATTCGATGGCATGGCCGCTGAAGGTGATCTCGCTCTGGGTGTAGCCAAGTTCCTCGCCGGCGGCGACGCGCAGCTGCTCGCGCACCAGGTCCACGCCGCAGACCATTTCGGTGACGGGGTGTTCGACCTGCAGGCGGGTGTTCATCTCGATGAAGGCGAATTGCCCGTCCTGCCAGAGGAATTCCAGCGTGCCGGCGTTGCGGTAGCCGAGTTCACGCAAGCCGCGGGTGACGTTGGCGCCGAGTTCGTCGCGTTCTGCCGCGCTGAGTGCGGGGCTGCCGGCTTCCTCCACCAGCTTCTGGTGGCGGCGCTGCAGCGAGCAGTCGCGCTCGCCGAAATGCACGACATTGCCATGGGTATCGGCCAGCACCTGCAATTCGATGTGGCGCGGACGGTCGAGGTATTTTTCCAGATAGACCTCGTCATTGCCGAAGGCGGTGCGCGCTTCGGTGCGGGCAACGCGCCAGGCTTCCTCCAGCTCCTCCTCGGAATGGGCGACCTTCATGCCGCGTCCGCCGCCGCCGGCGGCGGCCTTGATGATGATCGGGTACTTGATCTCGGCGGCGACCGACTTCGCCTCTTCCAGCGTCTCCAACGCACCCAGGCTGCCCGGCACCAGCGGTACGCCCAGCTTGCGCATCGCGTCCTTGGCGGAAATCTTGTCGCCCATCATGCGGATGTGTTCGGGCTTGGGGCCGATGAAGGCCAGGCCATGGGCTTCCACCATCTCGGCGAAATTGGCGTTTTCGGAGAGAAAACCGTAGCCGGGGTGGATCGCCTCGGCCCCCGTGATGGCCGCCGCCGAGAGCAGCGCCGCCATGTTGAGGTAGGAATCGCGCGCCGCCGGCGGGCCGATGCACACGCTCTCATCGGCCAGGCGCACATGCATGGCGGAGGCATCGGCGGTGGAATGCACCGCCACCGTGCGGATGCCCATCTCCTGGCAGGCGCGGTGGATGCGCAGCGCGATTTCGCCGCGATTGGCGATGAGGACTTTCTGGAAGGGGCGGGTGGGCATGTCGCCGCTACTCCACCAGCATCAGGGGTTCGCCATACTCCACCGGCGTGCCGGGCTCGATCAGGATGCGGGTGACGGTGCCGGATTTCGGCGCCTTGATCTGGTTGAAGGTCTTCATCGCCTCGATCAGCAGCAGCGTCTGCCCGGCCGCGACCTGGGTGCCGACCTGGACGAAGGGGGCTGCCCCCGGCTCAGGGGACAAATAGGCGACGCCGACCATGGGGCTGGTGACCGCGCCGGGGTGCTTGGCGTCGAATTCGGCGGAAATCGGCGGTGCGGCCATGGCGGGGGCGGGCGCGGGCATGGCCATGGGCGCGGCCGTGGCCACATGGGTGATGGCGGCCGCGGTGATCTGCCGGGCCACGCGGATCCGGCTGTCCTTCTCCACGAGCTCGATCTCGGTCAGATCGGTCTCCCGCAGGATTTTAGCCAATTCGCGGATCGCGGCCGGGTCGAAGGTGATGCCGGAGTTCATTGATCGTCTTCCTGTTGATCGGCCAGAATTCCGGCCATGGCGCGCAGCGCCAGCGCGTAGCCGCCCACCCCCAGCCCCGCGATCACCCCTGTGGCGACCTTGGAGACGAAGCTGTGGTGGCGGAATTCCTCGCGCCTGTGGATGTTGGTGATGTGCACCTCGATCACCGGCTGATCGGCGATCAGCAACGCGTCGAGAATGGCGATGGAGGTGGTGGTATAGCCCGCCGGGTTGATGACGATACCGGCGGAACGGCCGCGGCATTCCTGGATCCAGGAGACCAGCTCGCCCTCGATGTTGGATTGCCGGAAGTCTATGCCCAGGCCCAGTTCCAGCGCCGTCTCGGCGCAGAGGTTCTCGACATCGTCCAGCGTGGCGGCGCCGTAGATCTCCGGCTGGCGCAGCCCCAGCATGTTCAGATTGGGCCCGTTCAGGACCGTGACGATCTTCATCTGTTTGCCTGCCGCCGCCCGAAGAGGGCCTGGGGGTAACATGGGGCGTTCGCGCCCGGCAAGTTCACAGCCCCGCCGCCTGCCAGCCCGGCACGGGTTCGGCCGGCTCGGCCCGCAGCCCGGCGGCCTGGATACCGGCGATGGCGGCGTATTCGTCGCGGTCCGAGGCATCGCCGGAGACGCCCACGGCGCCGATCGCCCGGCCGGCCTCATCGAGCACCAGCACGCCGCCGGGGACGGGGATGAAGCGGCCATCCGAGGCAGCGGCGATGGCGGATTGGAAGGCCGGTCGTTCCCGCAGCCGGTCGCGGATCATCCGGCTGGAAATGCCCATTCCCAGCGCGCCTTGCGCCTTGCCGCGGGCGATCTCGAAGCGGAGCACGCCGCTGCCATCCTCACGCCGGAAGGCGACGAGCTGGGCGCCGGCATCCAGCACGGCCACGGCCAGGGGAAGCAGCCCCGCCTCGCGGGCGGCGGCCAGCGTGTGGTCCAGGATGGCTTCGGCCTGGGAAAGTGTCAGCGAACTGGCAACAGGCGCGAGGGTGTAGCCCTCACTCCCCATCGCGCGTCATCCGCCCATTCACCACCGGCCGCGACGGCCCCGCGCCGCGCGTGCTGATGGGGATGGATTTCACCCGTACCTCCGGCATCGGCCGCTTGAGGTCGAGATGCAGCAAGCCATTGTCGAGCCAGGCGCCTTCCACCTCGATGCCCTCGGCCAGGACGAAGGCGCGCTGGAACTGGCGCGATGCGATGCCGCGATGGATGAAGATCCGCCCGTCGCCGTCGTCGCGCTGCCGGCCGCGGATCACCAGCTGGTTGTCCTCCTGCGTGATATGCAGGTCCTCCATCGAAAAGCCGGCCACCGCCAGGGTGATGCGCAGCTTGCCTTCGCCGGTCTGTTCGATGTTGTAGGGCGGGTAGCCCTCGGAATTTTTTTGCACCCGGTCGAGCATCTGTTCGAGATGGTCGAAGCCCAGGAACAGAGGCGATCCGAAGACAGGCGAACGGGACACGCGGTTTCCCCCACGAGGAGCGGATGGTCTTGCGGCCCCTCAGGCGCCGCCTTTCGCACATGGGCGGGGAAGCCGCGCGTTGCAAGCGCGACGCCACGGCAGTAAGGCGCGGGAATGACCGAGACCATGCCCATCCTCTACGTCCCCAGCCCCATCCTGCGGGCCCGCGCCAAGCCCGTGGGGCCGGGCGATGAGGACCGCGTCCGCGTGCTGGCCGAGAAGATGCTGGCCACGATGTACGCAGCACCAGGCATAGGGCTGGCGGCGCCGCAGGTGGGCGAGGGGCTGCGCGTGGTTGTCATCGATGTCGGCCCCAAGGACGCGCCGACGCCATTGGTGCTGGTCAACCCCGAGGTGGTGGCGCAAAGCATGGAATTGGCGACGCGCGAGGAGGGCTGCCTCTCCCTGCCCAACATGTTCGCCGATGTGACGCGGCCGCTGAAGGTGAAGGTCCGCTTCCACACGCTGGATGGCTCACGGCGCGATATCGAAGGCGAGGGCCTGCTCTCGGCCTGCCTGCAGCATGAGATCGACCATCTCAACGGCGTGCTGTTCGTGGATTACCTCAGCGCGCTGAAGCGCAACATGATCCTGCGCAAGCTGGCGAAAGAGCTGAAGCTGAAGCGGGAGTAGCGGCGCCCCCCCCTCAATGCCGGGTGGCGCGGGCTTCCAGCAACGCGGCCCGCGCCAGTTGCAGCAGGCTTGCGGCATCGCTGTCTGGCGCCTGGCGCCGCAGCATCAGGCCGATTTCGTCATCCATGGCGGCCAGGGTTGCCGGGCGGCCGGGGCCAGCGGTGGCGGCAACGGCATCACGCAGGGCCTGTGCCAGCGCGGCCTGGCCGGCGGGTCGGATCGGGGGGAGGACAGTGGCGCTCATGGCGCGCCCACCCGTTCATGCAGGACATCCACGATCTCACGCGCGGCCTTCACCAGCGCGCAGCCGGGGGTGCCCTGCAGCTTGGCATGGATGGCGGCGGCGTGGTCCAGCAATGCGTCGGGCGCTCTGCCGGCCTCGGCCATCGCCCAGGCGGCGAATTCGCGCTCACGCACCTCTTCCACGGTCATCACGCGGACGTCGCTGTGCCGTTGGTCACGCGAAATGCGGCCGAAGGTGCTTTCGATATCGGCCAGGCTGCCTTCCAGCACCTGGGCGAACCAGGTGGAGCTATGCGCCAGGGCGCCGGTCACGCCGCCGGCCGAGTTGCGACGGCGGGCGACGCCCAGAATGGCGGCGGCCGCCGCGGGCTCGTCCGTCTGGCCCCATTCATTGTGGCTGACATAGGTCAGACGGAAGAGCTTGCCGCAATGCTGCCCGGCCAGCGCCACGGCGGCGCGGCGAAACAGGGTGGCGGCCTGGTTCAGCTCCTGATCCTCGGCCTGCTCGGCCAGGGTTTCGAACAGCCGGAGTCGAATACGTCCTGGTGGCTGGGTAAGCGCATGGCGGCTCACGATCAGCGGCGCGGTGACGGGGGGACGAGGCAGCATGGCAGGCAGGCCTTTCGTTGGGCGTGGCGGCATGGGTCCCGCGAAACGTTTCTACCCGGGGCGAGACGGCGGCTGCCGGATCGGTCGAGCGGAGAATGGCGCCCGCCCGCTTAACATTTCGTTGCCGCAAAGATGTTCTGCGCCGCTTTTCCTCGCCGGAATGGGGCCGAAAAACCTATCATTGAGCGGTACCGCAGGAGTTCGCGGCGCGCCCTTCCCACCCCGCCGGAAAGGCCAGCGGGCGGAGGCAGCGGCGATGTGTCCGCAAACCGCGATAAACGCGCGGCGCCGCGCCGATCAGGCCAGGCGGGCGCCGGCCGCGGTCCAGAAGGCCTCGGCGGCAGGGTGCCAGGGCACGCCGGCGGCGGCGGTTTTTTGGACATCGAGGGTGAAGTTGCGGGCCTCGGCATGCACCCGGGCCCAATCCTCGCGGTTCTGCCACAGGATGTTCAGCACCTGGGTCACCAGGGCCGGGGGCGCGTCCTCGCGCATCGCCAGGATATTGGCGACGCTGAGCTGGCGGTTCGGCGCGGTCTGGCCCGGATAGACGCCGGCCGGGATCACCTCGGGGAAATACACCGGGCCGTGGGTGGCGATGATGCGCTCGGCATATTGGTCATGGTCGACCAGGACGAGCGTGGTGCCGGGGGTGGCGGCGAGGTCGGTGATCGCACTCGTCGGCACGCCGGAGACGAAGAAATAGGCGTCGATCTTGCCGTCGCGGATGGCGGCCGTGCTCTCGGCCGGGGAGAGCCGCTCGCGGCCACGGAAATCGGTGGCGAGGTTGAGGCCGGCGGCCTCGATCAGCCGGCTGGCGAAGAGCTCGGTCGCCGATTGCGGGGCGCCGGTGGAGATGCGCTTGCCGCGCAGATCGGCCATCGAGCGGATATTGCGATCGGCCGTCGTCACCACCTGCATGCGGTTGGTGTACAGCACGGCGATGGCACGCGAGGGCACAACGCGACCGCGGAACTGGCCGGCGCCACGCACGCTGTCCACCGCCGCATCGACCTGGCCGAAGACGAGCTGCGCACGGTTCGCGCCGAGAAGCTGGAAATTGGCGGTGGAGCCGGCGGTGACCTCGGCGGTGGCGCTCAGGCCGGGGATGCCGCGGGTCAGGTAATTGGCCAACGCGCCGCCGAGCGGATAATACACGCCGCCGGTTGTGCCGGTGGCGATGGACATCTGCGAGGCCTGGGCGTGGGCGGCCAGTGCCGGCAGGGCCAAGGCGGTGGCGAGGGTGGCGCGGCGGCTGAGGTTGGACATGATGTTGCTCCCGACAATGAATTCTCGGCAGTGATAGCGCCAAAGCCGCGCGAGTTGAAGCTGCCGGCGCTAAAACCGCACGCCGGAGCTGAAGGTGAAGCCGAACAGCCCGCGATCGCCCGTCATGATCTGGAACCCCGCGCCGAAACGACTATCCCGCCCCGGCGAGACGAAGACGCCGAATTCCTGGAAATTCCTGATGAAAACCGGCGAGCCGGCAAACCGCGTGTCCACCGCATAGGCCGAGCCGGATAGCGGGAAGCCCATCAGCTGGAAGGGCAGGTCGCGCGCCAGGATGATGCCGTTGCGGAAGATGGTGTTGGCCACATTGTAGTCGAAGACCGGCCCGCCCACCGCCGAGCGGAAGGTGGAGACATAATTCAGCGCGTTGATGAGGGTGAGCCGCCAACCCTCGCCGAGCGACATGCGGAAGGTGGAGACCCCGCCCAGCCCATAGACGCCCGAGCCGCCGCCCAGCGCCGGCGAGCCCGCCGCCCCCAGCCGCGCCGAGAGCTGGACCTGCCAATTCTCCAGCATCTGGCGCTGAAATTGCCCGCCGATATTGCCGCTGTAGGAGGTGGCGCCATTGCTGCTGGTGTAGGAGAAGGGCGCGTCCAGGCTGAAGGTCGCGCGCTCCCCCACCCGCCAGCTGATATCGGCCGGGATGGTCAGGTTGAAGCTGTCATAGCCGCCGGCGGAGAAGGAGCCGATGCGCGCGCCGATGCCATATCCGCTGCGCGGCCCGAATTCGCCTTGCAGCGCCCGGGCGAAATCGGCCACCGCGAGCTGGGTCAGCGCCGAGTTCGGCCCGCCGGCGATGGGATCGATGGGCGAGCTGCGCACCGCCACCCGCAGCAGGTCGTCGCGCGCGGCCGCACCCTCGCTGCCCCGGATATAGGTGCGGAAGAGCTGCGTGCTGTCGTCACGCGTGGTGCCGCTGAAGGTGCGATCCAGCCCGGTAGAGGGGATCTGCACCCGCAGGGCCGGCGAATTGGCGGCGAAGCTGGCCAGGGCGGGCACGCCGCGCACATCGACGCGCGCGAGCGTGGGCGTGTTGCTGGTATAGCTGGGCGTGATGCCGCGCAGCGCATCGTTGGTCAGCGCGTTGAGCAGCGTATCGACCGAGGGCAGGCCGCGGGTGCCGGTCTCGCCCGGCACCTCCACGGTGACGGTGACCGGATCCCGCGCCACCGCGTTGACCGAGGTGAGCAGCGCCAGGGCCACGGGCAGGACAAGCTGGAATTTCCTCACCCCGCTACAGTCACATCACAAATGGCTGATGGACAAGGGTATTCTGGCCATGGGCGCGGAATTCTCCGGCCCCGTGGCCGCTCGGTGCGGCTGGCGCCGGAATGCTGGCGGGCTTGACCGGCGTCAAGGCGGGCGGGTGCGGGCGCGGGCATGCTCGGCCCATCCAGAAAGGAGCCTGCCATGACCCAATTCAGCAACCCCACCGCCCACTCCCTGATGACGCGCAGCGTCGTCACCGTGCTGCCCTCCACCCCGGTCCGCGACATCGCGCTGACGTTGTGCGAGCGCTCCATCTCCGCCGTGCCGGTGGTGAACGCCACCGGCGCCGTGCTGGGGCTGGTGACGGAGGCGGACCTGATCCGCCGCCTGGCCGGGCTGGAGGACGCCCCCATGGGTTGGCTCGCCGCGATCTTCGCCGACCCGGCGAAGCGCGCCGAACGCTACGCCCGGACCCATGGCGTGGTGGCCGAGGACATCATGACGCAGGAGGTGGTGAGCGTGACGCCGGACACCCCGGCCTCGGCCATCGCCCAGCTGATGGAGCAGAAGAACATCCGCCGCGTGCTGGTGCTTCAGGCCGGCCAATTGGCGGGCATCGTCAGCAGGGCGGACCTGCTCCGGGCGCTCACCATTCCGCAGGAGGAGGCGCCGGGGCTGGTCGATGAACATATCCGCCAGGCGGTGCTGGAGGCGATGCGGCGCGAGAGCTGGTCGAATGGCTACTACACCAATATCGACGTGCGCGGCGGCGTGGTGACCTTCGAGGGCTTCCGGCAGGATGACGGCACCAGCCGCGGCATGCATGTGCTGGCACTCAGCATCCCCGGCGTGCGGGGCGTGGTGGACAACACCACGCCGATGCCCGCGGCCTTCATGTCGGGGATCTAGAACAGCCCGTCGATGCGCCCTTCGGCGTCGATGCCGATGCTCTCGGCCGCCGGCACGCGCGGCAGGCCGGGCATGGTCATCACCTCGCCGCAGATCGCCACGATGAAGCCGGCGCCGGCGGAAAGCCTGGCGTCGCGCACCGGCAGGACATGGCCGGTGGGCGCGCCGAGCAGGGTCGGGTCGGCCGAGAAGCTGTACTGCGTCTTGGCGATGCAGACCGGCAGATGGCCGAAGCCCTGGGCCTCGAAACGCTTGAGCTTTTCCGCCGCGGTGGGCGCGAGGTCGATGCCCTCGGCGCGGTAGATGTCCCGCGCGATGGTCTCGATCTTCCCGGCCAGCGGCAATTCGGCGGCGTAGAGCGGCGCGAAGCGGGCCTCGGCCCGGCCGATGCGGGCCAGCACCGCGCGGGCCAAGTCCTGTGCCCCCGCCGCGCCATCGGCCCAGTGGCGGCAGAGGATGGCCTCGGTGCCGATCTCGGCCATGGCGGCCTGCACCGCCGCGATCTCGGCCGGCGTGTCGGCGGAGAAATGGTTCAGCGCCACCACCGGCGGGATGCCGAATTTCTGGATGTTCTGGACGTGGCGGGCGAGGTTGACCACGCCGCGCTTCACCGCCTCCACGTCCTCCTGCCCGAGCGCGGATTTGGCCACGCCGCCATGCATCTTCAGCGCGCGCACGGTGGCGACGATGACGCAGGCATCGGGGGCGAGACCTGCGATGCGGCACTTGATGTCGAAGAATTTCTCCGCGCCCAGATCGGCGCCGAAGCCGGCCTCGGTCACCACCACGTCCGACAGGTGCAGGCCAAGCCGCGTGGCCATGACGCTGTTGCAGCCATGCGCGATATTGGCGAAGGGGCCGCCATGGACCAGGGCGGGGGAGCCGGCCAAGGTCTGCACCAGATTGGGGGCGAGTGCGTCGCGCAGCAGGGCGGCCATGGCGCCTTCGGCCTTAAGGTCGCGCGCCGTCACCGCCGCGCCATCGCGGGTGTAGCCCACGATGATGCGGCCCAGCCGGGCCTGAAGGTCATCCAGGCTGTCGGCCAGGCACAGGATGGCCATGACCTCCGACGCCACGGTGATGTCAAACCCATCCTCACGCGGAAAACCGTTGCGCACGCCGCCCAGGCTCTGGGTGATCTGGCGCAGCGCGCGGTCGTTCATGTCCAGCGCGCGGCGGAAGGCGATGCGGCGGCTGTCGAGCCCCAGCGCATTGCCCCAGTAGATGTGGTTGTCCAGCATCGCCGCCAGCAGATTGTGTGCGCTGGTGATGGCGTGGAAATCGCCGGTGAAATGAAGGTTGATGTCCTCCATCGGCACGACCTGGGCATGGCCGCCGCCGGCGGCACCGCCCTTCACCCCGAAGCAGGGACCCAGGGATGGCTCGCGCAGGCAGATCATCGCCCGGGCGCCAAGGCTGTTCAGCGCATCGCCCAGCCCGACCGTGGTGGTGGTCTTGCCCTCGCCCGCCGGGGTGGGGTTGATGCCGGTGACGAGCACGAGCTTGCCGGCCGGGCGTGTCGCGCGGGCCTGCGCCACGAAATCCAGGCCGATCTTGGCCTTGTACCTGCCATAGGGCTCCAGCGCGGCCTCGGGGATGCCGGCACGGGCGGCGATTTCGGCGATCGGGGCAAGCTGGGCCTTGCGGGCGATTTCCAGGTCGATGGACATGGTGTTCCTCCACTCCCGGCACCATCTGCGGGAAAGCTCGGCGCTCGTCCATCGGGGGGCGATACAAAATTGCCGCTAGACTACCTGAACCTTATCGGTAGTTTATGTTCCAGGGGCGGTTCGAGAAACCTTCTGCTAAAATTGGGGCTTCAATTTTCATATGGACGGCATCAGCCACACCGCCGAGACCGCAGCACCTCAGGCCGGCCATGACGCGCCGATCTCGCGCATCATCCAGGAGGTGGTCGAACGCTTTCCGGGTGAACGCATCTCGCTCGGCGACATGTCGGAGGTGTTTGGCGACCGCGCCTTCGGCCTGTTGATCCTGCTGCTGTGCCTGCCGGCGATGATCCCGGGCATGGCCAGCGTCTTCGGCATCCCCATGCTGGTGCTGGGCGTGCAGATGGGGATGGGGCGGCGGACGCCCAAATTGCCCGGCTTCATCGCCCGGCAGACCATCAAGCGCGATGACCTGATGCGGCTGGGCGGCACAGATTCGAAATGGCTCAAGCGCATCGAGCAATATGTGAAGCCGCGCCCGGGCTTCTTCACCGGCCCCGCCGGCGACAAGATCGTGGGCTGGCTGACGGTCTATTGCGCGCTGATGCTCATCCTGCCCGGCCCCGGCACCAATGGCCCGCCGGCTTTCGGCAACATCATCATGGCGCTCGGCGTGGTGGAGAGCGACAATCGGGTGATCGGTTGGGGCGCGCTGGTGACGCTTCTGGGCTGCATCTTCGCCACCGTGGTGGTGGGCGCGTTGATCTGGGTGGCGATCACCGCGATGGGCTGGGTGATGTAGCGCGCCTCAGCGCCACAACCCCTTGGCCGCCAGCCACTCCTGCACCAGCGCCGCCACCACATCCGAATTGCGGTCCATCATGATCATGTGGCTGTTGCCGCGGATGCCGCGCTCGGGCAGGTCGACCACATCGGCCGAGCCGCCGGCGGCGCGCACCGCCTCGGCCCAGCGCACGCCATTGGCGCGGATGGTGGGCCAGCGTGCGTCCTCGACGATATAGTCGCCATAGACCAGCAGCATGGGCACATTCGCCAGCGCGGCCACGCGGGCCGGGTCGCCCACCGCCGCCGGCTCCACCAGCACCAGCGCGCGCACGAGGTCGGGCCTTGCCTGCGCCGCGCGATTGGCGAAAAGCCCGGCCTGGCTATGCGCCACGATCACCGAAGGCCCCATCCGCTCCAGCAGCGCGATATAGGCCGCCAGCGTCAGGTCATCGGTGGTGGTGAAGCGCGGCACGTTCTGGCGCACGAAATTGTCGTAGGCATCGACCGGGAACTGGCTGCCCGGCATCACCTCGCGCCTGGCGTAGTTCGGACCGATGCGGAAGCGCTCCCAGGGGTTGTTGACCGTCAGCAGCACGGGCGTGCCGCCGGTCTGTTCCGGGATCATCGTCCAGCCGGCGCGTCCCCGCTCCACCGCGTCGCTCACCACCGTGTGCCAGCCGCGGCGCACAAAAAAATCCTGCCAGCCCGGACGGCCATCGGGGGTGGTTTCCCAGGTCACGCCGGTCAGCCCGCCGCCATGCCACATCAGCATGGGTGCGGCGCCCCGCAGCGGCGTGGGCAGCATGTATTGCGCGTACATCCCCGCCATGAGGTAGGTGCCGTTGGGGTCGACCCGCGCCGGCACGCCGCCGGGGCTGAACACCACCTCGCGCACCGGCTGGCCGCTGACCACCACCTCGCGCCCGCCGACATGGAAGCTGCCGTGCCGCTCCAGGGTCAAGGGCTGCGCGCCCGCGGCGCCCGCCGCCATCATCGCCGCCATGATCCATGCCCGCATGTGAAACACTCCTTCAATCGACAGTGATGTTGGCGCGGCGGACGACCTGGGCCCAGCGCACCCGCTCCTCGCGGATCAGCCGGCCGAAGGCCGGGCCATCCATGGCGGAGGGTTCGGCCCCCTCCTCGCGCAGCCGATGGATCAGCGCGGGGTCGGCCATCGCCGCGCGCTTGGCCTCGGTCAGCCTCGCCACGATGGCGGCCGGCGTGCCGGCGCGCACCAGGATGCCGTACCAGGCGGTGGCCTTGTAGCCCGGCACGGTGGCGGCCACCGGCGGCACCCCGGGCAGCACGGGAATGGCGGCATCGCCGGTCACCGCCAGCGCCCGCACCTGGCCGCCCTGGATCAGCCCCACCACCGAGGGCAGTGTGGTGATCATGAAATGCAACGTGCCGCCGACAACATCGGTCAGCGCAGGGGCGGCGCCGCGATAGGGGATATGCTCGGCCTCGGTCCCGGTCACCTGCATCAGCAGCGCCGCCGCCAGATGGCTGGCCGAGCCATTGCTGGCCGAGCCATAGGTGATGTTGCCATTGGCCGCCCGGATCTCCGCCATCAGCGCCGGAAAATTTTCCGCCCGCGAGCGGGAACCCACAACCACCACCAATGGCGCGTCAGCCACCAGGCCAATGGGCTCCAGCGCCGTCTCGGGGTTGGTGCGCAGGTTGCGGAACAGTGTGGGGTTCACGCTCATCGGCCCGTGATTGCCCATCAGCAGCGTATAGCCATCGGCCGGCGCCTGGGCCGCGGTGTCGGTGGCGAGGTTGCCGCCGGCGCCGGGCCTGTTCTCGACGATCACGGTCTGCCCCAGCGGCCCGGTCATGGCCTGGGCCAGGGTGCGGGCGATGAGGTCGGTGCCGCCGCCGGCCGCGAAGGCGGTGAGGATGCGCAGCGGACGGCTGGGGAAGGCCGGCTGGGCCAGGGCGGGGACGGGAGCCAGCGCGGCCAGGAGGTGACGGCGGCGCATCACTCGGCCGCCATCCGCAAGGCCTTGCCGGCCCAGATTCGCCCGGGCACCAGCAGCGTGCCCTCCATGATCCTGCGCGCGGTGCGCAGCATCCCCGCCCAGGCCACATCCTCGTCGCCGTTCATTTCGATCGGCACCTCGATGACGCCGCCGGGGTGGCGGATGAAGGCCACATCGCCCACCGGCCGGCTGACCGCATGCACAATGGTGCCGGGGCATTTCGCCGCCGCCGCCAGGCAGATGGCGCCGGTCACCGCCAGCGCCTTGTGAACCGCATGCGGGGTGAGGTAGCGCACGGCGAAATCAGCGCCCTGGGTGGGGCCGACCAGCCCGACCTTGGGCACCACGCTGTCGGTCACGTCGCCAAAGCCCATGCGGCGGCCGGCCTCCATGCGGATGGCCTCGATGCGGGCGAGCAGCGCGCGGTCGCCGTCGATCTCGGCCGGGCTGGCCTCGGCCGAGGTGCCGAGGTCCCGCGCGGAGAGAATCATCATCGGCATGGCGCAATCGACCAGCGAGACCGCCACGCCATCGATCATCTCGCTGCGCAGCCCGGTCGGGAACAGCTTGCCGGTCTTGGCGCCCGCCACCTCGCGGAAGCGCAGCATGATGGGGGAGGCGGTGCCGTTCACGCCGGGGATTTCGGCCGTGCCGTCATAGGTGACCTCGCCACCCGGGGTCTGGATCAGCGCCTCCACCAGCGCGCCGGTGTTCTTGTTGCGTATCCGCACGATGGTCTCCTCGCCCTGGGCCGGCACCAGGCCGGCCTCCAGCGCGAAGGGGCCGACGCCGGCCAGCATGTTGCCGCAATTCGGCCGGGTATCGACCAAAGCCTTGCCGATATCGATCTGGGCGAAGAGGTAATCCACATCCACATCCGGCTCGGCGCTGGGCGAGACGATGGCGACCTTGCTGGTCAGGGTATTGGCGCCGCCAATGCCATCGACCTGCAGCTGGTGCGGGCTGCCCATGGCGGCGAGCAGCACGGCGTCGCGGGTGGCGACGTCCATCGGCAGGTCGCTGGCCAGGAAATACGGGCCGCGGCTGGAACCGCCGCGCATGATGACACAGGGAATGCGGGTCTGCCGCATGGCGCCCTCCTCGGCGTTTTCTTGACCGCAAGGTGCCGCTTGACCAAGCCGCGCGCAAGCGGGATTGCTGGCCCATGCCCGAAGCCCCGCACCCCACCTCGCTTTTGGAAACCCTGGCGGCGATCACCGGCCCCGCCGGCCTGCTGACCGGCGCCGATGCCGCGCCGATGCTGACGGATTGGCGAAACCTCTACCAGGGTCGCGCCCTGGCCGTGCTGCGCCCCGCCTCCACCGAGGAATTGTCCGGGGTTGTGAAGGCCTGCGTGGCCGCGGGCGTGGCCATGGTGCCGCAGGGCGGCAATACTTCCATGGTCGGCGGCGCCACGCCCGATGAGAGCGGCGGCCAGGTCGTCATCGCGCTGACACGGATGAACCGCGTGCGCTCGATCGACACCCAGGACATGACCATGGTGGTGGAGGCAGGCCTGGTGCTGAAGACCGCGCAGGACGTCGCCCGCGAGGCCGGCGCCCTCTTCCCGCTCAGCCTGGGCGCCGAGGGCTCGGCCACCATCGGCGGCGTGCTCTCCACCAATGCCGGCGGCAACACCACCGTGCGCTACGGCAATGCGCGCGAGCTGATGCTCGGCCTGGAATGCGTGATGCCCGATGGCCGGATCTGGAACGGGCTGCGCCGGCTGCGCAAGGACAATACCGGCTATGCGCTGCGGCATTTGATGGTGGGTGCGGAGGGCACGCTGGGCTTCATCACCGCGGCAGCACTCCGCCTCTTCCCCCTCCCGCGCGAGGAGGCCGTGGCCTTCTGCGCCGTGGCCGACGAGGCCGCCGCCCTGTCATTGTTCCGCCGCTTCCGCGACCGCGATGAGAGCGCGGTGCGGGCCTTCGAATACATGTCCGCGGGCAGCCTGCATCTCGTGCTGGACAATGTGCCGGGCGTGACCCTGCCGCTGGCCGAGCGCGCCCAGCATTACGTGCTGGTCGACCTCGCCTCCAGCCGCCCCGATGCCGGGCTGCGCGCCCTGCTGGAAAACGTGCTGGAAGCGGCGCTGGAGGCCTGCGAGGTGCTGGACGCCGCGGTGGCCGAATCCGTCGCCCAGCGCGCCGCCCTCTGGAAGCTGCGCGAGGAACACCCGGAGGGCCAGAAGCGCGCCGGGGCATCGGTGAAGAACGATGTCTCCGTCCCCGTCTCGGCCGTGCCGGAAATGGTCCGTCGTTCGTCCGAAGCCCTGCAAAAGCTCATCCCCGGCAGCCGCCCGGTGCCTTTCGGCCATCTCGGCGACGGCAACATCCATATGAATCTGGCCCAGCCGCTGGACATGGACGGGGCGGCGTTCCTGGCCCGCAGCCACGACATCATGGATTGCGTGAACGAGATCGTCCGCGACTACGGCGGCAGCTTCTCGGCCGAGCACGGCATCGGTCGGCTGAAGACCGACATGATGGAAGACTGGCGCGGCGGCGCCGAACTGGCCGCCATGCAGGCGATCAAGGCGGCGCTGGACCCGCTGGGCCTGATGAACCCGGGCAAGGTGCTGCCCTGAAGACCCTTCGGGCGGCGCTGCTGCCGGCCGGGTTGCTGGCGGGCTGCGCCGGCGGGCTGCCGCCGGGCACCGTGCTGCCGATCACCGCCGAATTCTCCGGCGTGGCCCGCACCCGTGCCACCGCCGTGCGGCTCGCCGATGGGCGCCTGCTCTCGGCCGCCCATATCCTCGACGATGCCGGCATCGCCGAGGGCTTTTGTCGGTTGGGCCGGCGCGACCCGCCGCCGCTGCTCTCCGCGCTCAGCATCGGCCCGGGCCTGCCCGCCACCCGCATCCGCAACGGCCTGGCCCGGCTCAATACCGCCGATTGCGAACTGGCCTATCACAATGGCGCCGACCTCGCCCTGCTCGCCGCGCCTGGCGAGGGTGGCGCCGTTCTGTGCGAGGCCGACACCAGCCCCGGCCAACCCGTCCTCGTCGCCACGCGAGACCGGGTGGCGCTGGGGCGGATGGCCGGCAATGTCAGCGAGGCCAATCCGGCCAACGGCATCTACGCCGTGCTGACGATGCGCCTCGAACCAGGTGAATCCGGCGGGGGCGTCTTCGACGCACAGCGCCTGTGCCTGCACGGCATCGTCAGCCAACGCGCGCCGGATGACCCGCAGGCCGCCTGGGTGGTCCGCACCTCGGTGATCCGCGCCTTCCTGGCCGGCGGCTGAAGGTGCGGCTATAGTCTGGTCGTGATCACCAGGCTCGACAGCTACATCTTCCGGCAACTCGGCGGCGCATTGCTGGCGGTGACGATCGGGCTGGCCGCCCTGGTCTGGCTGACCCAGTCGCTGCGCTTCATCGAACTCGTGCTGGACCGGGGCCTGTCCTTCTGGGTGTTCCTGGAACTCACGGCGCTGCTGCTGCCCAGCTTCTTCGCGGTGATCCTGCCGATCACCACCTTCGTGGTGGTGCTGTTCACCTATGTCCGGCTGGGCTCGGACCGCGAGCTGGTGGTGATGCGGGCCGCGGGGTTGAGCCAGTGGCAGCTCGCCCGCCCGGCGCTGGCCGTCTCCTCCGTCGCCGTCATGGTCGGCTATTTCCTCACCCTCTACCTGGTGCCGATCAGCCATGCCTCGTTCCGCGAATGGCAGTTCGAGATCCGCAACCAGATGGCCGGGCTGCTGTTGCAGGAGGGCGTCTTCTCCTCGGTGGGCGAGGATCTGACGGTCTATGCCCGCACCCGCGAAAACGACGGTACGCTGCGCGGCATCCTGGTGCATGACGCGCGCGAGCGTGGCGCGCCGGTCACCATCCTGGCCGAGGCCGGGCGCATCTCCAACGGCCCCGAGGGCCCGCGCGTCACCCTCGTCAACGGCCAGCGGCAGCAGCTGGAACGCAGCCCGAATGGCAGCATCCGCCTGAACGTGCTCAGCTTCACCGAGAACAGCATCGACCTCGCGCGCGCCAGTCGCGCCGATGGCGGGCGCTTTCGCAACGCGCAGGAGCGCAACCTGGATGAGTTGCTGCACCCCGAACCCGAGGTCTCGCCGCGCGACCGCAGGCGCTTCCGTGCCGAGGCGCATCAACGGCTCTCCAACCCCCTCACCGGCGTCTCCTTCGCGCTGCTGGCGCTGGCGGTGGCGCTGACCGGGCAGTTCCAGCGCTTCGGCGGCGGCTGGAAACTGTTTCTTGGCAGCGCGCTGATGGTGGGGCTGCTGGCGGTGGGCCTCATCGCCAATTCCGCCGCGGCGCGCAGCAACTCGTTCATCCCGCTGGTGTGGCTCAATGCGCTGCTGCCCGGGCTGATCTCGGCCTGGGTGCTCTCGGGCATGCCCGGCCTCTCACGCGGCACCGCGATGCCCCGGCGGGTGCTCCGCGCATGACCTTCGCGCAGACCCTCACGCTGTATGTCGGCCGGCGCTTCCTGGCCTCGACCTTCACCATGCTGACGGCGCTGACCCTGCTGGTCTCGCTCTTCGACTTCATCGAATTGCTTCGCCGGGCCGCGACCCGGCCCGATGTCGGCTTCGCCTTGGTCGCCACCATCGCCGGGCTGCGCATGCCCTTCCTCTCCATCCAGATCATGCCCTTCGCCATATTGCTGGGCGGCATCCTGGCTTTCTGGCGGCTCACCCGCTCCTCGGAACTGATCGTGGCGCGGGCCACCGGCGTCTCGGCCTGGGGCTTTCTGCTCGGGCCGGTGTTGGTGGCGCTGGTTTTCGGCACGCTGGCCATCACCGCCATCTCGCCCATCTCCTCGGCCATGCTGTCGCGCGCCGAGCGGCTGGAGGCCACCTTCCTGCGCGCCGGCGGGGGTGTGACCGCGCTGGCCGGCGGCAGGCTCTGGCTGCGCCAGTCCGACCGGGCGCTGGAACCGGGCGGGGTGGCCATCATCTCCGGCCGGCCCACGCGGCTGCTCTCGTCCCGGGGCAATCTGGGCTTCAGCATCGAGGATGTCAGTATCTGGCGCCTCTCCGCCGGCGACCGGCCATTGCAACGCATCGAGGTGCCGCGCGCCAGCCTGCTGCCCGGCCGCTGGGTGCTGGAGGATGCCGTGACCTTCGGCGCCGATCGCCAGCCCGGCCCGCCCACCACCCTGACCTTCCCCACCGAACTCACGCCCGACCGCATCGAGGACAGCTTCGCCTCGCCCGATACGCTCAGCTTCTGGGCCCTGCCCGGCTTCATCGCCATCCTGGAGGAGGCCGGCTTCTCGGCCATCCGCCACCGGCTGCAATTCCAGTCGCTGCTGGCGCTGCCGGCGCTGGCCGTCGCCATGGCGCTGCTCGCGGCGGGGTTTTCCATGCGCCCCAGCCGGATGGGGGGCGTGGCGCGGATGGCCGCGGCTGGCGTCTCTGCCGGCTTCGCGCTTTTTGTTCTGGACAAGATCACGGCGGAATTCGGCGAATCCGGCGCACTTCCGGTCTGGCTGGCCGCCTGGGCGCCCTGTCTTGCCGGTCTCTTGCTCGCCCTGGGCCTGTTGCTTCACCTGGAGGACGGGTAAAGCTTTGTCCATGGCAGCCGAGCCCCCTCCCCCCAAGGCCGTCCTGATCCGCTTCGGCTCCGCCCGGGCCAGGCGCCGGGCGGAAGCCGCCGCGCGCCTGGCGCTGGTCATCGGCCGCCCGCCGCGCTGGTTCGCGGTGCCCGCGGCACTATGCCTGTGCCTGTTCGTCTTCAATGGCGGCGCTGGGGTGGCGCAGACCGGCCGCGTCTTCGCTGACCCCAACAGCCCGATCTCGCTGCCGGGCAGCGACCTGCCGGTAGCCGTCGCGCCCGTGGCCCCCGCGGCACCTCGCCGCGACAACAACGCCCCCGTCACCTTCACCGCCGATGACGTGGAATATGACCGCGAGCGCGGCATCGTCACGGCACGCGGCCGGGTCGAGGCCTGGCAGAACGAGCGCATTTTGCGCGCGGACACCTTCTCCTATGACCGCAACACCGGCATCGCCACCGTGCGCGGCAATGTCGAGCTGCTGGAGGCCGATGGCCAGGTGATGTTCGCCGAGGAGGCGGAACTGGGCGAAGGGTTCCGCGACGGCGTGCTCACCGGCGTGCGCGCCCTGCTCGCCGCCAATGGCCGGCTGGTGGCCAATGGCGCCCGGCGCACCACCGTGCCGCTGCCCGAGGGCGCGCCCCAGGGCACCCAGCGCCAGACGCTGACGGACCTGACCCGGGTGGTCTATTCCTCCTGCAACCTCTGCGAACAGGACCCGACACGGCCGCCGCTGTGGCAGGTGCGCGCCCGCACCGCGACGCAGGACAGCGACGCGCAGCGCATCAGCTACCGCGACGCGCAGTTGCAGATCAAAGGCATCCCGGTGCTCTACGCGCCGTTCTTTTCCCACCCCGATCCGCAATCGCCGCGCGGCTCGGGCTTTCTCTTTCCCACCATGGGCAGCACGCGGTTCCTCGGCGGCTTCATCCAGACGCCGTATTACTGGGCGATCGACGACCAGTCGGACCTGACGATCACGCCGCTCTTCTCCACCCGGCAGACGCCCAATCTGGGCCTGGAATACCGCCGCCGCTTCAATTCCGGCGACATCCAGGTGCAGGCCAGCGCGGGCTATTTCAACGGCAACGACACCCGCGGCCTGCAGGAATTCTCCGGCCATATTTTTTCCCGCGCGCGGTTCCATCTCGATGAGAACTGGCGCGCCGGGCTGGAGGTGAACCGCGCCTCCTCCGAGCTCTACCTGCGCACCTACCGCTTCGAGTTCCGCCGAGTCCTGACCAGCCAGGCCTTTCTGGAAGGCTTTTGGGGGACCGAGGGCTATGCCCGCATCGACACCCGCGTCTACCAGGGCCTGCGCGCGACCGACACGTCGGCGACCTTCCCCATCGTCGGCCCCAACGCCTATGGCGAATATGCGCCGCGGCAGCGCTATCTCGGCGGCTTCCTGCAATTCGAGGCCGGGCTGCTGGGCATCACCCGGCTGGAGGGCGCCTATTACCAGCGCCTGATGTCGCGCGTGTCCTGGCGGCGGGAGGAGATCGACGCCGTCGGCGGCTTGTGGAATTTCCGCATGCAGGGCGATGCGCGGGCCTATTACGCCGGGCGGCAGGACCAGGCGCCGAGCCTGCTCGGCACCGACGCCAACGGCACCAACGCCGCGGCCAATGCCCGTTTCGCGGTCGATTGGCGCATGCCCATGGTCCGCAATGCCGGCAATTGGGGGCAGCAGACCATCGAGCCCCGGGTGCAGATCGTGGCCGGCCCCAACACCGGGGCGCAGCGGCGGTTCGCCAATGAGGACAGCATCGATTTCGAATTCACCGATGCCAACCTGTTCAACCTCAACCGCTTCAATGGCCGCGACCGGCAGGAAGGCGGCACCCGCATCGATGGCGCGCTACGCGCGGCCTGGAACTTCCCCAATGGCGGCCAGGTGGAAGCGATCGGCGGGCGTTCCTGGCGGGTGCGTCGCGATGCCACCTTCGCCCCTGGCAGCGGGCTGGAGAACCGGGGCAGCGACTATGTCGGGCGGATCTCGATCAGCCCCGTCGCGCGCTTCGACCTGCAGGCCCGCACCCGGCTGGATGGCGAAACGGGCGCGCACCGCTTCAGCGACTACATCGCCAGCACCTCCTTCACCAATGTGCCGGGGCTGGACAATTTGGGGCTGCAGGCCGGCTATCTCTACTCCACGCCGGTGAGCTACCTGACCCCCTTGCGCAAACGCAATGAAGTGCTGGCCGGCGTCACCGCCTCCACCCGCCGCGCCGATGGCTCGAACTGGCGCGTCGGGGTTTCCGCCCGCTACGATATCGATCTGGGCCGTCCCGTGCTGGTGCAGGGTATCGCCGGCTATGAGGATGAATGCTTCATCCTGGAGGGGCGTTTCGTGCGCCGCTTCGCGCGTGACCCGGTGACGCAGCAGGATTTTGCCGGCAACACGCTTTTCCTCATCCGCCTGGGCTTCAAGACGCTGGGCGAATACGGTTTCAGGGCGCTTTGAGCATGGAAGCACCGCGTTTCACCATTCTGGCGGTGGAGCGGCGCGAATGGCCCTTCACGCTGCGCATGCCGTTCCGCTTCGGCGTGATCACGGTGCGGCATGGCCGACAGGCGGTGCTGCGCGCGCGGATTCGCACGGAGGATGGGCGCGAGGGCTGGGGGGTTTCGGCCGAGACCCTGGCGGCGAAGTGGTTCGACAAGAACCAGGCGCTGTCGGATGACGACAACATGGACCAGCTGCGCCGTTCGCTGGACATCGCGGGCGCGGCCGGGCTGGCGCATGGCCCCGACACGGCATGGGGGCATTGGGCCAACCGCTACAAGGCGCATGTGGCGGCCTGCGGGGGCGAGGGGCTGAACCCGCTGATCGCGAGCTATGGCCAGTCGCTGCTCGACCGCGCCTGTTTCGACGCGCTGCTCAAGCTGGTGGAGCTGCCCTTTCACACCGCGATGCGCGGCAATCTGGGTGGCATGGCGGCGCATGCGATCATCGCCGACCTCGGCGATTTCGACGTGGCGGGCATGCTTGGCCCCATCGCGGCGCCGGGGCGCATCCATGCCCGTCACACCGTGGGGCTGGTGGACCCGATCACCCTGGCCGATGTGGTGGAGCGGGTGAATGATGGGCTGCCGGAGACGCTGGAGGAGGTGGCCGCGGTCTATGGCCATCGCTGGTGGAAGCTGAAGGTGGGTGGGAACCTCGAAGCCGATATCGACCGTCTCTGCCGCATTGCCGCCGTGCTGGATGCGGGGCCGGCCTATCAGGCGAGCCTGGACGGCAATGAGCAATATGCCGATGGCGAAAGCGCTTTGGCGCTGTGGCAGGCCATGGTGGCGGAGCCACGGCTGAACAGGTTATGCGCGTCCATCGCCTATATCGAGCAGCCGGTGGCCCGCGCGCGGGCGCTGGACACTTCGATGGGCGCTTTGGCGAAAGCGCGGCCGGTGATCATCGATGAGAGCGACGGCGATCTCTCGGCCTTCGTGACCGCGAAGGGGCTGGGCTATGCCGGCGTGTCCAGCAAGGCCTGCAAGGGGTTCTGGCGCAGTTTTGTCAACCATGCGCGCTGCAAGGCGTGGAATGACGCGGGCGGGTCGTATTTCATGTCGGCCGAGGATCTGACGACGCTGGCCGGCGTTTGCGTGCAGCAGGATCTGGCGCTGGTCAGCGCGCTGGGCCTGACCCATGTGGAACGCAACGGCCACCATTTCATCGCCGGTTTTCAGGGCCGACCGAAGGACGAGGCGGTGCGGTTCATGGAGGCGCATCCCCAGCTGTATGCCGACACCGCCGAGGGGCCGAGATTGACGATACGCCAGGGCGTGCTGGATATCGCCTCCATCGCCGTGCCGGGGTTCGGCGTGGCGGAGGAGCCGGATTTCGCCGCGATGGAGCCTATGCCGCCGGCCGCGTGGCCGAGGAAATAGTGCCGCTCATCGGGCTGGACGGATCCGCCCGATAATCCCTGGGCATCCGCCCGGCCAGGAACGCCGCACGCCCTGCCATCACAGCGTGCTTCATGGCCACGGCCATCATCACCGGGTCCTGCGCATGGGCGATGGCGCTGTTCAACAGCACCGCGTCGCAGCCCAGCTCCATCGCCAGCGCCGCGTCGCTCGCCGTGCCGATACCGGCATCGACCAGCACGGGAACCCTCGCATTCTGCTTGATGCTGCGGATCATGTAGGGGTTCACCACACCCATGCCCGAACCGATGGGCGCGCCGAGCGGCATGATGGCCACACAGCCCATCTCCTCCAGCCGCTTGGCGGCGATCGGGTCATCGGCGCAATAGACCATGACCTGGAAGTTGTCGGCGATCAGCGCCGCCGCGGCCTCGAAAGTGCCGGCCATGTCGGGGTAGAGGTAGGGCGGAGGCCCGAGAACCTCCAGCTTCACCAGGTTCCACCCCCCGGCCTCGCGCGCCAGGCGCAACGTGCGCACGGCGTCCTTTGCCGTGTGGCAGCCGGCGGTGTTGGGCAGGTAGGTGTAGTCGGTGGGGGACACAAAATCCTGCAGCATGGGCGCTGACGCATCGCCGATATTCACCCGCCGCACGGCCACCGTCACGATCTCGGCGCCGCTTGCGGCGGTGGCGGCGGCTGTCTCCTCCAGCGATTTGTAGCGGCCGGTGCCGACGATCAGGCGCGAGGTGAAGCTTCGTCCCGCGACTTCCCAGGTATCGGCCATGGCTCAGCCACCCCCGATGAAATGAACGATTTCGAGCTGATCGCCGGGGGTCAGGCGCGTGTCGGCATAGGTGCTGCGGGGCACGATTTCCTCGTTGCGCTCCACCGCCACCTTGCGGGTGTCGAGACCGATTTCGCGCAGCAGGTCGGCCACCGTGGCGGCGGCGACGGCGCGGGGTTCACCGTTGAGGGTGATGGCGATTTCCATGGCGCTCTATGTGGCACCGCCGAGGCTCCGGGGCAAGCCGGGCGGGCTATACCGCCGCGGTCGCCCTGCGGTCATCGCGCAGCAGTGGCTGCATCGCCAGCACCGTCACCAGCAGCATCGCCACCTCCAGCCCATAGGCGATCTGGTAGCCGGTGGCCGCATGGGCGCCGGGCAGGGCGGCGCCCAGGTCGCGGATCACCCCGCCCATCGCCATGGCCAGCCCCGCCGCCGTGGCCTGCACGGCACCCCAGGCGCCCAGCGCCAGCCCGGTTTGCTCCTCGGGCGCCATCACCATGGTCGCCGTCAGCGTGCCATGGGCGAACAGCCCGCCGCCGAAGCCGATGATGAAGACACCCATGGCGAAGAGCCCCGGCGCCATTTCCGGCCCCGAGGCCATGACGGCCAGAAAGCCCGGCACGCCGACCATGGCGCCGTGGCTGGCCATGCGGAACGGGTCCGCGCCGCGGCCCAGCACCTTCGAGGCCAGCCCGAAGCCGAACAGCCCGCCCAGCGCCAGGCAGGCCGTGAGCATCGTGGTGGCGCCCACGCCCATGCCCAGCACCTGGCCGCCATAGGGTTCCAGCAGCACGTCCTGCATGGAGAAGCCCATGGTGCCCAGGCCGATGGCGAAAAGCCGCCGGCGGGCATGCCGCACGGCGATGAAGCGGCCCCAGCTGTCGGCGAAGCTCGGCATCTGCCGGGTCATCGATGTCCGCCGAGGGTCGCGCGCCTCCTGCTTCCACAGCGCCACGATGTTGAGGAAGATCGTCGCCACCGCGGCACCCTGGATGACCTGGATGAGCTTGGCGTTGTTGAATTCATGCAGCACCGCGCCGAAGACCAGGGCGGAGACGATCATGCCCAGCAGCAGCATGACATACATCAGGCCCACCACCTTGGGCTGGGAATGCTCGGGTGCGAGGTCGTTGGCCAGGGCCAGGCCGACGGTCTGGGTGGTGTGCACGCCCGCGCCGACCATCAGGAAGGCGAGTGCGGCGGCCGCCTGGCCGACCCAGATCGGCGTGCTGGCCGATTCGCCCTCACCCGCCAGCACCAGCAGGGCGAAGGGCATGATGGCGAGGCCGCCGAACTGGACCAGCGTGCCCTGCCACATATAGGGCACCCGGCGCCAACCCAGCAGCGAGCGATGGGTGTCGGAGCGGAAGCCGATCAGCGCGCGGAAGGGGGCGAAGACCAGCGGCAGGGCCAGCATGATGGCGACGAGTGCCGCGGGGACGCCGAGTTCCACGATCATGACGCGGTTGAGCGTGCCGACCAGCAGCACCAGCGCCATGCCGACCGAGACCTGGAAAAGCGACAGGCGCAGCAGGCGGGAGAGCGGCAATTCGGGGGTCGCGGCATCGGCGAAGGGCATGAAGCGTGTGCCCAGCCCCATCCAGGCCTGAATGAGTGTCCGGCTGACGATGTTCATGGCGGGGCGTTCGCGCCTCTGTGCTGTTGCGGGGTTCGAACTTGCTGGGTGACGTCAGGATGCCCCGCCATGCGCGACCTTGGCGGATCGCGCCAAGCGGGAGAGAGGGGCCGGGATGGAGACCATCCCGGCCACCTATGGGCTGGGTCAGTGACCCGCCCCGCTCACTGTGCCGACTTGGCGGCGGTGAACTGCACCGAAGCCAGGGCGGCGGTCGGGGCAGCCGCGTCGTTCGGCACGATGCTGCTGACCGCGGCGCGCGGCCGGCCCTTGAGGAAGGCCGCGAAATGGTCGGTCGTCAGCAGCAGCGCGGTGTGGACCGACAGCGCGGCCACAACGATCGCCACGAAGCAGACGGGGATGAAGACGGTGGGGTTCACCACCAGCCACATTCTGCCATTGATCATGGTGCGATCCTCCTACTTGAGCCAGGGGGTGAGCTGATAGGCCAGGAAATGCGCGCAGATGGCGATGAAGCCAAACACGCGGGTTCCGCTGACCAGGTACTTGTGCAGTTCCTCGGCCTCGCCGAGGGTCAGGCCGGTCGGCCAGACCTTTTCACCATCAGGCATAGTCAGTTCCTCCGTTTTGACCAGGACACGTAATGTGCCGAACCCGGAAGCGGGCTCCTCGTGGCCGCGAGGGCACGCGCGCGCCCCGCGGCAATGCCGCTGTTGCGAGGGCTTTCCTCGCGGCTGTCGGGGGTGCCTTCGTGGAAGGTGCGTCGGATGCCGTCATCGCAATCCTCGGAAGGTGGTCGAAGCAGCCCACCCGAACTGTCAATGCAAATTGACGCTTTCAAGTGTCAATTTAACCGAGCACGCCGCGAGAGCCGATGTCAAGCGTTCGCTCGAGCGGGCTTTCCAGATCTTCATGTATGAAAGCGCGAAGCGGCGCTCAGCCGATGGCGAAGACGCCCAGTCCCAGCATTCCGCCGGCCAGCAGCGCGTAGAGCGGGCTGCGGTTGCTGCGCCAGATGAACAGCGCCGAGCCCGCGGTGATGAAGGGGGCGAGGAAGAACGCCGCCGCCGCGTCGCCCAGGATGAAGCCCGAGGCGCCCATCAGGCCGAGCGCCAGCGGCACCAGCCCGGCCTGTGCCGGCTTGATCCACCACGCGCCTTTCAACGCCTCCAGCCAGCCCGCCACGGTCCAGGCCAGGCAGGCGGCGGGCGTGAGGATGCCGATGGTGGCCAGCGCCATGCCGCCCCAGCCGCCGATCGCCATGCCCATGACGCTGGCGGAGAGGATGTTGGGCCCCGGTGCCGCCTGGGCCAGGGCGTAGAGCTGGGAGAAGGTGGCGTCATCCAGCCAGCCCCGGCTATCGACCAGGATGCGGTGCATCTCGGGCGCCAGCGCGTTGGCGCCGCCCACCGCCAGCAGCGAGAGCATGCAGAAGGTCAGGAGAAGGTCGAGGGGCGAGGGGCTCATGCGCGGCGCGCCCGGTAGAGCGCCATCCCCACGCAGATCGGCCCCATGACCAGGATGATCCAGCCCAGCGGCACCCGCCACCAGGCGGCAAGCGCCGCGATGACCAGGATGGCGACGATCTGCTCCGGCGGCGGCTTAAGCTTGAAGCCGGATTTCAGCGCCGCCCCCAGCGCCATGCCGGCGGCGGCCGCGGCCACCCCCTTCATGAAGGCGTCGATCCAGGGATTCTGGCCGTATTCCTGCCAGACCAGCACCAGCGCCAGCACGATGCAAAGCGGCAGCAGGAAGAAGCCGCCGACAGCGGCGAGTGATCCGGCGAGGCCATGGCACCTGCGGCCATACATCACCGCGAAATTACCGATATTCGGGCCGGGCAGCACCTGGGCCAGGCCCAGCAGCTCGGCATATTCGCGCTCGGTCAGCCAGCCCCGGCTTTCGACCAGCACCTGCCGCGCCCAGGCCACGGCTCCGCCAAAGGCGAGGCCGCCGATTTGCAGGAAGCCAAGGAAGAGTTCGCCTGTGGAAGGCACGCGCTGTTCGTTCATGCCCGATAGCCAAGGCCGGGCCGGCCGCGCTGTCCAGGGGGGCGCGCTACTGCGTGACGCCGATGCGGACGAGAGCGAGTGCGAAGGCCATGATACCGAAAGTGACACCGGCGCCGCCGGCCAGCAATGTCCAGGCGGTGGGGAGCTGCGATACGCGGCCCTTCACATCCAGCAGATCGGTCTCGACGCGGCGGAAACGCTCCTCGAAGCGGTCGAAGCGGCTTTCCAGGCGGTCGAGGCGGGCCTCGATGCGCAGGATGGCTTCCAGCGTGCGGGTATCGGCGGTGAGGGCCGGTGGCGTCTGGTCGGGCATGGCGGCAGATGTGGCGCGGCGCGCGGCGCGGTGCAAGCCCGCGCCGCCCGGCCGTATCAGGCCGCCTGCTTCTCCAGCAACTTCATCTTCACCAGCGCCTCGGCAATCTGCACCGCGTTCAGCGCCGCACCCTTGCGAAGATTGTCCGCGACGCACCAGAAGGCCAGCCCGTGCTCCACCGTCGGGTCCTTCCGCAGCCGCGACACATACACGTCATCCTCATGCACCGCGTCGAGCTGGGTAATGTAGCCGCCATCCTCGCGCTTATCGAAGACGGAGAGCCCCGGCATCTTCTTCCACGCCGCCCGCGCTTGCGCCTCGGTGATCGCGGTCTCGAACTCCACATGCACCGCCTCGGCATGGCCGATGAAGACCGGCACGCGCACGCAGGTCGCGCTCACGCGGATGTCGGGGTCCAGGATCTTCCTGGTCTCGGCCGCCATCTTCCACTCTTCCTTCGTGAAACCGTCATCCATGAACTTGTCGATATGCGGGATGCAGTTGAAGGCGATGGGCTTGGTGAACTGCTCGACCACCGGCGGATCGTTCACGAAGCTGCCCTTGGACTGCGAGAACAGCTCATCCATGCCCTCCTTCCCCGCGCCCGAGACCGACTGGTAGGTCGCCACCACCACGCGCCTGATCCGCGCGATGTCGTGCAGGGGCTTGAGCGCCACCAGCATCTGGATCGTGGAGCAATTCGGGTTGGCGATGATCCGCCGCTTCTTGAACAGATGCAGCTGGTGCGAATTCACCTCCGGCACGATCAGCGGGATGTCGGCATCCATGCGGAAATGGCTGGTATTGTCGATCACCACACAGCCGGCGGCCGCCGCGCGCGGCGCATGCACGGCCGAAATCGCCGCACCGGGAGAGAACAGGCCGATGTCGAAGCCGGTAAAGTCAAAGGTTTCCAGGTTCTGGCATTTCAGCACGGTCTTCTCGCCGAAGCTGATTTGCTGGCCGACCGAACGCGCCGAGGCCAGGGCCACGACTTCGCTCACCGGGAAGTTCCGCTCCGACAGCGTCTTCAGGATTTCCCGCCCCACCGCACCGGTGGCGCCCACAACCGCAACCCGATAGCCCATGTTACAATGCTCCGAAATCGAGCGGTTTTCATAAGCCGCGCGCTGTGCGGGCGCAATCGGCAAGCAATGCGCCGGCCGCATTGCTGTAACCTCATTGCGATAGTCGGCGAAGGTCAGGCATCGGATTACTGCGGTGTGCAGCAGGTCCTTCAGCAACAGGAGTTCACCCCATGGCGGCCGAAAAGCGGACATCCCGCACCCCAGCCTATGACAAGAAGGTGGCGCTCGTGCTGCAGGGCGGCGGCGCGCTGGGCAGCTACCAGGCCGGCGTGTTCGAGGCGCTGAACGAGACGAGCTACGAGCCGGACTGGGTCGCCGGCATTTCCATCGGTGCCATCAACGCCGCCATCATCGCCGGCAATCCGCGTGAGCAGCGGGTGGCGAAGCTGCGGGAATTCTGGAACGAGATCACTGGCTCGCCCCCATTCTGGCCGGACCTGCCGCAGGCCTTCCTGCACGGCGCGCTGGGCGACTGGCGGGGTTCGGGCGCCAATGCCGCGCTGCTGTTCGGCCAACCCGGCTTTTTCCAGCCGCTCAACCCGCTCTCCTGGTTCGGCGCGCAGAAGCCGGTCAGCTATTACGACACCTCCGCGTTGCAGAGCACGCTGGAGCGGCTGGTGGATTTCGACCGGATCAACGCGAAGGAGATGCGCTTCAGCGTGGGCGCGGTGAATGTCCGCAACGGCAATTTCGCCTATTTCGACAATGCCCACATCAAGATCCGCGCCGCCCACGTCATGGCCTCCGGCGCGCTGCCGCCGGGCTTCCCCGCGGTCGAGATCGATGGCGAGCATTACTGGGATGGCGGACTCGTTTCCAACACCCCGCTGCAATATGTGCTGGACACTATTCCCCGGCGCTCCCGCCTGACCTTCCAGGTCGATGTCTTCCCCGCCCGCGGCACGGTGCCGGGGGATCTCGACGAGGTCACCGAGCGCGAGAAGGACATCCGCTTTTCCAGCCGCACCCGCGCGGGGACCGAGGAGTTCCGCCACACCCACACCATGCGGCACCTCATCAACAACATGATCGAGAAGCTGCCGCCCGAGATCCGCAACACGGCGGAAGCCGAAGCGCTGTACCAATATGGCTGCGTCACCACGATGGATATCGCCCAGCTGGTCTATCGGCCCGCCATGCCGCAGGGCAAGGCGAAGGATTACGAGTTCAGCCGCCGCATCATGGAGGAGCGCTGGTCCCAGGGCCTGTCGGACGCCACCGCCACGCTGGCCGCCTCGCCCTGGCTGGAGCCCATGCCGCATGATGTGGGTGTTCGCACCTTCGACGTGCTTCGCCCCAAACCGCAAAAATCCTGAAGGAGAGAGCCGCTTGACGCCCCAGGAGCTGCGTGCCCGCGCCTATGCCATGCCGATCAACAGCCCGGCCTATCCGCTGGGCCCCTACCGCTACAATGACCGGGAGGTGCTGAGCATCGGCTACCGCACCGATCCTGCGGCGCTTGAGGCCGTGGTGCCCGAGCCGCTGCGGCCTGCCGGCGACGAGGCACGCTGCAACTTCACCCGCATCGAGGACAGCACGGGCTTCGGCCATTACAACATCGCGGCCCAGATCATCCCGGTGCTGCTGCCCGGCGGCGAGGCGGCCAACTACACCCGCTTCATGTTCGTCGATGCCCATCCGCCCAGCGCCGGCGGGCGGGAGCTTTGGGGCTTTCCGCAGAAGCTGGGCGCGCCCAGTCTGCGGGTGGAGCACGACACGCTGGTCGGCCGGCTCGATCTCGGCCGGCTCAACGTCGCCATCGCGTCGATGGGCTTCAAGCACCAGGTGCTGGCGGCCGAGGATGCGCTGGCCGGCCTCGCCACCCCCGGCGTGCTGCTGAAGATCATGCCGCATGTCGATGGCAGCCCGGCGGTCTGCGAATTGGTGCGCTACAGCTTCAGCGACATCAAGCTGGCGGGCGCCTGGATGGGCCCGGCCTCGCTCAGCCTGCACCCGCATGCCCTGGCGCCGCTCGCCTCGCTGCCGGTGCGCGAGGTGCTGTGGGGCGCGCATGTCGTCGCCGACATGACGCTCGATCTGGGCACCATCATCCATGACTACCTGGCCTGAGGGAGAGCCGCCATGAAAGCCCAGGACGTCCTGAAGCGCGCCTTCGCCATGCCGCTGGAGAACCCCTCCTACCCGCCCGGCCCGTATCGCTTCGTGAACCGCGAATACCTCATCATCACCTACCGCACCGACCCGGCCCTGCTGCGCGCCATGGTGCCCGAGCCGCTGGAGATCATCGAGCCGGTGGTGAAATACGAGTTCATCCGCATGCCGGATTCCACCGGCTTCGGCGACTATACCGAGAGTGGGCAGGTGGTGCCGGTGCGGTATAATGGCGTCAATGGCGGCTATGTCCATGCGATGTATCTGGATGTCGATCCGCCGATCGCCGGCGGGCGGGAGTTGTGGGGCTTCCCCAAGAAGCTCGCCAACCCCTCGCTGCGGGTGGAGCATGACGTGCTGGTGGGCACGCTGGATTTCGGCCCGGTGCGGGTCGCCACCGGCACCATGGGCTACAAGCACACCAGGCTGCCGGACGACAAAATTCTGCACGCGCTGGGCGAGCCGGGGTTTCTGCTGAAGATCATCCCGCATGTCGATGGCAGCCCGCGGATCTGCCAGCTCGTGCGCTACACTCTGCGCGACATCGTGGTGCAGGGGGGCTGGACCGGCCCGGCGGCGTTGGAGTTGGAACCGCACGCGCTGGCGCCCGTGGCGTCCCTGCCGGTGCTGGAGGTGCTCTCCGCCACCCATCTCATCGCCGACATCACCCTCGACCTGGGTGAAGTCGTGCATGATTATCTCGCCTGACCCGTTTCAACCGAAGGAATTTCCCATGCAGTCCCTTGAAGGCCAGGTCGCCATCGTCACCGGCGCCGCGTCGGGCATCGGCCGCGCCATCGCCAAGCGCTTCGCCGAGGACGGCGCCATCGTCGTGATCGCCGACCTCATGCTGCCCGCCGCCCAGGCCACCGTGGCCGAGTTCGAGGCCGCCGGGCACCGCGCGCTCGCCGTCGCCATGGACGTGACCAGCGAGGAGCAGGTCGAGGCCGGCGTGGCCGCCACCATGGCCGCCTTCGGCCGGATCGATGTGCTGGTCAGCAATGCCGGCATCCAGATCGTCCATCCGATCGACGAATTCCCGTTCTCGGAATGGAAGAAGATGATGGCGATCCATCTCGATGGCGCCTTCCTGACCACCAAGGCCTGCCTGAAGCACATGTACGCGGCCAAGCGCGGCAGCGTGGTCTATATCGGCTCGGTGCATTCGAAGGAGGCCTCGGTGCTCAAGGCGCCCTATGTCACCGCCAAGCACGGGCTGATCGGCCTGTCCAAGACGCTGGCCAAGGAGGGCGCCAAGTATGGCGTGCGCTCCAACGTCGTCTGCCCCGGCTTCGTCCGCACGCCGCTGGTGGAGAAGCAGATCCCCGAGCAGGCCAAGGCGCTGGGCATCACCGAGGCGGAGGTGATCAAGAACATCATGCTGAAGGACACGGTGGATGGCGAATTCACCACCGTGGATGACGTGGCGGACGCGGTGCTGTTCTTCGCCGGCGCCTCGACCAACGCGCTGACCGGGCAGTCGATCATCGTCAGCCATGGCTGGTCGATGGAATGACGCCGTGAGCCTGGGTGCCGCGCAGGCCTTGCTGCAGTTCGCCACGCTGTACGGCGCGGCGGGTTTCGGCGTGGGGGTCGCCTTCCTGGTCTTCGGGCTGGATCGCTGCGACCCGGCGGCGCGCGGCGCGTATGGCTTCCGGCCGCTGCTGCTGCCGGGGTTGATCTTGCTCTGGCCGCTGGTGCTGTGGCGCTGGTTGGCGCGGGCGGGGGTGGAACACTGATGCGGCGGCGGCATATTTCCTGGCATGGCCGCGTCTGGCTGGTTCTGGCGCTGCTGCTGCCGGGTATCCTGCTCGCCTCGGTGCTGGCGCGGCAGGACCGGCCGGCCGAGGCGCCGGTGCGGATCGCCCCACCATGAGCGTTCGCTACACCCCCGTCAGCTGGACGCCGTTCAAGTGGTGGTTCGACGCCGCGCTGCTGGCTGGCGTCGCACTATATCTATGGGTCTTCACCTGGCTGGCGCGGGGTGGGCTGGATGAGGCGACGGTGGCGATCCGCGCCCGCGGCACGCTGGCCTTCATCCTGCTGACCCTGGCGCTCGCCATCGGCCCGCTGGCGCGGCTGGACCGGCGGTTTCTGCCCTTGCTGTACAATCGGCGGCATCTGGGGGTGATCACCGCGCTGGTCGCGGCCAGCCATGCCATGGCGGTGCTGGACTGGCATTTCGCCTACAGCCCGACGCCACCCTGGCTGGCGGTGCTGGTCTCCGAGCCCGGGGTCACGCAATGGCCGGGCACGCCCTTCATTCCCTTCGGGATCATGGCGCTGCTGATCCTGGCGGTGCTGGCCGCCACCAGCCATGATTTCTGGCTGGCCTTCCTGGGGCCGCCGCTGTGGAAGGCGATCCACATGTCGCTGTACCTGGCCTATGCGCTGGTGGTGGCGCATGTCGCCTTCGGCCAGTTGCAGGCGGCGACCCAGCCGGGGCTGGCGGTGCTGGTGGCGCTGGGCGCGGGCGGCCTGATCTTCCTGCATCTCGCCGCGGCCCTGCGTGGCGAGGCCTGGACGGCGATCGCGGCACCCGAGGCGCCCTGGCTTATCGTCGGCCACGCCCGCGACATCGCCGATGGCCGCGCCGTGGTGATGCGGCCGGCGGGGGCGGAGGCGGTGGCGGTGTTCCGCAATGGGCAGGCGCTTTCGGCCATCAGCCATCTCTGCGCCCATCAGAACGGACCCTTGGGCGAGGGCCGCGTTTTGGATGGCTGCGTCACCTGCCCCTGGCATGGCTTCCAGTACCGGCTGGAGGATGGCCGCGCGCCGCCGCCCTTCACCGAGAAGGTCGCGACCTATCGGTTGCGGCTGATGGGTGACCAGGTCTGGCTGGACCCGCGCCCCAACCCGCCGGGTACGTATGTGGAGCCGCTGCGCGCATGAACGACGAATTCTTCATCGGTTGGCAGAAGCGCCCGCCGCCGCGCCTCGGGCGGTTTCTGGCCATGGTCGCGGGCGGGCTGGTGCTGGGGATGGCGGCGCTGGGCCTGGCGCTGGGCAGCGCGGATGAGCCGGGCGGACCGGATTTCGCCGCCATCGGCGCGGGCGCTGCATTGCCCGACACGGCGGAGATGAGCGGGGTGGTCACGCTGCTTCCCTATCCCGTGCTGCACCGCGCCGATGGCCGGCCCGTGCTGCTGGGCGGCGATGGCAAGCGCGGCGCCGGCATCCCGCCCGGGCTGGACGGGCAGGTGGCGACGGCGCGCGGCTATGTCCAGCAACGTGGCAGCATCGGCATGCTGGTGCTGGACGCGCCGCCGGTGGCCGAGCGGCCGGGGACGCCGCCGCCGGTGCAGGCGCTGGGCCGCTGGCGCATCACGGGGGAGATCTGCGACGGCAAATGCGCTGCCGGCTCCATGGTGGCGGGCACCGGGCTGGCGCATCGCGCCTGCGCCACGCTGTGCCTTTCGGGGGAATTGCCGGCCATTCTGGTCAGCGCCGCGCCGGTTTTCGGGCAATCCTTCATGCTGCTGGCGGGGCCGGATGGCGGGCCGCTGCCGGAGACGCTGCGGCCGCTGATCGGGCTTCGGGTGAGCATGGAGGGGGCGCTGGAATGGCGGGGCAATCTGCTGGTGTTCCGGGCCGATCCCGCGGCGGCGCGCACGCCGTGAGGATGGTGGGGCTGACAGCGGTGGCTATGGGCCTGGCCTGGGGTGCCTGGCAGGGTGCGGCCTGGGCGCAGGGCATGCTGGGGCTGGACTGGCTGGGGATGGTCTTCCCCGCCGGGGTGCTGGCGCTGGCGCTGACCGCGATGTCGCGCGTGCTGGGCGAGGGGCATTGACCCGCCTCCCCTGGTGCCCGCTGACCTGACGGGCTATCCCGCGCCGATCATGGACGCTCTGCCAAGCCCCGCCACGTTGCATCCCGACCCCGCGCGCGGCCCGCTTCCCACCTATCGCGCCCGGGTGCAGGCCGGGCATTACACCGCCGACCAGGCGCAGGCGATGATCGCCGAGAATTTGCAGGAGCTGTGGTTTCGCCTGCGCGGCTACACCCCGCCCGCGCCGGAGACGGGCGGGCTGTTCGCCAGGCTGTTCCGCCGGCGAGCCTCGGAGGATGGCGCGGCGCATGCGCCCATCGGTCTATATATTGTGGGGCAGGTGGGGCGGGGCAAATCCATGCTGATGGACCTCTTCTTCGAGGCCGCCGATGTCACGCCCAAGCGCCGCATCCATTTCCACGCCTTCATGCAGGAGGCGCATAGCCGCATCCATCTGTGGAGACGCGCCCACCCCGGCGAGGCCGACCCCATCCCGCCGCTGGCCGACACCATCGCCGCCGAGGCGCTGCTGCTCTGCTTCGACGAGTTCCAGGTGCATGATATTTCCGACGCGCTGATCCTGGGCCGGCTGTTCGATGCGCTGTTCCATCGCGGCGTGGTGGTCGTCGCCACCTCCAACACCGACCCGGACGACCTGTTCAAGGGCAAGCCGGGCCGCGACGCCTTCCTGCCCTTCATCGCCGAGATCAAGCGGCATGTGGAGGTGCTGCACCTCGACAGCGCGAAGGACTACCGCCGCGACCGGGTGCGGGCGCTGCCGAGTTGGCATGTGCCGGTGGATGGCCGGGCCGAGCGGGCGATGGACCAGGCGTTTCATGAGCTGACCGGGCTGACGCGCGGCAAACCCATGGCGCTGATGGTGCTGAACCGCGAGGTGGTGGTGCCGCAGGCGCATCGCGGCGTGGCGCGGTTCGATTTCGATGATCTGTGCGCGCGGCCGCTGGGGCCGGCGGATTACCTGGCGGTGGCGCGCGAGTTTCACACCGTGCTGATCGATGGGATTCCGCGGCTGAGCCCGGAGAATTTTGACAAGGCGCGGCGGTTCATCACGCTGATCGACGCGCTGTATGAGGCGCGGTGCAAGCTGCTGGCGAGTGCGGCGGCGGTGCCGGACACGCTGTATGAGCATGGCGAGAACGCGGCGATGTTCGAGCGCACCGCGTCCCGGCTCAACGAAATGCAGAGCGAGGATTACCTGGCCCTGCCGCACATCACCTGAGGCCGGCTTCAATCTGCCACGGCGCCCGCGTCAGCTCGGCCCGCACCATCTTCGGCGTCAGCCCCACATCGCGGCGCATCCGCGCATCCATTTCGGACGCACCACGCTGCGTCGAGAAGCGGCGCCAGGCCAGGCCGGCCACCCTCCCGAATGCGGCAATGCTGTCGAAAAGCCCTGCCAGACGCTCAGCGCCGGCATGGGTCGGCAGAGGGTTGGAGGAGACGGAGGCGGACATCGAGATATTCCTTTTTCGCGGGTCCGGGCTGGATGCCCGGCGCCCCGCACATATCCGACGAAAGTTACCAGAAGTCTAACAACTAATATTGACATTGATTATCAGAAAAACTCATAAATTCCCATGCTCGCCATCCCCCCGGGCCTGGACCCCGATATCCTCCGCGCCTTCGTCCTCATCGCCGATGGCGCCTCCGTGACCCGTGCCGCCGAACGCGTGGGCCGCACCCAATCCGCCGTCTCCATGCAGATGCGCAAGCTGGAGGAGCAGCTCGGCACCCCCCTGCTCGCCCGCGGCCCGCGCGGCCTGGCGCCCACCGCCCGCGGCAGCTGGCTGGCCGAACGCGCCCGCACCCTGCTCAGCCTGCATGACGAGATCCACGCCAATTTCCGCGCCGCGCCGCTGATCGGCCAGGTCCGCCTGGGCACGCCCGATGACTACGCGCTGCAATGGCTGCCGCGCATCCTCGCCGGCTTCGCCGAAACCCATCCGCGCATCGAGGTGGACGTGGTCTGCATCAATTCCGAGGCGCTGGCCGAGCGTCTCTCCAATGGCCAGCTCGACCTCACCTTGCTCACCGAAGGCCATCGCCCCGGAATGGGCGGCGAGGAGGTGTGGCGCGGCCCGCTGCGCTGGGTCGGCCCCGCCAACCAGGCCCTGCACCGCCGGGACCCGCTGCCCCTCGCCCTCGCCCACCCCGGCTGCACCTGGCGCCGGGTGGCGCTGGAGGCGCTGGGCCGCGCCGGCCGGCAGGCCCGCGTCACGTATAACTCGGCGACGCAGACCGGCTGCTTCGCCGTGGCGTTGGCCGGGCTGGCCATCACCGTCTCCACCCCCACGCGCCTGCCGCCCGGCCTGGTTTGGCTGGGTGCCGCCGAAAACCTGCCCGATCTGCCGGAAATGGGCATCGAGCTGCACCATGCCGAAATGAGCGAGGCACCGGCCGTCGATGCCCTGGCCCTGGCCATCCGCCAGGGCTTTACCCGACAGGATTGATCGCCAATTCGTGGTCTTGGGGTTGTCACGGGCCGCGAAATATGGCGAAACAAACCCGGGACAGCTTCGTGGGGGCAACATGCGTTTCGGATGGATGGCGATTCTCGGACTCGCGCTGGCCTGCGCGGCGCCGGCGGAGGCTGCACGAAACACCCAAACCGACGCCAGGACGCAGCAGGCACGCCCCGCCATTCAGGCCAGCCTGCCACCGCGCGGCCCGGCCCGCGCCGCGACCCGGATCAACGCGGTCAATGGCCGTGGCTATGCCAATCCGGGCCGGGCCTCGGCCCGCCACGTGGCCCTGCGCAACCCGACGAGCCGGCAGGTCGCGCCCTATCACCGCGCCGCCTTGCCCTCGGCCCAGGTGCGCGACCGTTCGGGCCGGCTTGTGGTGGCGCCGGGCTACCAGCGCGCGATGCTGCGCGGGCAGACCGCCTCGGCCGCCTGCACCACCTCGCGCGGGCGCCGGGTCTGCGGTGGCACGCGGCAGGTGTCGATGCGCTGGTCGGGGGGGCTGCCGCCAGCGGTGGGCAACCAGTCCAACTGCCCTGACGGCACAATGGCGACGCTGGCCTTGGGGCATGACAACGTGGTGCGCTGCGTCCCGCTCTGAGGCTTTCCAACCCCGGCTTTCCCCGCCAGCATGGCGGTAAGGAAGCCCGGGAAACGCCATGCTCCGCCGCTTCCTGCTGGCCGCCTCGCCGGCACCGCCATTCCCCGCGCGGGCGCCGCCGGATGGCCACAGGCTTATCATCAACGCCGACGATGTGGCGCTATTTCCGGTGCTGTATCAACATAAGGCTCGACCGATGACCAGGCTCGATATCGCTGGGAATGCGCGGCGGGTGGTGGATGTGGTGAAGGCCGGCGATGTCGCCGTCTTCCACACCGATGTGGGCTATGCCGGGGTGGGCGGCTGCGAGGCGGCGCTGACGCGCTTCTTCCGCGCCAAGGGGCGCGGCGCGCATAAGCGCAACGCCATGCTCGGCAGCCTGGCCATCCATGACGAGGTGCATGACATGGCCGCGCGGGCGCGCGAGATGATCCGGGCGCTGGTGCTGGACCATGACCTGCCGATTTCCGCGATCGGGCCGTTCCGCGCCGATCACCCGCTGCCGGCGAAGTTGGAACCCGAGGCGCTGGCGGCCAGCACAGATGGCGGCACGCTGGCCATACTGATGAATGTCGGGCCGCTGGAGGCGGAGATGGCGCGGCTGGCGCTGGAGGAGGGGCAGCCGCTATTCGGCTCCTCCGCCAACCTGACCGGTACGGGCACGAAGTTTCGCGCCGAGGATATTCAGCCGGAAATCCGTGGCTGCGCGGCGCTGGTGGTGGATCAGGGGTTGAGCAAATACCACCACTACCGGCGCTCCTCGACCATGATCAACTTCACCACGATGGAGGTGGTGCGCATCGGCGCCTGCTACGAAGTCATCACCGATGTGCTGGCGCGCTGGTTCGGGGTGGAACTGCCGCCCGACCCGGGGCTGGACCGGCTGCCATCCGGCCATCTGCGCGAAAGCCAAAGACACGCGGCGGAGAAGGCAAGCGCCTGAGGCCTGCCGCGCCTTGCCGCGCCGCAGCACAAGGGCTACCCATGGCCGCGCAAAGCAGTGAGGGAGGCCGCAATGGCCCGCAAGAAGATCGCCCTGGTGGGTGCCGGCAACATTGGCGGCACGCTCGCCCATCTGATCGGCCTGAAGGAGCTGGGTGACGTCGTGATGTTCGACGTCTTCCCCGGCGTTGCCGCCGGCAAGGCGTTGGACATCATGCAGTCCAGCCCCGTCGATGGCTTCGACAGCGCCATGGCCGGCACCGGCGATTACGCCGACATTGCCGGCGCCGATGTGGTGATCGTCACCGCGGGCTTTCCCCGCATGCCCGGCATGAGCCGCGACGATCTGCTGACCAAGAATGCCGGCGTGATGGGCCAGGTCGCCGAGGGCATCAAGAAATATGCGCCCGACGCCTTCGTGATCTGCATCACCAACCCGCTGGACGTCATGGTTTGGGCGTTGCAGCAGAAAAGCGGGTTGCCGGCGAACAAGGTCGTCGGCATGGCCGGCGTGCTGGATTCGTCCCGGTTCCGCCTGTTTCTCGCGCAGGAATTCGGCGTCTCCGTCGAAGACGTCACGGCCTTCGTGCTGGGCGGCCATGGCGACACGATGGTGCCGCTGACGCGCTACTCCACCGTGGCCGGCATCCCGGTGCCCGACCTGATCAAGATGGGCTGGTCGACGCAGGAGCGCATCGACGCCATCGTCCACCGCACCGCCAATGGCGGCGGCGAGATCGTGAAGCTGCTGGAAAAGGGTTCTGCGTTTTACGCCCCCGCCGCCAGCGCGATTGCGATGGCCGAGAGCTATCTGCTCGACAAGAAGCGCGTCCTGCCCTGCGCGGTGATGCTGAACGGCGAATACGGCCTCTCCGACTTCTATGTCGGCGTGCCGGTGGTGATCGGCGCCGGCGGTGTGGAGCGGATTGTCGAGGTGCAGTTCAGCGACGCCGAGAAGGCCGCTTTCGACAAGAGCTGCGACGCGGTGAAGAAGCTGGTCGAAGATTTCAAGGCCCTGGGCGTCTGAGCCAGCCACACTTGCTTCTGGGAGAAGAGACATGAACATTCACGAGTACCAGGGCAAGGAAGTGCTGAAGCGCTACGGCGTGGCGGTGCTGGACGGCTATGTCGCCACCACGCCGGAGGAGGCCGAGGCGGGTGCCGCCAAGCTCCCTGGGCCGATCTGGGTGGTGAAGAGCCAGATCCATGCCGGCGGCCGCGGCGCCGGGCGTTTCACCAACGACCCGGATGGCAAGGGCGGCGTTCGCCTGGCCAAGTCCGTGGCCGAGGTGAAGGAGCAGGCGGCGAAGATGCTGGGCTCGGTGCTTGTCACCAAGCAGACCGGGCCCCAGGGCAAGCAGGTCAACCGGCTGTATATCGAGGCGGGCTGCGACATCGCGCGCGAGCTGTACCTGGCCCTGCTGCTGGACCGCGACACAAGCCGCATCGTCATCATGGCCTCGACCGAGGGCGGCATGGAGATCGAGGAGGTGGCCGAGCATCACCCCGAGAAGATTCTGCGCGTGCATGTCGACCCAGCCACGGGCGTGTTTCCTTATCACGGCCGCGAACTGGCCTTTGGGCTCGGGTTGACCGGCAAGCAGGTCGGTGCGTTCCAAAAACTCGTGACCGCGCTCTACACCGCCTATATCGAGCTCGATGGCGCGATCATCGAGATCAACCCGGTGGTCGTGACCAAGGCCGGCGATGTGCTGGCGCTCGACGCCAAGGTCAGCTTCGACGACAGCGCGCTGTATCGCCACAAGGACCTCGAGGCGCTGCGCGACGACACCGAGATGGACCCGAAGGAACTCGACGCCGTCAACCACGATTTGAACTACGTGGCGCTCGATGGCGAGATCGGCTGCATGGTCAATGGCGCGGGCCTGGCCATGGCGACGATGGACATCATCAAGCTCTATGGTTCCTCGCCCGCCAACTTCCTCGATGTCGGCGGCACCGCGGATGCGGCGCGGGTGACCGAGGCGTTCCGGATCATCACCTCCGACGCCAATGTGAAGGGCATCCTGGTCAATATCTTCGGTGGCATCGCCAAGTGCGACATGATCGCCAATGGCATCGTCGCGGCTTCGAAGAATTTGGACCTGAAGGTGCCTTTGGTCGTGCGGCTTGAGGGCACCAATGTGGAGCTGGGCAAGAAGATCCTGGCCGAATCAGGTCTCGCCATCATTCCCGCCGACAATCTTGCCGATGCGGCCCAGAAAGCCGTCGCCGCCGTGAGGAACGCATAACATGGCCATTCTGATCGACGCTTCGACCCGGGTGATGACCCAGGGCTTTACCGGCGCACAGGGCACCTTCCATGCGTCGCAGGGCATCGCCTATGGCTCCAACTATGTGGGGGGCGTGACGCCGGGCAAGGGCGGCACCATGCATCCCGAGCTGAACCTGCCGGTGTTCAACACGGTGGCGGAATGCGTGGCGGCGACCGGGGCCAATGCCTCGGTCATCTATGTGCCGGCGGCCTTCGCGGCGGATTCCATCCTGGAGGCGATCGACGCCGAGCTGCCGCTGATCATCTGCATCACCGAGGGCATTCCGGTGCTGGACATGGTGAAGGTGAAGCGGGCGCTGGGCTCCTCCAAGTCGCGCCTGGTCGGGCCGAACTGCCCGGGGGTGATCACGCCCGATGCCTGCAAGATCGGCATCATGCCCGGCCACATTCATCGTCGCGGGTCGGTGGGCATCGTCTCTCGCTCGGGCACGCTGACCTATGAGGCGGTGGCGCAGACCACGGCGGCGGGCCTCGGCCAAAGCTCCTGCGTGGGCATTGGCGGCGACCCGGTGAAGGGGATGGATTTCATCGACGTGCTGGCGCTGTTCCTGGCCGACCCGGAGACGCATTCGATCATCATGATCGGCGAGATCGGCGGGCAGTCGGAAATCCAGGCGGCGGAGTTTCTGGCCCGCGAAAACTTCGCGCCGGGCAAGCGCAACCTGCCGGTGGTGGGCTTCATCGCCGGTGCCACGGCACCGCCGGGCCGCCGGATGGGCCATGCCGGCGCGGTGATCTCGGGCGGCAAGGACACAGCGGAAGCGAAGATGGCGGCGATGGCGGAAGCGGGGATCATGATCGCCGACAGCCCGTCCTCGCTGGGCTCGACCATGGTGAAGGCGCTGGCGAAGTAGCCCCGGGGGCTGTGTGCCGGCCGCGTGAGCGGCCGGGCCGCAGGCGACAGGCCAGAGGTTCGGGCGGTGCCTTCCTGGCCCGCCCGGTGTGGCGGGGATGGCGGCACGCCACAAAACCGGCGATGCGCCTTGCAGTGTTCATCCGCAAGGGGCTTCCCCAATCGCTGAAACGTGAGAGTGTTGTTGACTTCGCCGGCATGTTGCCCGCGACAGGTGACACTTGGAGCGTTCCACATGGCCGTCTATCGCTGGGGCAGTGCCTTCAACCTCGGGCCCGCCAACACCACCGTCGATTCCTTCACCAACTTTTCGGCCGGGCCCTCCATCACCGCGCTGTCCAATGGTGGCTTCGCGGTGGCCTGGACCACGGGCGACGCCGCGACGCGCAGCGCAGGCTTCCAGATCTTCGGCGCCAGGGGCGAGGCGGTCACCAGCAGAATTGAAGCCCCTATCAGCAGTGGCGCCACCTTCATGCCGGAGATCGCAAGCTTCGGCAGCACCATCGTCCTGACCTGGATGCGTGATTTCCTGAACGCGGGCACGGATGACGACATCCGGATCCAGCAATACAACCTGACGGGTGGGCTGATCGGCTCGGCCCTCGGGATTGCAGGTGGCAGTTTGGATGAAAACCAGGTCGCCATCGCGGCAAGCGGCCTTGCTGTGGCCTACACGTTCGACAATGGCGATGTCAGGCTGCAACGCCTGACCAGCACCGGCGCGAACACCGGCTCGGTCATCACTGTGGCGACTGGCGCGGCGCAGCAGATCACGCCGTCGATTGCCTCGTTCAGCGGCGGCCAGGTCGCCGTGGCCTGGGCCGACACCACCGCCAATGAATACCGGATGAGTTTCTTCGACAGCGCGAGTGCTCCGGTCGCCTTCGCGACCAACCTGCTGGTGGCAAGCGTCCCCGATGGCTCCGACGACTATGCGCCCAGCCTGACGGTCCTTGCCAATGGCAACCTTGTCGTTGCGTGGCATAGCCTCGCCGCGCGGCCGACAGACGCATCCAGCTTTCACATCGACTACCAGATCTACACCGCCGCGGGTGCCAAGCTGGGCGCCGAACGGGTGGCGAACATCACCGCCACCAATCTGCAGTCGCGGCCGGATGTCGTGGCCTTGGCCGATGGCGGCTTCATGATCACCTGGAGCGACGGGCGCAACGGCGGTTTCAATGCCTTTGACGTCTATGGCGCGCGCTTCGATGTCGATGGCAACCGGGTGGGCGGGGAATTCGTGGTGGCCAGCGGGGGGAGGGCGCAGACCGACTCGGCCATGGCGCTGCTGGCCGATGGCCGCGTCGCCGTCACCTGGATCGATGCCAATGACGGGACGGCCAAGTTCCAGATTCTGGACCCGCGGGACGGCCTGGTCGTGAATACCGCGGGCGCCACTGCGCTGTATGGCAGCCTCACCCTGCCCAACGAGCTGATCGGCGATGACGGCAATGACCAGCTCTTCGGCGGCAGCGCGGGCGATCAGCTCTATGGCGGTCAGGGGAATGACACGCTGGAGGGCGGCGGCGGCGCCGACTATCTCGATGGCGGGAACGGGAGCAACGGCGCCAGCTATGCCGGCGCCAGGCAGGGGGTGACGGCCAGCCTGGCCAATTCGGCGGTCAATACCGGGGATGCGGCGGGCGATACCTATCTCGGCATCGTCGGCCTCATCGGCTCGGCCTTCAATGACAGCCTGGTGGGCAATGGCCTGGCCAATCCGCTGTTCGGCGACGGGGGCGATGACACGCTGGAAGGTGGCGCGAGCGGGGACTTGCTGGATGGTGGCACCGGCAGCGATTTCGCCAGCTATGCCGGGGCCGTGGTCGGGGTGACGGCGCGGCTGGACTTCCCCTCGCTGAACACCAACACCGCGTCCGGCGACATTTATTTCGACATCGAGGGCATCGTCGGGTCGGTGTTCAACGACTTCATCGTCGGCGACGGGAACAACAATACGCTGATGGGAGGCGCGGGACACGACTACATGGCGGCCAATGCCGGCCAGGACCTGCTCTTCGGCAATGAGGGCAGCGACACGCTCGATGGCGGCGCGGGGGATGACACGCTGGTGGGCGGCAGCTGGGCCGACACGCTGCTCGGCGGCGGCGGCAACGACACCGCAAGCTACGCCACCGCCACGGCCGGGCTGACGGCGCGGCTGGACTTCCCCAGCCTCAACACCGGCGACGCGGCCGGTGACGCCTACACCGGCATCAACGGATTGATCGGCACCGATTTCAACGACCTGCTGGTCGGCGCCGCCGGCAGCCAGACCCTGCGGGGCGGGGCGGGGATGGACAGCCTGATCGGCGGCGCCGGCAGCGATGTGCTCTATGGCGGCGGGGGCACGGATTTCTTTGCCTTCAGCTTCTCCGATTTTCAGTCCGGCGTGTACGACACGATCGAGGACATCAACCTGGAGGGCGCGCCGGACTGGATCACCACCTCGGGCATCGACCGCGCCACGGTCTGGGCGCTCGATTACCAGGGCGGGGTGATCATGACGATCGCCAGCCTGGGCTTCGGGGCGACCGGCGGCGGCGTCTTCATCGCCAATTTCACCGCCACGCAGTTCTACTCGCAGCTGGTGAATTTCTGACCGCCCGTGAGGCCCGGGCGCGGGCCGATAGCGCCGCCCTGTGCAACCCATAGGATGTTCCGACTGGCCCGGCGGCGGAAGGGGCCGGCAGAATGCGGGAGTGACAAAAGGACCCCTCCCATGCTCCTCCTCTGCACCGCGCTGATCGCGCTCCCCGCCGCCGCGCAGACCCGCGATTGCCTGGCCGAGCGGCTGCTCAGCGTCGACGGCCTCAGCTTCGGCACCCAGGCCATTCCTCGCAACCCGCAGGACCCGGCGTCGCGCGAGCAGAATACGGTGAGCATCAGCCTGCGCAACCTCACCGGGCAGCGGCTCACCTTTGTCGCCGGCTTCACCGGCCCGCCGGTGCAGCGCAGCTTCGTTGCCGGCCAGGTCCAGGAGATCGCCGGCGGTGTCAGGAGGACGCGGATGCTGGGCAATGTGCTCAACGGCGCGGCCAATCCCAGCTTCGTGCAAAACGCCCTGCGCCTGACCTGTTACTGAGCTGCCAGTCACCCATTTTCGCAACTCCTCCCATGCATCCGGGGGGTGCCCCGGCGCGCGCATCATGCTTATGTTGCCGGCGTCGCGCCGTGGCGACGCATGCCGACGAATTGGAAGGGTCGCGCAACCGCAAGGTGAGCGCGTGAAGAAAAAATGGCCGGAGTGGACATCCTCGCGAGTGTGATGACGGGCGGCAATGCCGCGTTCCTCGCTGATCTCTACGCACGCTGGGTGGAAAAGCCTGATTCGGTCGATGTCTCCTTCGCCGAGCTTTTCGCAGCCCTGAATGACGACGCCCGCGCGGTGCTGACCGATGCCTCCGGCGCTTCCTGGGCGCCGCGCAAGCGTGGCGGCTTCGCGCCGCCGGAGGAAGTGGCGCCGCCGGCCAAAGGGGCGAAGCCCGCCCCGGCGCCGGTCGCCGACCCCGCCGCCATCCGCGCGGCACAGCTCGATTCCATCCGAGCGCTGATGCTCATCCGCAGCTACCGCGTTCGCGGCCATCTGGAGGCGCAGATCGACCCGCTGAACCTGCAGCCCAAGCCGCCGCACCCCGAGCTCCAGCCCGATTTCTGGGGCTTCAAGACCGAGGCCGACCTGAACCGGCCGATCTTCATCGATGGCGTGCTGGGGCTGGAAACCGCCACCATCAAGCAGATCATCGAGCGCGTCCGGGCCACCTATTGCGGCCCGATCGGCGTCGAGTTCATGCATATCCAGGACCCCGGCCAGAAAAGCTGGATCCAGCAGCGCGTCGAGGGCGCGCCCTGGTTGGGGCTCTATTCGCCGGCGGAGAAGGAGCAGATCCTCACCCAGCTGACCGAGGCCGAGGGGTTCGAGGCGTTCTGCGCGAAGAAATACGTCGGAACCAAGCGTTTCGGCCTGGAGGGCGGCGAGACGACCATCCCCGCGGTACAGACGGTGATCGAGACGGCGGCTAAGCTGGGCACCAGCGAGATCGCCATCGGCATGGCCCATCGCGGCCGGCTGAACGTGCTCGTGAACGTGGTGAAGAAGCCCTACACGAAGGTTTTCGCCGAGTTCAAGGGCGCCTCGGCCAAACCCGATGACGTGCATGGCTCGGGCGACGTGAAGTATCACCTCGGCACCAGCACTGACATCGAGGTCGGCGGGCGGATGGTGCATCTGTCGCTGCAGCCCAACCCCTCGCATCTCGAAGCGGTGGACCCTGTCGTCATCGGCAAGGTCCGCGCGCGGCAGGACAAGGCGGGCGACATCAACGAACGCGCCTCGGTCATGGGCATCCTGCTGCATGGCGACGCGGCCTTCGCCGGCCAGGGCCTGGTCTATGAGACGCTGGCGATGAGCCAGCTGGTGGGCTACCGCACCGGCGGTACCATCCACATCGTCACCAACAACCAGATCGGCTTCACCACCGTGCCGGTGCATGCCTATTCCGGCCTGTACTGCACCGACGTGGCCAAGAGCATCCAGGCGCCGATCATCCATGTGAATGGGGATAATCCCGAGGCCGTAGTCTGGGCGTCGCGCCTGATCACCGAATACCGGATGATGTTCCATGCCGATATCGTGCTGGACATCGTCTGCTACCGCCGCCACGGGCATAATGAGGGCGACGAGCCCGCCTTCACCCAGCCGCTGATGTATGCCCGCATCAAGGACATGAAGACCGTCCGGACACTTTATGCCGAGCGTCTGGCGGCCGAGGGCTCGGTGCCGGCGGAACGCAGCAAGGCGATCCAGGACGAGTTCTTCGCGCAGCTGGAGGACGCCTTCCAGGCCGCCGCCAGCTTCAAGCCGAACAAGGCGGATTGGCTGGAGGGGCATTGGCAGGGGCTGAAGGCTGCGGGGACCGACAGCGCCGAGGTGGATGAGGCGACCGCCGTTTCGCTGGAGACGCTGCGCGAGGTGGGTGGCGCATTGTGCCGCGTGCCGGAAACCTTCAACGCCAACCCGAAGATCACCAGGCAGCTGGAAGCCAAGCAGGCGGCCATCGAGGGCGGCGAGGGCATCGACTGGGCGACAGGCGAGGCGCTGGCCTTCGGCACATTGCTGCTTGAGGGCCACCGCGTGCGTCTCTCGGGCGAGGATGTGCAGCGCGGTACGTTCAGCCACCGCCACGCCGTGCTGATCGACCAGACGAGCCAGGCGGAATACGCGCCGCTGAACAACATCCGGCCCGGCCAGCCGCAATTTCAGGCCTTCAACTCGCTGCTGAGCGAGATGGGCGTGCTGGGCTTCGACTATGGCTATTCGCTGGCCGACCCCAATACGCTGGTGTTGTGGGAGGCGCAGTTCGGCGATTTCGCCAATGGCGCGCAGGTGATCATTGACCAATTCATCGCCTCGGGCGAGACCAAGTGGCTGCGTATGTCCGGCCTGGTCATGCTGCTGCCGCATGGTTTTGAGGGACAGGGGCCGGAGCATTCCTCCGCGCGGCTCGAACGCTATCTGCAACTCTGCGCCGAGCGCAACATGCGGGTCTGCAACTTCACCACCCCGGCCAATTACTTTCACGCCCTGCGCCGGCAGCTAAAGGCGAATTACCGCAAGCCGCTGGTGGTGATGACGCCGAAGAGCCTGCTGCGGCACAAGCTGGCGGTGTCCTCGCTGAGCGAGTTCGGCCCCGGCAGCGCGTTCAAATTCGTCATCCCCGAGATCGACGCCCTCGCGCCGGACGAGAAGGTGAAGCGCGTGGTGCTGTGCACCGGCAAGGTCTTTTATGACCTGCTGCAGGAGCGGCGCGACAAGGGTGTGGATGACGTGGCCATTGTCCGCCTGGAGCAGATCTACCCCTTCCCGGTGAAAACCCTGGCCGCGACCCTGGCGCCGTTCAAGAACGCCGAAGTGGTGTGGTGCCAGGAGGAGCCGGAGAATATGGGCGCCTGGCATTTCGTCGACCGGCGGCTTGAAACCGTGCTGTCGAAGCTGGATATCAAGGCCAGGCGCCCGGTCTATGTAGGCCGCGAGAATGCGGCGAGCCCGGCCACCGGCCTGGCGCGCGTCCACCAGGCGCAGCAAGAGGCACTGGTGAAGAAGGCCCTCGGGCTGTAAACCGCCCCCCAAGAAGCAAGGCAAAACACTGATGGCGACCGATATCATCGTGCCCACTCTGGGCGAAAGCGTCAGCACGGCAACCGTGGCGCGCTGGCTGAAGCAGGCCGGCGAGGCCGTGGCGGCCGACGAGCCCCTGGTGGAGCTGGAAACCGACAAGGTGACGGTGGAGGTCAACTCGCCCTCCGCCGGCGTGCTGGAGGCGATTTCGGCCAAGGAAGGTGCGGAGGTCGGGCCGGGCGCGGTGCTGGGCAGCATCGCCGCCGGCGCGGGCAATGCCGCCGCCAAGGCGATCGGCACCGGGGGCGGGTCGATCTCCGGCTCGGCCGCCGCGGCGGCGCCGCCGCCGGCACCGGCCCCCGTGGCCGCCCCCGCGTCCGCCGCGGCGCCCGCGGCCCATGCGCCGATGCCCGCCGCCGCCAAGCTGATGGCGGAGAACAACATCTCGGCCGCGCAGATCGGCCCGGGCTCGGCCAAGGATGGGCGGATCGCCAAGGGCGATGTGCTGGGCTTCCTGGCAAACCCGCCGGCTGCCGCGCCGACCGCCATCGCGAAGGCGCCGCGCGCGCTGGGCGAGGGCGAGGAGCGGGTGAAGATGACGCGCCTGCGCGCCACCATCGCCCGCCGCCTGAAGGAGGCGCAGAACACCGCCGCCATGCTGACCACCTTCAACGAGGTGGATATGGGCGCGGCCATGGCGCTGCGTAGCGAATACAAGGACGTGTTCGAGAAGAAGCACGGGGTGAAGCTGGGCTTCATGAGCTTCTTCGTCCGCGCCTGCGTGACCGCGTTGAAGGAATTCCCGGCGGTGAATGCCGAGATCGATGGCGATGACGTGGTCTACAAGAATTTCGTGAACATGGGCGTGGCTGTGGGTGGCCCCGCCGGCCTGGTTGTGCCGGTGGTGAAAAACGCGGATCAGATGGGTTTCGCCCAGATCGAAAAAACCATCGGCGATTTCGGCAAGCGCGTGCGCGACGGCCAGCTCAAGCTGGAAGAAATGGCCGGCGGCAGCTTCACCATCACCAATGGTGGCGTCTATGGCAGCCTGATGAGCACGCCCATCCTCAACCCGCCGCAATCCGGCATCCTGGGCATGCACAAGATCCAGGATCGGCCGATGGCGGTTGGCGGCAAGGTCGAAATCCGCCCGATGATGTACCTGGCGCTGAGCTACGACCACCGCATCGTCGATGGCAAGGAGGCGGTGAGCTTCCTCGTGCGGGTGAAAGAGTGCATTGAGGACCCCCGCCGTTTGATGTTGGACATCTGATCATGCGCTCTCGTGAAGGCCAGCTGAGTGACAACCGCCCGGTGCCGCGCAACCGCGCGGAGAAGGAACGGCAGCTTCGTGAGCTGAAGGAAGTGTATTCGGCGATGAAGCCGCATACTTCGCCGGAGCTGCGGCAATCGGTGGCTGGGAAGATCCGCGAATTGATGGCCGAACTGGCCCAGCCGGCGGCGCCACCGCGCGAGGAACGGGCGCCGCGCTATCCCAGGCGGGAGCCGCGCGGGCTGGGGTGAGGTTTTTCGCCGGTGAAGGTCGGAACCTGACGGGCTGCCTGGGAGCCGCCGCCGGATTGCCTTGATCGCTGCGCCCCGATGCGTTACATGTAACGCATGCCTCGCAGCAGCTCCGCCCGTCGTGTCGCCACCCATCGCGCCGAACTCCGGCGCCAAGGGCTGCGTCCGATCCAGATCTGGGTGCCGGACACGCGCGCGCCGGGGTTTGCCGAGGAAGCGCGTCGGCAGACCCGCTTGGTTGACCAGGCCCCCGACTTCGATGACTGGATGGACTTCATCGAGCGCAACAACGCCTGGCCGGAAGGGGAGGACGACATTCCGGAGTATGTTGCGCCGGGCTGAGGTGTGGGTGATGGCAGACCGCGCCGGCGGTGATTTCGCCGGCAAGCCCAGGCCCGCGATCATTGTGCAATCCGAGGTGTTCGACGGGGGTCTCAGCATCATCGTCTGCCCGCTCACCAGCCGGGATGACGGCAGCCAACTGATCCGACTGCCTGTATCGCCCAGCTCGGCACTGCGCCTGTCGCATCCAAGCTGGATCATGGTGGACAAGCTGACAAGCGTTCGGCGGGACCGGCTCCGACAGCCTCTTGGCCGGATTTCCGACGATGAAATCCTTGCCCTCAACCGCAGCCTCGCCGTCTTTCTCGGCTTCGGCTGATAGGCGATACCCTTGGGCGGCGTTCTGCGCTACACAGCCCGCGATCATGCCATTCACATCCCTCCCCGCGCCCCTCCAGGCAGCCCTCGCCGCGCGCGAATATCTCTCCGCCACCCCGGTTCAGGCCTCCGTTCTCGAAGCCCCTTCCGGCCGGGACCTTCTCGTCTCGGCCAAGACCGGCTCCGGCAAGACCGTGGCCTATGGCCTCGCCATGTCCGCAAATTTGATGCCCGAGGGCGCCGAGCGTCTGCCCCAGGCCGGCGCGCCCCTCGCCCTCATCGTCGCCCCCACCCGCGAACTCGCGCTCCAGGTGAAGACCGAACTCGCCTGGCTCTACGCCCAGGCCGGCGGGCGCGTGGCGTCATGCGTCGGTGGCATGGACCCGATGATGGAACGCCGCGCGCTCAACCAGGGCGTGCACATGGTCGTCGGCACCCCCGGCCGCCTGCGCGACCATATCGAGCGCGGCAACCTCAACACCAAGAACCTCAAAGTCGTGGTGCTGGACGAGGCGGATGAGATGCTCGATCTGGGTTTCCGCGACGAGCTGGAGGCGATCCTCGACGCCGTGCCGGCCGAACGCCGCACCCTGCTCTTCTCCGCAACCGTCCCCAAGCCGATCGCGCAACTTGCCAAAAGCTACCAGCGCGACGCCCAGCGCATCGAGGTCAGCACCCAGGGCGAGGCGCATGGCGACATCACCTACCAGGCCACCGTGGTGGCACCGCATGACATCGAGCGTGCGGTGGTCAACGCGCTGCGCCTCGAAAACCCGGCCCTGGCCATGGTGTTCTGCGCCACCCGCGCCACCGTCGCCCGCCTGCACGGCAACCTGATGGAGCGCGGCTTTTCCGCCGTGGCGCTGTCCGGAGAAATGTCCCAGGCCGAGCGCACCCGCGCGCTGCAGAACTTGCGCGATGGCCGCGCCCGCGTCTGTGTGGCGACCGATGTGGCGGCGCGCGGCATCGACCTGCCGGAGCTGGCGCTGGTCATCCACGCCGATCTGCCGCGCGACCCGGAAACACTGCAACACCGCTCCGGCCGCACCGGCCGCGCCGGGCGCAAGGGCACGTCGCTCTTCATCGTGCCGATTTCCCGCAGGCGCCTGGCCGAGCGGCTGATCCAGGCCGCCCGCGTCCAGGCGACCTGGATTCCCGCGCCGACCGCCGAGGCCGTGCGCGCGCGCGACAATGAACGCATCGTCGAACAGGCCAAGCTGCTGGCGACCGAGGAGGTGGATGAGGGCGACATGGCCCTGGCCGCCACGCTGGACGCGCCGCGCGAGGCGCTGGCCGCGGCCCTGATCAAACTCCTGCGCGGCCCGCTGCCCGCGCCCGAGGAATTGGCCGATACCGGCTCGCGCGAGCGCCTCCAGCCCACCATCCGCGAGGCCCCGCGCGTCGAGACCGAAGGTGCGGTCTGGTTCCACATGGATGTCGGCCGCGAGGGTGGCGCCGACCCGAAATGGCTGCTGCCCTTCCTCTGCCGCCGCGGCCATGTGACGCGTGAGGAAGTGGGCCGCATCCGCATCCTGCACAATGAGACGCAGTTCGAGGTCGCCGCCGCCGCCGCCGCCCGCTTCGCCGCCGCCTGCGGCCGGGGCGAGGGGCCTGATGCGCATATCCGGGTCGAGCCGATGCAGCCCGTGCCCAAGGTGGCGCCCGACGCCAAGCCCGGCTTCGTGCCGCGCGGCAAGCCGCCGGTGCGGGCCTATAAGGGACGCGGCTGACAACTCAGCGGTTCCATTGCGCGGAAAACCCGTGTTAGCCTTCCCTCAAGCCCGGGCAATGACCTGGGCAGCAGAGGGAACAGGTTCATGGAACGTCGTGCGCTTCTGGGCGGCATTGCCGCTGTTCTGGCCACCCCGCATGTGGTGCAGGCCCAGGCCCCCATCACCCTGAACGGCGCCAGCCAGTTCAATGACGAACACGTCTTCAACCGCACCATGGCCAAGTTCGAAGAACTGGTGAAGCAATACTACAACCGGCCAATCAACTTCGTCATGCACAAAAACAGCTCGCTGGGGCTGGAGAAGCAGTTCTTCGAATACATGTCGGCCGGCCGCGCGGTGGATTACGCGGTGGTCAGCCCCGCGCATATGTCGACCTTCAGCCGGGCCGCGCCGTTCATCGACGCGCCCTTCCTGTTCCGCGACCTCGCGCATTGGAACCAGGTGCTGGACCAGGATCTGCTGAAGCCGGTGGCCGATGAGGTGGAGCGCCGCGCCCGGGTCTCGCTGATCGGCTATGCCGGCGGCGGCGTGCGCAACATCTTCTCCAACCGCCCGGCGCGCAACATGGCGGAGCTTCGGGGCCTGCGCGTGCGGGTGCAGGGCGCGCCGATCTGGAGCCGGACCTTCCAGGCCATCGGCATGGCGCCGCAGGTCATCGCCTATAACGAGGTCTACAACGCCATCCAGAACAACGTCATCGAGGCCGGCGAGAACGAGGCCGCGGGTGTCGAGCAGATGCGTTTCTACGAGGTCGGCCCGAACCTTTTGATGACCCAGCACGCCATCACCGTCCGCCCGCTCTGCTTCTCGGTGCAGACGCTGGCCCGGCTGCCGCGCGAATTGCAGGACGCGATCAAGCGCGCGGGGCGCGAGGCCGGAATCTTCGGTCGCAACGCAGAGAGCAGCGAGGATGACCAGAAGATTGCCGCACTGGAAACCGCGGGCCGCCTGCGCCGCGTGCCCTTCACCGAGCGCGCCGCGATGAATGCCGCCGTCAACCCGATCATGGGCGCCTATGCGCGCGAGATCGACGCCGAGGGGATCTACACCCGGATCAATGCGCTGACCGCGTGACCCGGCCGCCCGGAATGCTCCGCCGCGCCATCGCTGCCTATGCGCGGCTGCTGGATATCCTGCTCGTCGCCACGGTGGTGATCATCATCATCCCCGTGACGATGCAGATCTTTGCCCGCTTCACCGAGCTTCTGCCGCGCTACATCTGGACCGAGGAGGCCTCGCGCTTCCTGCTCGTCTGGATGGTGATGATCGGCGCCATGATCGGCGTGCGCGAGGGCACGCATTTCACGGTCGATCTGTTCTACAACCTCAAGGGCCGCACCAAGGCGGCGATGGACATCCTGGCGGGGCTGGCGGTGCTGGGTTTCGCGATGATCTTCGTGATCTATGGTTGGGAGTTCACCGACACCGCCTGGTTCCGGATCAGCGAATTGGCGGAATTGCCGCTCTGGCTCATCCACATGGCCTGGCCGATCGCCGGCGTCACCTGGCTGGTCTTCGCCGGTGAACGGATGTGGGACGACATCCAGATCCTGCTGCGGGGTGACGGCTGATGGGCGGCAATACGCTGGACACCGTCCAGGCCTCCTGGCTGCTGTTCGGGGTGTTCTTCGCGCTGCTGGCGGCACGGGTGCCGGTGGCGGTGGCGCTGGGGCTGGCCTGCCTGCCGCCGCTGCTGATCGAGGACCGGCTCTGGCCGATGATCCTGGTGCAGGAGACCTTCAACTCCTACAACTCCTTCATATTGCTGGCGGTGCCGTTCTTTTTGCTCGCGGCCAATCTGATGACGGCGGGGGGCATCACGGAGCGGCTGGTGACGTTGTCGCGCGCGCTGGTCGGGCATCTGCCGGGCGGGCTGGCGCAGATCAATGTCGTGCTGTCGGTGTTCTTCGCGGGAATTTCCGGCAGTTCCACGGCGGATGCCGCCAGCCAGGGCAAGCTGTTCATCGAGGCGCAGCGCAAGGAGGGCTATGATGACAGCTTCTCCGTCGCCATCACCGCCGTCTCGGCCGTCCTCGCCGTGGTCATCCCGCCCTCGATCCTGATGATCGTCTGGGGGGGCGTGCTGACGGTCTCCATCGGCGGGCTGTTCCTGGCCGGCATCATCCCCGGGCTGCTGCTCGGCGCGGTGCAGATGGGCACCGTGCATGTCTATGCCAAGCGGCGGGGCTACCCGACCTATCCGAAGGCGACATGGGGCGAATTGGGCCATGCGCTGTTTATCGCGATGCCGGCGTTGATGACGCCCTTCATCATCATCGGCGGCAAGATCTTCGGCTGGTTCACCGCGACGGAGGCGGCCTGCATCGCCGTGCTCTATGCCGCCGTGCTGTCGCTGGTGGTCTACCGGGAACTGGATGGAAAAGGTCTCTACAACGTCTTCAGCGAGACCGGGCGCTTTGCCGCCATCACCCTGTTCTGCGTCGGCACGGCCAGCGCCTTCGGCTGGCTGCTGGCCTTCTACAAGATTCCCGAGGGGCTGCTGGCCGGCGTTTCCACCTGGAACATGGGGATTGTGGCTGCGGGCTTCTTCATCGCCGGGGTGTTCCTGGTGGTGGGGTGTTTCCTCGATGCCATTCCGGCCATCATCATCGTTGGCACCATTTTGCAGCCCATCGCGGCGGCGGCGGGGATGCACCCCATCCATTTCGCCATGATCAGCATCGTCAGCCTGGCCTTCGGGCTGGTGACGCCGCCCTATGGGCTGTGTCTGCTGATATGTTGTTCGGTCGCGGGGATGCGGGTGGTGGATGCGCTGAAGGACACCTGCATCATGCTGCTGCCGATGTTGGGTGTGCTGGCGCTGCTGATCCTTTGGCCGGATATGGCGTTGTTGCTGCCTCGGCTGCTGGAGCCGGATTTCCTGCGGTAGGTGGAGAGGCTATTTCGCAGTGGCGGCCATCCTCAGACGATGCATGGCCTTTGTCAGTGATGGAGCGCGACCGATCCTCGCGGCGCGCTCCGGGTCCCAATGATCGCGAATGAATTCTGCGCTCCAGGCACCGATCATCTGCCAGCCTACGGTACCGTCATCGATACCCAATGCGCGGCGCATCGGTCGATTTTTTGACTGCCGCAGGATGGACATCAGAACATCCTTCGGGCGCGGCAGGGTTTCAGGAAAGTCAGGGACGAGGGCAGCCCGGACTTTCGCGAAATTGGCTATCGCATCGCGGTCCGCCATGAGCCATGCATCGAGCGAACGCACGGCGATCCGCAAGAAACAATGGCCATGCCGCTGTGGTAGCCGGGCGGCCACAGCCTCGGCAGCACAGGGCAGATTATCGAGATCGCGCAGAACAAGGATCGGTGTGAAGCGGGCACCGGCGTTGTAGCCGGCGAGGGCGCGGTCAAGCGCCTCCCTGCCGCGAGGCTGGCTGCGAAGGGTGAAGTCCCGCCCAGGCAGCGCGCCGGCGGCGAGGATCATCTTCCGCGCAGCCTCCGCATCGGTCCGGCCTTCGCCACCGAAATCGATCTCAACCAGCGGCAAACTTGACATCCGCCAGTTGATTGACCGTTTGCGGAGCGGTCAGCGGCAGAACGGCCTGGCCCAGCGTCCAGCCACCCTGGACCTGCGCCATGATCTTCGGATTGGCAGTGGCGGTTTCGATGAAGCTGCCATCCTGGCCCACATCCAACCTGTGCACCTCATTGGCGGCGACACCCAGAGCATCCAACATTGCCCGCGAATGGGTGGTGCAGATCACTTGACGGCCTGAGAGACCCTGCGAGCGCCTGATCATGCCCGGCAATTGCGCGACGACTTCGTCATTGAGGGAAAGTTCCGGCTCCTCGAGCAGCAGTGGGCCGCCTGCCTCGCTGATGGACCAGAGGAAACCGATCAGGCGCAAGGTGCCGTCCGAGAATACCTCCTCGGTCTGCTTGGCGGCCTGGCCGCGCCAATGCCGATAACGCGCCTGCAAATGCGGGCGGCCGTCCTTATCATCGATTAGAGCAAGTTCCTCCCAATCTGACTCACGAAAATCGCTTCCCCGACACGGCCCCCATTTGATTCATCGATGCTGCTGGGCGGGGGGCAGCGACGATGGGGAAGTCTTTGTCTGAGGATTTGCGGGT
>JAKFUL010000033.1 GCA_021732665.1 Acetobacteraceae bacterium
GGGGGGATCGTATCCCCCGGACCCCGCCGTGGAGTCCGCGGGCGTTGAGCGCAATTCATGGGAGTCCGAAGGTTGAAGACCCTCGGCGGGGGAGTTTGAGGGGGCGGCGCCCCCTCAAGGGCCGCACAGAGCACCCTCAACCCTTGGTCGCCCCAGCCGTCAGTCCCGCGATGTAGTAGTCCATGAGGAAGGCATAGACGACCACCGGCGGCAATGCCGCCAGAAGTGCTCCGGCCATGATCTGCCCCCAGGCGAAGGTATCGCCGCGCACCAGGGTCGAGACCACGCCGATGGTCAGCGGCATCTGGTCGGGCGTGGTGATGAAGGCGGTGGGATAGACGAAGGCCGCCCAGGAGACGGTGAAGGCGAAGATGGTGGCGGCGATGATGCCGGGCAGCGCCACCGGGATGAAGATTTTCAGCAGCATCTGCGACCAGGTCGCGCCGTCGATCAGCGCCGCCTCATCCAGTTCCTTGGGGATGGAGGCGAAATAGCCGATCATGATCCAGGTGCAGAACGGCACCGTCAGGGTGGGGTACACCAGCACCAGCCCCCAGGTGGAGTTCAGCAGCCCCAGCCCGCCCACGATCTGGTAGAGCGGGATGAACAGCAGCGTGTCCGGCACGAGGTAGGTCAGGAACACGCCGGTGGCCAGCGCCTGGCTGCCCCAGAACCGCATGCGCGCCAGCGCGAAGGCGGCCAGCACCGAGATCACCATGGTGACGATGACGGTCAGCACCGTCACCTTGATGCTGTTCCAGAAGAAGGTGAGAAAGAGCGGGTTGCCCAGGATGGTGCCGTAATGCTCCAGCGTGGGTGAGCGGACCAGCCAGGGGTTGCCTTGCAGGTTGGACATCTCGGCATTGGTCTTCAGGCTGGTGATCAGCATGTAGACCGGCGGCAGGAGGAAGATCACCACCGCCGCGCAGAGCGAGACATAGGCGATGATCAGCGCCCAGCGGCGCTCGGCGCGCAGCGAGCCGTGGATATTGGCGGCGAGGCTCATGCCATCTCCCGGTTGCGCCGGTTCACGCCGCGCAGGATGAAATAGGCGAAGACCGCCAGCGCCGGCAGCATGAACAGCGACACGGCGGCACCGCGCGGGATATTGCCCGACAGGATGCCGACCTGGAATGCGTAGGTGGCGAAGACATGGGTGAGGTCGCGCGGGCCGCCATTGGTCAGCACGCGCACGATGTCGTAATTGGCGAAGGTCACGATCAGGCTGAACAGCACGGTGATGCTGATGATGTTCTGCATCATCGGCAGGGTGATGTGGCGCAGCCGCTGCCAGGAGGTGGCGCCGTCGATGGCCGCCGCCTCATAGAGCTGCTCGGGCACCGATTTCAGCGCCGCGAGATACATGATCATGAAGAACGGCGCCCCGTACCAGACATTGACCAGGATGACGGAGAAGCGCGCCCACCAGGGCTCGCCCAGCCAGGGCACGGCGGGCACGGCAAAGATGTTGAGAATCCAGTTCAGCGAGGAATAGGTCGGGTCGTACATCCACCACCAGCCCAGGGTGGAGAGCGCCGGTGGGATGACCCAGGGGATGAGCAGCATGCCGCGCCATTTGCGCTGCCCCTTGGCGGGGATGTGGTGCAGCATATGCGCCAGCCAGAAGCCGATCAGCGCCTTGGCCAGCACGGCGCTGATGGCGAAGAGGCAGCTCTGCCAGACCACCAGCCAGAAGGTCTCGTTATCGACCAGGATCTCGAATTGCAGCAGGCCGGCGAATTCATCCATGCGGCGATTGAGCATCGAGAGATAGACAGCATAGGCGGCGGGATAGGCGACCAGCCCCACGATCACGCAGATCAGCGGCAGCGTCATCAGGAAGGCGATGGTCGAGCGGCGACGGGCGAGGCGGCGCAGGCCGCCGCCGGCGCCACTTTCCGGGCCACGCGGCGCGCTGACCGCCGCCGTCATGCTGTCGGGCATGCGGGGCTCAGCCGCCCCGGCGGATGGTATTCAACTCGCGCTCGAGCCAGCCCAGCGCCTGGTCCACCGTCTCGTTCGCCTGGGCGATGCGGGCGATCAGCTTGGTGTTCAGCGCCTGATTGTAGGCCTGCACCGCCATGGCCGGCGGCGCCGGCGCGAAGGCGACGGAGGTCCGCGCATTGTGGTGCGCCTTGAGCGGGTAGTTGAACACGGTGCCGACCGGCGGGCCTTCATTGGCCCAAACCGGGAAGTCGTTCATCGACAGGAAGGGCGGGATGTCATAGCCCGCGCTGGTACTGGTCTGCGCCTCGGCCGAGGCGCGGTCGGAGAGGAATTCCAGCAATTCCTTGGCCGGGCCCTGCACGCGGGAGAAGTTCCAGATGCCCCAGAAATACGGCAGATAGCCGACGAAGCGGCCCTCGGGCCCGCTGGGCACCGGCACCGTCCAGCATTGCGCGCCGACCGCCGGCTGGTCGCGCCGGGCCGAGACCCAGGCGGAGGGCGGGTTGAACACCAGCGCCGAGCGGCCGGAGATCAGCGCGCGGTTGTTCGAGGCGTCATCCCAGGCCCAGACGTCATTGGGCAATTGCCGGGCGATGCGCACGCACATCTCCACCGCTGCCCGCAGCTTGGCATTGCCGCGCACGGTGATGCCGCCACGCTCATCCATCACATTGGCGCCGTAGGAGGCGAAGAGCGCACCCACCCAATCCACCGCATCGGTGAAGCTGCCCATCGGCAGGCCGAAGGCGAAGCCGGCGCGGTTGCACTTCTCGGCGGCGACGGCGAAGGTTTCCCAGTTCCAGGTATCGGCGCCGGGGCCGGCGCGGTTCTCGGCCGGCCACATCGCGCGGATGTCGATATCGGCGTGCTGTTGCATCAGGTCCATGCGCACGCAGGCCGGCTTCATCTGGGTGCCGGAGACGGCGGGAATGGCCACCCAGCGGCCATCCTGCTTGCCCAGATACTCGGCCGCCGGCGTCACCGCACCGTATTTCGCGACCAGGCGGCCCATCACGTCATCGACATTGACCAGCATCCGCGCATGCGCCGCCGGCTCCCAGGTCGGGAAGGAGAGAATGTCGTGGCCCGACCGGCTTTGCGCCTGTGCCGCGATGGTCAGCAGGTTCTGGTTGCCCACGCTGGTGATGAAATCGACGCCCACGGTGGCGCGGTTGCGCTCGCCCCATTGCGCGCAGAGCCGGCGCAGCGCGTCATTGCCGGCCGGCACCCAATGGTCCCAGAAGCCGCAGCGGATATTGGTGGTGGGCTGGCCGAACACGGCCGGCGCGGTCAGCGCGGTGGCGGCGGCGCCCAGCAGTGCCGCGCGCCGGGGCAGGCTGCCATCCCGGGGCACGCCGACAGGATGGCGCAACGTCGCTTGAACCTCATCAGGCATCTTGAACCCTCTCCGACATTTTTTCGCGCGGTCTTGCGCCGCTTAGGCGAGGTTAACCGCCGCCCGCCGGATTGCGCAACAGCGCATTTATGCGAGAATTCGGGCATGCAGATCATGTCGGCGGACGCCATCATCATCGGCGCGGGCATGGCCGGCGCCACCGTCGCCGCCAACCTGGCCAACACCCATCGCGTGGTGCTGCTGGAGGCCGAGGACAGCGCGGGTTTCCATGCCACCGGCCGCAGCGCCGCGATCTGGATCCGCAACTACGGCGCGACCGACGTGCGCATCCTGACCGCGGCGTCGAAGGAATTTTTCAAGAACCCGCCCGAGGGATTTACCGACACGCCGTTGGCGCATGACCGGCCCGTGCTGCACCTGGCGCCGCCCGAGCAGATGCCGGCGCTGGAGGCGCTGCTGGCGGGTGGCGCGATGATCGAGCGCATCGGCGTGGCGCGGGCCAAGCAGATGGTCCCGGCGATCCGGGACAATTTCGCGGTGGATGCGGCGCTGGAGACCGATTGCTTCGACATCGAGGTCGCCGCCCTTCACGCCGGCTACCTGAAGACGATGCGCCGGTTGGGTGGGCAGCTGGCGCTGCGCCATCGGGCCGGAAAGATCTGGCACGAGGCCGGCGCGTGGCATTGCGAGACCTCGGCCGGCGACGCCTTCGCCGCCCCCGTGCTGGTCAATGCCGCCGGCGCCTGGGGCGATGTGGTGGCGGAGCTGGCGGGCGAGCCGAAGATCGGCCTGCAACCCAAGCGCCGCACCGGCGTGATCGTGGACCCCGCCCCCTTCGCGGTGCGCGACTGGCCGCTGGTCGGCGATGTCGGGCACAGCTGGTATGCGCGGCCCGAGGCACGCACCAAGCTCATGCTCAGCCCGGCGGATGAGACCGACAGCCCGCCCATGGACGCCCAGCCCGACGAATACGACGTGGCCGTCGCGGTGGATCGCATGCAGCAGGCGCTGGAGATCGAGGTCAGGCGTGTCGAGCACAGCTGGGCGGGCCTGCGCAGCTTCGCGCCCGATCGCTCGCTGGTGATCGGCCCTGGCCAATTGCCCGGCTTCTTCTGGATGTGCGGCCAGGGCGGCTACGGCATCCAGACGGCCCCGGGGGCGGGGGTGTTCCTTGCGGCGCAGATCAGGGGGCTGCCGGTGCCGGAGGCCATGGCGGCGGCGGTGCCCATGGTCAGCCCGTTGCGGTTCGCCTCGTGAACCCCTCCTATGCCGATGTGGTGGCCGCCGCCGCCCGCATCGCGCCGCATATCCGCCGCACCCCAGTGCTGCGCCACCCCGCGCTGGACGCCGCGGTGGGCGCCCGCGTCTACATCAAGCCCGAGCCCTTGCAGCGCACCGGCAGCTTCAAGCTGCGGGGGGCGACCAATGCGCTGATGCTGATCGACGTGGCGTTGCGGGGGCGCGGCGTGGTGACGCATTCCTCCGGCAATCACGGCCAGGCCACCGCCTGCGCCGCCGCCACGCTGGGCATGCCCGCGCTGATCGCCATGCCCGCCGACGCGCCGGCGGTGAAGGTGGATGCGACCCGCCGCTGGGGCGCCGAGATCACCTTCTTCGACCGCCACAACACTGATCGCCACGCCCTCGCCTCGCGCCTGGCCGCGGAGCGCGGCGCCGCCCATGTGCCGCCCTTCGACCACCCGCACGTGATCGCCGGCCAGGGCACGCTGGCGCTGGAACTGCTGGAGGATGCGGGTGAGGAGCTGGACGCGCTGGCCGTCTGCACCGGGGGCGGCGGGCTGCTGGGCGGCTGCGCGCTGGTGATGGCCGAACTCGCACCCCAGGCACAGGTCTGGGCGGTGGAGCCGGAGGGCTGGGATGATTATGGCCGATCCCTGCGCGCCGGGCATCGGTTGGAGAATGACGGCCAGGGCGACGGGCTATGCGATGCGCTGCTGTCGAAGGCGCCGGGCGAGATCACCTTCGCGGTGAACAGCCCCCGCGTGGCCGGCGGGGTTTCGGTGACGCGGGCCGAGGTGTTTTTCGCCATGCGCTTCGCCTTCGAGCATCTGAAGATCGTGGTCGAGCCGGGCGGCGCGGTGGCGCTGGCGGCGGTGCTCGCGGGGAAGGTGACGGGCAGGGCGATCGGCGTGGTGGTGAGTGGGGGGAATGCCGATCCGGCGGTGTTCGCGCAGGCGCTGGCGGGGTGATTTTTGTTGTGTAGAAACTTCCATCGGTCTACACACTCCCATGCGCACCAACATCGACATCGAGGACGTCCTCATGGCCCAGGCTCTCGCCACCACCGGCCTGCCAACCAAGCGCGCGGCGGTGGAGGAGGGGTTGCGCCTTTTGGTCAAGCTGAAGCGGCAGGAGGCGGTGCGCGGCTTGCGCGGTACCATCGACTGGCAGGGCGACCTCGATGAAAGCCGGGCGGCGCGCTCTTCGGATTGATCATAGCCGATACCTCGGTCTGGATTGACCATCTCCACGGACGGCCCTCACCCGAGGCGCTGGCTCTAAACCGGCTGCTGGGGCAGGAGCCCATCCTGCTCGGCGACCTTATCCTGCATGAACTGCTGGCCGGAGTGCGGGACGATCGGGCCGCGGCCACTCTGCGCGAGGCGCTGGGCTTCTTCGACCTCGCCACCATGGGCGGCGCGGAGGTGGCGGAAGAAGCGGCCCGCCTCTACCGCGCCCTGCGCGCCGAAGGGCTGACCATCCGCAAGACCGTGGACCTGTTCATCGGCACCTTCTGCATCCTGCACGGCCACATTCTGCTGCAGCGCGACCGCGATTTCGCGCCGATGCAACGCTTCGGGCTGCGGCTCTGGCCGGGTTAAGGCGGCGAATCCCCGCCCTGATACGCCTTCCCCCATTCGCGCATCGACAGCAGAACCGGCTCCAGGCTGCGGCCCGCCGCGGACAGCTCATACTCCACCTTCGGCGGCACCTCCGGATAGACGATCCGCCTGACGATGCCATCGGCCTCCAACTCCCGCAGTTGCAGCGTGATCATCCGCGCGGTGGCATTGGGCGTCAGCCGGCACAGCGCGTTGAAGCGCAGCTTGCCGTCCAGCAGATGGAACAGCAGCACCGGCTTCCACACCCCGCCGATGACCGAGAGCGTGGCCTCCACCGCGCAGCCCGTGCGTGGGGAGGCGCGGCGCCGCGGGCGTGAGCCGACACTTCCTTCCATGATACTACAGGTCCCTTTTGTACGTACTGTCTTATCAGTGCAGATGGTCCCAGTTCTCCGGCGCAACAAGGAGAACACCCATGCGCGCCTATCACATCACCGGCTCCATCCCCCGCCTGCGGCTGGTGGAATTGCCCGAACCCAGCCCCGGCCCCGGCGAGGTCGCAGTCGCCATTCGCGCCGCCTCGCTGAACTACCGCGACCTTTTGCAGGCCGCCTCCCAGCCCGGGCTGATTCCGCTGTCCGACGGTGCGGGCGTGGTGCGCGCGGTGGGGGAGGGCGTCCCGGGCTGGCGGGTCGGCGAGCGTGTGGTCATCGGCTTCATGCCGGGCTGGGTGGATGGCGGGTTCAGCCAGGCCAGGCAGGCCACGGCCCTGGGTGGCGATGGCGTGCCGGGGGTGCTGGCGGAAACCGTGGTCGTGCCGGCGGAAGCGCTGGTGCGCCTGCCCGATGCGATGAGTTTCGAGGCCGCGGCCACGCTCCCCTGCGCCGCGGTCACCGCCTGGGCGGCGTTGTTCGAGCGCCGGCCGCTGCTGCCCGGCGAGACGGTGCTGCTGCTGGGGACCGGCGGCGTGTCGGTCTTCGCGCTGCAATTCGCCAAGGCCGCGGGGGCGCGGGTGATCATCACGTCCGGCGATGACGCGAAGCTGGCGCGGGCCCGCGCCCTGGGGGCCGACATCACCATCAACTATCGGACAACACCGGATTGGCCGGCGCTGGTGCTGGCCGCGACCGACGGGCTGGGCGCCGACCTCGCCGTGGATGTGGCAGGCCCCGCGACCCTGAACGACACATTGCGCGCCACCCGGCATGATGGACGGATCTCGCTGATGGGGGTGCTGACGGGCTTCGAGGGCGCGGTCAACACGGCGGCCATCCTCAGCCGGCGGATCACCTTGCAGGGCATCTATGTCGGGCCGGTGGCGATGCTGCGCGACGTCGTGCGCGCCGCGCCGCAACCGCTGGTCGATCAGGTCTTCCCGTTCGAGGCGGCCGAGCAGGCGCTGGCCGTGCTGGCGGCCGCGACGCATACGGGAAAGCTTGTCATCCGGGTCGCCGGCGATGCGGCGGATTGATCGGGCGGCTACTTGCCGCCATCCACCACCAGCACCTGGCCGTTGATGTAGGCGGCCAGCGGGCTGGCCAGGAAGATCACGGCGTTGGCGATATCCGCCGCCTGCCCCAGCCGGCGGGCGGCGATACCGGCCAGCACCCGGGCCTGGCCCTCCGGCCCATAGCCCTCCCATTGCGCGATGCTGGCCGGGTTGGTCAGCATCAGCCCCGGCGCCACCGAATTGGCGGTGATGCCATGCGGCCCCAGCTCATGCGCCAATTGCCGCGTCAGACCGATCAGCCCATGCTTGGCGCTGGTATAGGCCTGGATGCCGGTGCGGCTGGGCTGCAGCCCCGCGCCCGAGGATATCGTGATGATGCGGCCCGACTTCGCCGCCTTCATCCCCGGCGCCACCGCCTTTGCCAGCAGGAAATGCGCATGCAGGTTGATGGCGATGATGGCGTGCCAGTCTTCCTCCGGCACCTCCTCCAGCGGCCGATGAACCTGGCCGCGCACACCGCCGGCATTGCTGACCAGCACGTCCACCGGCCGGCCTATGGCCGCCACCCAGCGCGCCGCCTCGCCCGGCGCGGTCAGGTCGGCGGCGTGGCCGATCCCGGGCAGGCCCTCGCCATGCAGGTCGGTGCTGTGCACCACCGCGCCCAGGCTGAGAAACAGCTCGGCCGTCGCGCGGCCGAAGCCATGGCCGGCGCCGGTCACGGCCACGATCTTTCCGTCGAAACGCATGTCCATGGCGGCACTGCAATGCATCGCGGCCATGCGCGCAAGGGGAGGGGCGAAACCCATCCCCCGCATGCACAATGCGGCCATGGAGCAGCGAACCGACAACCTGCGCGGCATGGCTTTCATGGCCGCCGCCGCCTGCGTCTTTTCCATCGAGGCGATCCTGGTCAGGATCATGATCGCCCGCGGCATTCCGGTGGAAACCCAGGTGCTGGTGCGCGCACTGGGCCAGGCGGCCTGGCTGATGCCCTGGGTGTTCAGCCGCGGCCGCGCGCTCTTCGCCACCCAACGCCTGAAGCTGCATATCCTGCGCGGCGTCTCCTCGGTGCTGACCTGGGGCTTCTACTACTGGTCCTTCACCCATCTCGACCTGGCCACCGCCACCGTTCTGTCCTTCACCAACGTCATGTTCACCACCCTGCTGGCCCAGCCGGTGCTGGGCGAGAGGGTGGACATGGCGCGCTGGGCCGGCACCATCGCGGGGTTCCTGGGTGTGGCCGTCATGCTGCGGCCGGGGGCGGATGTGTCGCTGATGGGCGTGGCCATCGCGCTCGCCGCCGCGCTGTGCTGGTGCGGCATCACCCTCACCACGCGCAAGCTGACCCGCACCGACAGCACGCCCACCATCATCGCCTGGCTGTCGGTGGTGACCGTGCTCTGCGCCCTGCCGGTGGCGGTGTGGGGCTGGAAGCCGCTGGACCTGGGTGACCTGGCCTGGTTGGCCGTCTTCGGCCTGGTCTGCCCCGCGATCATCGTGCTGGTGACGGAGGCGTTGCGGGCGGGCGAGGCCAGCGCGGTCGGCCCCTTCCAGTATCTGCGCCTGATCGTGATCGCCGCCCTGGGCTGGCTGCTCTTCGCCGAGATCCCCGATGGCTGGACCTTCCTCGGCGCCTTCTTCATCCTCGGCGGTGCCGTGATCATCACGGTGGCGGAGGCGCGGCGGTGAGCGCTTGCGGGAAAGCCGCAAAAGGGGCACCTCCAGCGCCATGAGCCAGACCATTGCCACCGATGTCGCGATCATCGGCGCCGGCCCCGCCGGTCTCTTCGCCGTCTTCGAATGCGGCATGCTGAAGATGCGCTGCGTGCTGATCGACACGCTGGAGGGCACGGGCGGGCAATGCGCCGCGCTCTATCCCGAGAAGCCGATCTATGACGTGCCCGCCTATCCCTCCATCCTGGCCGGCGAGCTGATCGAGCGGCTGGAGGCGCAGGCCGCGCCCTTCGCGCCGCAAAAATTCCTGGGGCAACGCGTGGATGGCCTGGCACGGAACGGCGAGGATTTCGTGCTGACCACCAGCGCGGGCAATGTGGTGCAGGCCCGCGCCGTGCTCATCGCCGCCGGCGCCGGCGCCTTCGGCCCCAACCGCCCACCGCTGGAAGGCCTGCCGGCCTTCGAGGCGACTGGCGCCGTGCGCTACCTGGTCACCAGGCGGGAGGATTTTCGCGGCAAGCGCGTGGTCATCGCCGGCGGCGGCGACAGCGCGGTGGATTGGGCGCTGTCGCTGAAGGATATTGCGCGCGTCACCATGGTGCACCGGCGACCCAAATTCCGCGCCGCTCCCGAAAGCACGGCCCAGCTGGAAGCCGCCGCCGCCCGCGGCGAGATCGAGATGGCCATCCCCTATCAGCTGCACGGCCTGGAAGGCGATGATGGCGCGCTGAAGGCGGTGGTCCTGGCCACGCTGAAGGGCGAGGAGAAGCGCGTCGAGGCCGACCACCTGCTGGCCTTCTTCGGCCTGTCGATGGAACTCGGCCCGATCGCCGAATGGGGGCTGGGGCTGGAGAAAAGCCACATCACGGTCAATCCCGCGACGCTGGAGACCAATATCCCGGGCGTGCACGCCATCGGCGACATCGCCACCTACCCGGGCAAGCTGAAGCTCATCCTGCAAGGCTTCTCCGAGGCCGCGATGGCGGCCCACGCCATCCACCCCCGGGTCTTCCCGGGCGAGGCGCTGCATTTCGAATATTCCACCAGCAAGGGCGTGGTGGTGTAGCGCCGCCTACCGGTCGGTCAGCCGCAGCTCGATCCGCCGGTTGCGGGCATAGGCTTCCGGCGTCTCCGCATTGTCCAGCGGCTGGTTGTCGCCGAAGGCCGCCGCCGCCACCCGGTTGGCCGGCAGCCCTTCCTGGATCAAGAGATTGGCCACCGCGATGGCCCGCGCCGCCGAAAGCTCCCAGTTCGAGGCGAAGCGCGGCGAGCGGATCGGCGTGCGATCGGCATGCCCGTCCACCCGCATCACCCAGGCGATCTCGGGCGGGATACGGCCGGCGATCTCGACCAGCACGCGGGTGAGTTGCCGCAACTGGCGTTCGCCGGCCACGCTGAGCTCGGCCGAGGCGGGCGGGAACAGGACCTCGGACTGGAAGACGAAGCGGTCACCCACGATCCGCACCTCCGGCCGATCGCCCAGCACCTGGCGGACGCGGCCGAAGAAATCGCTGCGGTAGCGGGTCAGCTCCTCCACCCGCGCGGCCAGGGCGGCATTGAGCTGGCCGCGCAGCGTGGCGATCTGCGCCTCGCTGTCGCGATCGCGGTCATCGGCGGCGTCCAGCAGATTGGCCAGGCGGTTGAGCTGCTCGCGCAGATCGGTGAGTTGCCGGGTCAGCAGGGCGATTTCGGCGCGGGCGGCCTCCGAGAGCCTGGTCTGCCCGGCCAGGTCGGACTCGGCCGAGGTCCTTCGGGCGGCTTCCGCCCGCACATCGCGCTGCAGCTGCTCGCGCAGCGCGTTCAGCCGCTCGATCTCGGCGGTGGCCCGGGCCAGATCGGCCAGCCGCAGCGCCACCGTCGCGCGGTCGGCCCGCACGGTCTGGTCGAGCAGGCGAAGCTCCTCGCGCAGCGCCGCCTGCTGGCGTTCGGCCAGCGCCAGGGCGGCGGCGGTCTCCGTCAGCTGGCGGCGCAGATTGGCCAGTTCCAGCCTGGCCGTCTCGGCCTGCCCGCGCAGATCGCCCAGCGCGCGCTCGGCCACCGCGCGGCCGTCGCGCTCGGCGCCCAGCGCGGCCCGCGCCGTGGTCAGCAGCCCTTGGGTTTCGGCGCCCTGGCGCTCCAGGGCGGTGATCCGCGCCTCGGCGGCGCTGCGGGCGCCGCGTTCGCCGGCCAGCGCGGCCTGGGTTTCCGCCAGCTGGCGGGCGGCGCCGGCGCCGGCCGCCTCGGCCTGGCCGCGGCCCGCGCGTTCCGCCGCCAGCGCCCCTTGCGCCTCGGCAAGCTGGCGCTCCAGCGCAGCGACACGTTGTTCCGCCTGGGCGCGCGCCCCGCGCTCGCCGGCCAGGGCGGCTTGCGCCTCGGCCAGTTGGCGGCTCAGCGCCGCGCCGGTGGCCTCGGCCCGGCCGCGGGTCTCGCGCTCGGCGCCCAGGGCGGCACTGCCCTCGCGCAGCTGGCGTTCCAGCGCGGCGCGGGCCTGGCGCTCGGCCAGCAGGGCGCCGGTCACCTCGGCGGCCTGCCGCTCCAGCGCCGCGCGGGCCTGGCGTTCGGTGTTCAGCGCGGCTTCCGCCTCGGCCAGCTGGCGGGCCAGGGCCGTGCTCCGGTCACGCCCCTGCGCCTCGGCCGCGGCGCGCAGCGCGGCCTCGGCCCGGGCTTCGGCCAGCTGGCGGGAGAGGGCGGCGCGCTCGGCCTCCAGCCTTGCCCTGGCCTCGCGCTCGGCGGCCAGGGTCTGGGCCATGTCGCGCGCCTCGCCCAGCGCGCGGTTGGTCTCGTTCAGGCGGCGCAGCTGGGTGGCGGCGTCGCCGGTCGCGGCCTCGGCCCGGCTCAGCGCCTCGGCCAGCGCCGCCTCCAGCCCGGTCAGCCGCTGCGCGTCGCCGCGCGTGGTCAGGCTGAGATCGCTCATGCGCGCCGCCAGCCGCGCCGCCTCGGCCTCCGCCACCTCGCGCGCCGTGGCGTCGCGCGCGGCCGCCTCGCGCGCGGTTTCCAGCGCCGCCGCCAGCCCGTCGCGCGCCACCAGCGCCTCGCGCAGCCGGGTATCGGCGCGGGTCAGCTGGCCGCGCAGCGATTCGGTCTGGCCCCGTTCCAGCGCCAGCATCTCGGCCAGCTCCGCCACCTGGCGGTTGAGGCGTTCCAGCGCGCGATCGCGCGAGCTCAGCGTGACGGAGAGAAACCCCTGCGCCAGCACGAAGACCAGCAGCACGAAGATGATGACCATCAGCAGGGTCGAGAGCGCGTCGACATAGCCGGGCCAGGGGTTCAGCGCCTCGCCGCGCGAGCGCCTGCTCATCAGCGGCGTTCCGCCTCGCTGATCGCGGTGATGGTGCGGGTGAGGATCTTTATTTCATTCCGCAGTTCGGCGGTGGCGTGGGCGCGGCCCTGGGCGGCGTCGTCCAGGATGCGGCCGAGCAGGATTTCCATGTTGCGCAGATTGGCCCGCGCGCCGTCATCCAGCGCCGGCTGGGCCATGGCGCCGGTGATGGTGGCGTTCTGCTCGGCCACGCGCTGCATCAGCACCTGTGTCGCGCGCATCTGCTCCGTCAACACGGAAAGCCGCTCGGCGAGTTGGCCGATGGAGGCCGAGGTCGCGTTCCGCCCCTCCTCGCCGCGCGCCATGGTGGTTTGCAGCCCTTCCAGGTTCTCGGCGGTCTGTTCCAGCAGCGCGTGGACGTAGGCCGGGATGGAGCCGCCATCGGCCTCCATGCCGCCGCCGGCGGAGATCCGGGTCAGCCCGGCCAGCCATTCCTCCAGCTCATTGAAAAAGCGATTCTGCGCCTGCCCCGCGGTGAGGTCCAGAAACCCCAGCACCAGCGCGCCCGCCAGGCCGAGCATGGAGGAGGAAAACGCGATGCTCATCCCCGCCAGCGGCTGGGCCAGGCCGGCCTTGAGCTGGTTGAACATGGCGTTCACGTCGCCGGTGCCGACATTCATCTCGCCGATCACATTGGCGACCGCCGAGATCGTCAGGATCAACCCCCAGAAGGTGCCGAGCAGGCCGAGGAAGATCAGCAGCGAGGTGGCGTAGCGCGAAATCTCCCGCGATTCATCCAGGCGCGAGGAAATGCCATCGAGCATCCCGCGCATCGCAGGCGCCGAGAGCGAGAATTTCTCCGAGCGCCGGGTCGCCAGAATGCTCGCCATCGGCGCCAGCAGCCGGGGCGTGGCCTGGGCCGGCGCGCCATCGCGCGGGCGCTGAAACGCCTCGACCCACTCCACCTCGTCACGCAGCAGCACGACCTGGCGGATGTTCCAGGCGATGCCCAGGCCCATCACCGCGATGATCACGCCATTGAGCAGCGGGTTGGAGGCGAAGGCCGCGAACAGCTCGGCATGCAGCAGGCCGACCAGCGCCAGCACGGCCACCAGGAAGGCCAGCATGCGCCAGAGGAAGACGGCCGGACGGGTCATAACCCAGGTATAACGTTTCTCAATAGCTTTTGGGCAGCCCCAAGACGCGCTCGGCGATATGGGCGCAGATCAGGTTGGGGCTGACCGGGGCGATCCAGGGGATATGGACCTCCCGGAGGTAGCGCTCGACATGGTATTCCCGGGCATAGCCGAAGCCGCCATGGGTCATGACGGCGTTCTGGCAGGCCTTGAGGCCCGCCTCGGCACCGAGATATTTCGCGGCGTTGGCCTGCGGGCCGCATTCCAGGCCGCGATCATAGCGGCTGGCGGCCTGCATCACCATCAGCCAGGCGGCTTCCAGCGCCATCCAATCCTGCGCCAGCGGGTTCTGCACGGCCTGGTTCTGGCCGATCTTGCGGCCGAAGACCTCGCGTTCCGCCGCATAGGCGGTGGCGCGGGCGAGTGCCACGCGGCCCAGCCCCACGGCCTCGGCGGCGATAAGGATGCGTTCGGGGTTCAGCCCGTGCAGGATTTGGCGGAAGCCGCGGCCCTCCTCACCGATCAGGTCCTCTGCGGGGATTTCGTAATCGGCGAAAAAAATCTCGTTCGAGTCGACGGCGGCGCGGCCCATCTTGTGGATTTCCCGCACCACGGCCCGCCCACGGTCCAGCGCGGTGTAGAACAGCGAGAGCCCGTCGGAGGGCTTCGCGCATCGCTCGATCGGCGTGGTGCGGGCCAGCAGCAGGATGCGGTCGGCGACCTGGGCGGTGCTGATCCAGACCTTCTGGCCATTGACGATGTAGCGGTCGCCGCGCCGTTCCGCCCGGGTCTTGAGGCGCGTGGTGTCCAGGCCGGTGGTCGGCTCGGTCACCCCGAAACAGGCCTTTTCGGCGCCGGCCACCAAAGGCGGCAGGAAACGCGCCTTCTGCTCGGCCGTGCCGAAGACGACGACGGGGTTGAGCCCGAAAATGTTCATATGGATGGCGCTGGCGCCCGACATCCCGGCACCGCTGGCGGAAATCGTCTCCATCATGATCGCGGCCTCGGTGATGCCGAGGCCCGAGCCGCCATATTCCTCGGGAATGCAGATGCCCAAAAACCCGGCCTCCGCCACCGCGGCGTAGAATTCATGCGGGAAGCGCGCCTCCTCGTTCCGTGCCAGCCACCAGGCATCGTCGAACCGCGCGCAGAGGGCGGCCACGCCCTCGCGGATGGCGGCCTGGGTCTCGTTGGGTTCGAGGTCCATTTAATCCGCCTGGATATTGGCGCTGCGCACCACCGCCCCCCAGCGCGCCCGCTCCTCCATGTAGAAGCGCGCCATGTCGGCCGGCGAGGGCGAGGTCTCGATATCCACGCCACCCTCGGTGATGCGGGCGCGCAGCACGGGGTCGGACATGGCGCCGTTCAGCGCCGCATGCAGCGCCGCCACCCGCTCGGGCGGCGTGCCGCCGGTGGCGAAAAGCGCGAACCAGGTCGCCGCCTGCACCGAGGGGAAGCCGGCCTCGGCCGTGGTCGGCAGGTTGGGCAGGGCGGCGCTGCGCGTCGGGCTGGCGATGGCCAGCGCCCGGATGGTGCCGGCCTCGACCTGCGGCTGCATGGGGGCCAGGGCATTGGTGAACATCTGCACCCGGCCGGCCACGAGGTCGCTCAGCAGGGGGCCGGTGCCGCGATAGGGGATGTGTTCCATCTCCACCCCCATCGCCTGGGCCAGCATGGCCGAGGCGAGGTGGGAGGTGGTGCCGACGCCGGAGGAGGCATAGTTGATCGGCGGATTGGCGCGGCGCGCCACCACCTGCAATTCCGCCAGCGTGCGGGCCGGCACGCCGGGATGCACGGTGATGATATTGGCGCCCGAGGCCATCATGCCGATCGGCGCGAACCCCGCCACCGGGTCATAGGGCACGCGGCGATGGACGAAGCTGTTGATCACCAGGCTACCCGAGCCGCCGAGCAGCAAGGTGTAGCCATCGGGCGGCGCCTTGGCGACCATCTCGCTGCCCAGCACGCCGCCGGCGCCGCCGCGGTTTTCCACCACGATGGATTGCCCCAGCCGCGCCGCCATGCCCTCGGCCACCTGGCGGCCGATGATGTCGTTGGTGCCGCCGGGGGCGAAGGGGATGATCATGCGCAAGGGGCGGTCGGGCACCCAGGCGGGGGCGTTCTGCGCCAGGGCCGGGGTGGCCAGGGCGGAGGCGAGAAGGGCGCGGCGCTTCACTGGGTCGATCCTCGACGGGTCATTTGGTGGGTCCTCTACGGGGGCGTGTGGCCAGCACGCCGGCCTCTTCCAGGGCTGCGATCGCGGCAGGGTCCAGCCCGGCCTCGGCCATCACCATGTGGTTGTCCGCGCCCAGCGAATGGGTGTTGTCATGCACCGCGAGCGGGCGGTTGGCAAAGCGAAAAGGAATGCCCTTGGCCGGCGTGCCGTCGGGCGAGCGCAGCACGGCGGTGCCGGCCCGGAATTCGGGCGATTCGGACAGGGCTTTCGCGTCCCGCACGGGCGCGCTCCCGCCCGGCCAGAAGGCCACGTCGCCTTCCACCGCGCAGCCCGGGCCATAGCCCATGCGCGGGCTTGGCGTCCCCTCGGCGGCGGCCAAAAGCTCCTCGCCGAGGAGGAAGGAGGTGAGTTCGCGCTGCGACAGGTCGATATGGCAACCCTCTCCCGTGCGGTCGCGCTCCATCAGCGCCGCCACCACCGCGCCGGAGGCGAAGAGGCAGACCACCTGGTCGGGGTAGTTCACGTCGCGGCCGGAGATGATCGGCGGGCCATCCGCCTCGCCGGTCAGGGCGGCCAGGCCCGAGGTGCCCTCCAGCGTCGAGCCGAAGCTGACCATGTCGCGCTCCGGCCCATCCTCGCCCTGCGACGAGATCGAGGCGATGACCAGGCGGGGAAATCTTTTCCGGAGATCGGCCGCGCCCAGGCCCCATTGGTCGAGCACGCCACGACGGTAATTCTCCACCAGCACATCGGCGGTGGCCAGAAGGGCGAGCATGGCGTCGCGCCCGCGCAGGTCCTTCAGATCGAGGCAGACCGAGCGCTTGCCGCGATTGGTGAAGGCGAACCAGGGGCTTTCATCCCACCACGCCCGCGCCGGGTCGGCCCCCGCCCAATTTCGGAAAGGGTCGAGCGCGCCGGGGCCTTCCACCTTCACCACCTCGGCGCCGAGGTCGAGCAGCAGGGTGGAGGTGGCGGCACCCGCGGTGAGCCAGCCGAGGTCGACGACGCGGATGCCCTTGAGCGGCGGTTCAGCCATGCGGCCGCACCCCATTGGCGCGGAACGGCATGGCCGGCATGCCGCCCGGGCCGATGAAGCCGCGCGCGGTGTATTGCGGGTCCGTCAGCAATTCGGCCGGTGCGCGCACGGGGCCGATGGGGATGCGGCGGGACTGCGCCTCGCGGGTGATGTCGGCGCGGGTGCGGGCGGCGAACCAGGGGCGGATCAGCGCCTCGAATTCGGCGCGGTGGGTCAGGCGCCCGGCGCGGGTTTCGAAACGCGGGTCGTCGATGCCCAGCATGGCCCGCAACTGGGAAAAGTCCTTCTCCATATAGACCAGCGCGATATGGCCGTCGGCGGCGGGCAGGGTGAACCAGTCGGCGCGCGAGCCGCCGCGGGTCGGCACCTCGCCCATCACCATCATGGCGGCGGCGACCTTCCAGTTCAGCCAGCAGGTGACGTCGAAGAGGGAGATGTCCACGGTCTCGGCGCCGCCGGCATGCAGGGCGGCGAGCAGGGCGGTGCAGCCCGCCAGCCCCGCCGCATAGGCGGGCTGGTGGCCGGCGAGTGCGGCGGGCGGGCGATGCGATTCACCCACGATGCCGAGCAGGCCGGAGAGTGCGAGCAACCCCAACTCGCTCATCGGTGGATCCTCGCCTGGGCCGAACACCGAAAAACGCAGCAGCACCGGGGCGCCGGCCACGCCGGAATCCCCGATGGCGGCGTCGAAGGGGCCATCGCCGGGGATGGCTTCGCCCAGGAAACGACCCAGCGCGCCGGCGGGTGACATCGGCCCGGCGGGGCGGATGATCTCGGCGCCGTAAAGGCCGCAGAGCTTGGCGGCCATGGCAGCGGCCAGCGCATGCGGCGGCTGGGCGCAATGGCCGGAAAGATCGAGGATGCGGCGCCCGGCGAGTGGTCTCACACGCCCTGTCCCGGATTCTTCTCGCCCTTGGCGAAGCGCGCCAGACCCTCCGCCTGGGCGCGGGATTTGCCGCGGATGGTGGAGTTCACCATCTGGCCGTGATCCATCGCCTGCTGCCAGTCGGTGATGAAGGCGGGGATGCGGTCCAGCGCGGCCTTGGATTCCGCCAGCGCCACGCCGTCGAATTGCGCGAGTTGCGTGGCGATTTCGCGGGCGCGGGGCAGAAGATGTTCCGGCTCCACGCATTCATTCACCATGCCCCAGCGCGCGGCGGTTTCGCCCGAGATGCGGTTGGTGGTCAGCACCAGCCAGGCCGCCTGCTTGCGGGTGATGCCGGAAAGCTGCGCGGCCGGGCCGGCCATGCCGGGATAGGTGGAGAAGCCCATTTCCGGGCAGCCGATGCTGGCCTTTGTGCTGGCCACCGCCAGGTCGCAGACATTGATCAGGGTGGAACCGCCGCCCAGCGCCAGCCCGTTGACGGCGGCGATGAAGATGGCAGGGTGTTTTCTGATCGCCATGTTGACGGCGATCCATTGCTCGCCCGCGTCCTCGCGCCCCACGGCGACTTCGGCCGAGCGTTCCTTCAGATCCATTCCTGCGCAGAAACTGCCGCCGGTGCCGGTGAGGATGATGGCGCGGGCTTTCCCGCGCAGCGCCTCGAAGGCATCGAGGAGCGCGACGCGCGAGGCGCGGTCCATGGCGTTGCGCTTGGCCTCCCGGTTGACGCGGATTTCGGCCCAGCCTTCGTGCTCGGAAATGACGAGCGGGCTCACGCGGCGATCTCGAATTGCGGCAGCCGGAACCCATCCACCTCCGGGTCGAACACCACATGCATGCGTTGGCCGATCTTCAGCGCCGAAGCCTCGGCGCCACGCAAATTCGTCAGCAGCATCGGCCCCTCATCCAGCTTCACCATCACCACCGGGTAGGGGGTAGGGAAACCCGGAAAGTATTTCTGGTGGAAGACGACGAAGGAGAAGAGTTCGCCTGCTCCGGCGCTCTCCACCCATTCGGTGTTCGGCCGGCCGGTGAAGGGCGAAACCGGCGCGGGTGGGAAAAAGCATTGGCCGGTGTCGGTGCAGCGCTGCACCAGCAGCCGCCCCTCGCGGGCGGCGTCCCAGAACGGTGCGTTCCACACGTCGATGACAGGTTTCATCTCTCAGCCCCTGCGAAAAATCGCGGAGAGCGCGATGTTGGTGGCGCAGATATACTGCATGGCCTGGGCATTGGGGATTTGCCGTTCACCGCAATCGCCGCGCAGCTGCCGCACGCATTCGGCGATGATGCCCCAGCCCTGCATGTAGCTGTCCGACAAATGCCCGCCCGAGGTGTTGGTCGGCCAGCGGCCGGTGCCCAGCCGCAGCGTGCCGTCCTTCACGAAATTCCCGCCCTCACCGGGCGGGCAGAACCCCATCCCCTCCAGGCTGAACAGCACGGTGGGGGAGAAATTGTCGTAGATGCCAAGGCCGGAAAGCTCGTCGCGGGCGATGCCGGCGCGGGCGTAGATCTGGTCCTGCACCACCGAAAAACTGCCTTGCCAGTAATCCGTCGGCGGCGCGCTGCCATAGGTGAAATTGTCCTGCCGGGCGTAGCCGGAGATCAGCACGGGCGGGCGGCGCAGGTCGCGCGCGCGCTCCGCTGAGGTGATGATCCAGGCCACCGCGCCGTCATTGATCAGGCAGTAATCCAGCAGCTTCAGCGGCTCGCAGATCGGCCGCGCCGAGGCATGATCCTCGCGCGTGATCGGCCTGCCATGCATCACCGCGTCGGGGTTCAGGCAGGCGTGGTGCCGAAACGCCTCGGCCACCCAGCCGAGATCGGCATGAGTCGTGCCGTAATCATGCATGTGGCGGGCCCACATCATGGCATGGCTGGCCCCAGGGCTGGTCATGCCCCAGGGGCTCCACTGGCTGTCGCCGCCGCCGTAATTCACCCGCTTCGAGCGGCCATTATTGCCATAGACCAGCGCCACGGTCTTCGCCGCCCCCGTCGCCACCGCCTGCATGGCGAGGCTCAGCGACACGCCGGAGAACCGCCCCGGCGCCTCCGTCAGCAGGCAATACTGGGGATTGATCCCCATCATCTCGGCAAAGCGCTCGTAGCTGGGGATGCGGTTGACGATCAGGCCGTCGATATCGCCCGGCCTCAGCCCGGCATCATCCAACGCCATGTTCAGCGCCTCGCAGCCCAGCCCGTAGGAATCGCTCTCGGGAAAGCTGCCGAAGCGGCTGGTGCCGATGCCGCAGAAAGCCGTCTTGTCGCGCAGCGGATACGTGTCGTGGATATTCAAGCGGCCATCCTTTGCTCAGCGTCTTCGGCGATCATCGCCGCGCATTTCTCGCCGATCATGATGCAGGCGGCGTTGGTGTTGCCCGAGACGACGGTGGGCATGATGGAGGCATCGGCCACCCGCAAGCCGGCCACGCCGTGCAGCCTGAGGCGGCTGTCCACCACCGAGGATGCATCCTCGCCCATCCGGCAGGTGCCGCTGGGGTGGTAGATGGTGTGGCCGGTGTTGCGGGCGAATTCCAGCAGCGCCTCGTCGCTGTCGGCATCGATGCCCGGAGCGAATTCGCTCTCGATCCAGCGCGACAGCGCGGGCGTGGCCGCCAGTTGGCGGGTCAGGCGCAGCCCGGCGGTGATGCAATCGCGGTCGAATTTCTCCGCCAGGTAGTTGGCGTTGATCAGCGCCTGGGCCGTGGGGTCGGGGCTCGCCAGGGTGATGCTCCCCCGGCTTTCCGGCCGCAACTGGCACATGCTCATGGTGAAGCCCGGGAAGTCATGCAGCTTGCCCGGCGAGGCCACGCTGAACGGCACGAAATGGAATTGCACATCCGGTGTGGCCGATTGCGGCATGACGCGGGCGAAAAGCCCCGAGGTGCCGGCGGCGAAGGTCAGCGGCCCCGAGCGCTTGAACGCGAATTCCAGGCCGGTGCGGAGCTGCCCCCACAGCGAATGCGCGACGTCGTTGAACGTCACCTTCTGGTTGGCGCGAAAGATCATCCGGGCCTGGAAATGATCCTGCAGATTGCGCCCGACCGCGGGCAGATGGTGTTTGGTCTCGATGCCCATGGCCGAGAGATGCGCCCCGTCGCCCACGCCCGAGAGCAACAGCAGCTGCGGCGAATGGATGGCGCCGCCGCACAGGATCACCTCGGCCCGCGCGGCCACGGTTTTTTCTACGCCACCCTGGGCATAGACCACGCCGGTGCAGCGGCCGTTCTCGATGAGCAGCCGCCGCGCCGGCGCCTCGGTCAGAATGTCCAGATTGGCCGGCTTCGGCGTGAGATAGGCCTTGGCGGCCGAACAGCGCAGCCCGTTCCGCACCGTGACCTGATACCAGCCGGCACCCTCCTGATCCGGCCCGTTGAAGTCCGGGTTCTCCGGAAAGCCCAGCTGCTTCGCCGCCTCGATGAAGGCGGCGGAGATCGGGTTGCGGTCGCGCAGGTCGGAGACGCCCAGTGGGCCGCCCTTGCCATGCAGCGCGTCGGCGCCGCGTTCATTGTCCTCCGCCGCGCGGAAAAGCGGCAGGACATCGGCAAAACTCCAGCCGATGCAGCCGAGCTGGCGCCAATGGTCGTAATCCTCGGCCTGTCCCCGGATATAGATCAGACCGTTGATGGCGGAGGAGCCGCCCATCACCCGGCCGCGCGGCCAGTCGATGCGCCGGCCGTTCAGGCCCGCTTCCGGCGCCGTCTTCAGGTTCCACGAGAGCGTCGGGTGGTACATCGTCCGGGCGAAGCCGATGGGCACATGCAGCCAGGGGTTCAGCGCCCGCCCCCCGGCTTCCAGCAGCACCACCCGCACCCCGGGCCTGGCCGCCAGCCTGGCCGCCACCGCGCAGCCTGCCGAGCCGGCCCCCACCACCACGTAATCCGCTTCCATGGACATTGCTGTTCTCCCGGGGCGCAGCTTTGGGCGATGTGGCCGCGCGGTCAACCGGCTTGACCGCGGCCGGGGCGGCGCGTGCAATCCCCCCGGAGGAGAAACGCCCATGGATGGTTTTGCCGCGATCGTCGGCCCCCGCCATTGCCTGACCGAGCCGGCGGACACCGCATTCTATGGCGAGGATTGGCGCGGCAGCCTGCGCGCCACCCCCGCCATGGTGCTGCGCCCGGCCGATACGGCCGAGGTCGCGGCGATCATGGTCGAGGCCGCGGCGCGCGGCCTCTCCGTCGTGCCCGCCGGCGGGCGCACCGGCCTGGCCGGCGGCACAGTGCCCATCGGCCCCAGCGTGACCATCTCCATGGAACGCATGAACCGGATCCGCGCGGTGGACCCGGTGGACATGTCGATCACCGTCGATGCCGGCTGCATCGTGGAAAGCGTGGCGAACGCGGCCGCCGAGGCCGACCGCCTCTTCCCGCTGAATTTCGGCGCGCAGGGCTCCGCCCATATCGGCGGTGTCATCTCCACCAATGCCGGCGGCATCCGCGCGCTGCGCTACGGCACGGTGCGCGACCTGGTGCTGGGCCTCGAAATCGTGCTGCCCGATGGCCGGGTGCTGGATGACCTTCGCCGGGTGCGCAAGGACAATACCGGTTATGCGCTACGCCACCTCTTCATCGGCGCCGAGGGCACGCTGGGGCTGGTCACCGCCGCCACCCTCAAACTCTACCCAGCCCTGCGGGTGCGCGAGACCGCTTTCGTGGCGGTGGAAACGCCGGCGGACGCGCTGCGCCTGCTCGGCCGCATGCAGGGCTGCGGGGCGGAGCTGGTGGCTTTCGAATTCTGCGGCCGGCGCACCATCGCGCTGACGATCCAGAACGGCCACGGCTTTCGCGAGCCCGTGCCGCTCACCACGCCCTGGTACTGCATCATCGAAATCGCCGCCGCCCATGCCGCCGCACAGCTGCGCCCGATCCTGGAGGACAATCTCGCCGCCGCGCTGGAAGCCGACGAATGCGTGGACGCCATGATCGCCGAATCTGAGGACACCCGCGCGATGCTCTGGCGCATGCGCGAGAGCACGCCCGACTGTACCAAGCAGGAAGGCCCGGCCATCGCGACGGACACCGCCGTGCCGGTCTCCGCCGTGCCGGCCTTCCTCGACCAGGTCCATGCCATGAGCGCGGCGCGCTGGCCGGAGGGGCATGTGATGTGCATCGGCCATCTCGGCGATGGCAATATCCACATCTCGCTGCAGGCGCCCAAGGGCACGGCCCGCGAGGCCTGGGTGCAGCGCGCCGGCGGCTTTGATGATGCGGTGGCCGAGCTGGCGGTGGCCGCGGGCGGCAGCTTTTCCGCCGAACACGGCATCGGCCAGACCAAGGTGAAGTCCATGGCGGCGTTGAAGAATCCGGTGGCGTTGTCGCTCATGCACGCGATCAAGTCGACGCTGGACCCTGATCTGCGGATGAATCCCGGAAAGGTTCTGCCCCCCGGGTAACAACCCCTGGTCTGTCGCGGAAGCTTCATCGTTTCGCAGCATGCGTGACACGCCCCTGGCCTAACCCGCCCCCCGGACAACAACCGGCGGGGCCCCATGCCAGGCGTATCACTGCGCGGCATCCATCATCATTTCGGCGCGACCCCGGTGTGGCGCGACGTGACGCTGGAGGTGGCCGAGGGCGAATTTCTGGCCATTGCCGGCCCCCCCGGCCGCGGCAAGTCGACGCTGCCGCGCATCCTCGCCGGGCTTGAGACCGCCGATCGCGGCGAGGTGTTCAAGGGCGGGCGCCGTGTCGACGCCCTGCCGCCCAAGGCGCGCGACCTGGCGATGGTGTTCCAGAGCTACGCGCTCTGACGATGTTCGACTTCATCCACATCACCGACCTGCACATCCTGCCGCCAGGGCGGACCAATTACGGTCTGGACCCGACCGAGAGGCTGCGCATGGCCGTCGAAAGCATCGCCGAGCGCCATGGCCCCGAAAGCACGGCGCCGGCGGAATTCGTCATCGTCACCGGCGATCTGACCCATCACGGCCAGCCCGAGGCGTTTGCGCAACTCCGGGACATCCTGGAAGGGCTGCCCATGCCCTTCCACCTCATGCTCGGCAATCACGACGACCGCGACAATTTCCGGGCCGTCTTCCCCGACCAGGGCTTCGACGAGAACGGCTTCGTCCAGCAGGCGATCGAGACCGATGCCGGGCTGTTCCTCCTGCTCGACACCAAGGCGCCGGGCTCCCATGCCGGCGAGTTGTGCGAGAAGCGGCTGGGCTGGCTGGCGGCGCGGCTGGCGGAAAGCCAGGGCCCGGCCTTCCTGTTCCTGCACCACCCGCCCATGGCGGTGGGCATCACCCGGATGGACCGCATCCAGATGGCGCATGCGGCCGAGCTCGCCGCCGTGCTGGCGCCGCACAAGGGGCGCATCCGGCACATGTTCCACGGCCATCTGCACCGGCCGTTGGCGGGGTCCTGGATGGGCATCCCCTTCAGCTCGATCCGCGGCACCTCGCATCAGGTGGCACTCGATCTCTCCGAGCGCGAGACCGTGCCGGGCAGCCATGAGCCGCCGGCCTATGCGCTGATCAGGGTGACGGATGACGCGGTCATCGTTCACGCGCATGATTTCCTCGATCAGACCGGGACTTTCGACCTGTGAGCAAGAATACCGCCGTGCTGGTGATCATGGACGGGTTGCGGCGCGACGCCGTGTCCCCCACGCGCACGCCCAATCTCTGGGCGCTGCGGCAGGGTGGCACCTGGTTCGCGCGCTACCGCTCGATGTTTCCCTCCGCGACACGCGTCGTCTCCTCCTCCACCGCCACCGGCTGCGTGCCGGCGACGCATGGTCTCGCCGGCAATTCCATGGCGCTGCTGGATGAGGAAGGCCGGCTGCACCCGCATGATGCGGGGGCGCCGGATTTCCTCGCGGCGCGCCGCGCCATGCATGGCCGGGCGCTGGACGCGCCCACCCTGGCCGAGCGGCTTTCGGGCCATGGCGGGGTGGTGATCTGCTCCAATGTCTCGCCGGGCGCCGCTCTGGCGCATGACCCGAACCGCGCCGGGCACCTCTTCAACCGCGTGGTCAGCCACGCGCCGGGCCAGGCGCTGGAGCCGCTTTCCGACATCACGCTGAGCATCGAGGGCGACCGCCTGATCACCGAGCGTTTCATCGCCGAAATGCGCAGCCGCCGCCCCGCACTTGGCGTGCTCTGGCTGGGCGAGCCGGATGCCACCCAGCACGCCTCCACCCCCGGCTCCGATTCCTGCTGGGAAGCCATCGCCGCCGCCGATGAGCGCCTGGGCGAGGTGGTGGCCATGGTCGCCGAGTGGCGCGCGGCGGGCGAGCATGTGCTGCTTCTGGCCGGCTCCGACCATGGCCACGAAACCGTGGAGGGTGTGATCGATGTCCAGGCCGAGCTGGAGGAAGCGGGCCTTGCACCCGGCGCCGAGCACGGGTTGGTCACACTGTCCAACGGCTCCTCGGTGATGGTGCATCTGGCGCCCGGGCGGGACCCCGCGCCGGTGCTGGAATTCTTCCAGGCCGCTTCCTGGGCCGATGAGGTGCTGGAGGGCGAGCGCCTGCGCCGGCTGGGCCAGCGCCCCGGCGCCGATGGGCTGCTGTGCATCGTGGCGATGCGCCGGCGTGATGCCCCCAATGCGCACGGCCTGCCCGGCCTGGTGCTGGTGGCCAAGCCCGCCACCGGCAAGCCCGACCGCCTGGGCTGCGGCCAGCATGGCGGGCTGGGTGCTTCCGAACAATCGGCGGTGATGCTGGCGAACGGCCCGGGTTTTTCCGCCGCTGAATGCGACATCGCCGCTTCCCCCATCGACCTCGCGCCGACCATCATGGATTTCCTCGACCTGCGGGCGGAGGGGATGGATGGGCGGACGCTCTACCGCACGGAGTTCCCGGCATGATCCCCCGCCGCGCCTTGCCCTTCCTGGCCGCCACCCCCGCCATGGCGCAGGAGGCGCCCCGCCGTGGCACGCTGCGCTACGCCACGCTCGGCCTGGACACCGCCGACCCGCATCGCCACACCGGCTCGATTGCCGTGCAGCAGGCCTATGTCGAGGCGCTGACCTCCATCGGCCCCGATGGCGGGGTGGAGCCTTTCCTGGCCGAACGCTTTTCGGTCTCCGAGGATGGCCGGACCGCCACCTTCCACCTCCGCCCCGGCGTGGTCTTTCATGACGGCAGCGCGATGGACGCGGCCGCCATCCAGGCCAATATCGAGCGCGTGCGCGACCGTATCCGCGGCGGCTGGCTGGCCGGTGCCATGCGCCTGATCTCCCGGATCGAAACGCCGGACGCGGCCACCGTGGTGCTGCATCTGTCCGAACCCTATGCGCCGCTGCTGACCTCGCTGTCGGAGCTGTGGATCGTCTCCCCCCGCTCGCCGGGCTGGGAGGGCAACATCACCCGGCCCGCCGGCACCGGGCCTTTCCTCTTCGGCCAATGGCAGCCCAATGTGCGGCTCGTCGCACCCGCCAATCCGCGCTACTGGCGCCCCGGCCTGCCGCGGCTGGAGGCGGTGCATTTCGACCTGCGCGGCGATGTGGACAAGGGTCTCGCCTTGCGCGCGGGCGACCTGCACATCGCCGATGTGCCGCATGACGTTGCCGGGCAGCTTCGCGCCGACCCGCGTTTCACCGTGCAGGGTTTGCGCGACACCACCTGGTATTTCCTGGCCTTCAACAACCGCCGGCCGCGCCCGCCCTTCGACAACCCCCTGGTCCGCCAGGCGCTGGGCCATGTGCTGGACAAGCCGGGCTTCATGCGCTTCGTCGCCGGCGATGCGGGCGTGCCGACCAACCAGATGGTGGCGCCGGGCAACCTCTATTTCGACCAGGCGCTGCATGACGCCGACCCCTACCGCGCGCAGGATCTGGACCGCGCGCGGGCCTTGCTGTCGGAGGCGAGGATCGACCCCGCGCGGACCCGAATCGAGATGGTCTCCTGGCAGGAAAGCTACGCCCAGGCGGCGGTGCAGATGGTCCGGCGCCTCGGCTTCCAGGTCACCCACACGGCGCTGGACGATATCGGCGCGCAGCGTCGCCTGGGGCAATATGACTGGGACATTTGCTGCATGGCCTCTGGCCCCCGCGCCGACGTGTTCCTGCGCTGGGTGCGCCTGATGTCCGATGGCCCCAATCCCGTGCTGTGGGGCGGCATCCAGGACCCCGAGCTGGACAGCATGATCCGAGCCGCCGCCGCCGAACCGGGTTTCGAGGCGCGGCGGGAAAGATACGCCCGGGCCTGGGCGCGCGTCGCCGAAAAACACTATTTCCTCGTGCTCGGCCACGCCGCCAACCAGATCGCCTGGCGGCGCGAGGTGCAGGGCTTCTCCACCGGCTTCACCTGGAGCCCGCACCGCGCCGATGGCGGGATCGCCGTGACGTCCCTGGGATGAGGTTTTTCGCGCTCGCGCTCCTCGCGCTGGCGCTGCTGGGGCCGTGGCTGGCGCCCTTCGACCCGCTGGAGCAGGACCTCTCGGCCCTCAACCGCGCGCCGGGGGGGCTGCATTGGCTGGGCACCGATCATCTCGGCCGCGACGTGCTGTCGCGGTTGCTCAGCGGCGCCGGCACCACGCTGGCCGTGGCCACGGGGGGTACGCTGCTGGCCCTGGGTCTTGGCGGCGTGGCCGGGCTGCTTCTCACCGGGCTGGGACGCTGGGCGGAGTGGCTGGGCTTTGCCGTCATCGACACGCTGCGCGGGTTGCCGCCGCTGCTGCTCGGGCTGGTGGCGCTGGCGGCGATGGGTCCCGGCTTGTCGCCGCTGGTGCTGGCGTTGGGGCTGTCCTTCGCGCCGCTCTTCGCCCATGTCGCGCGCACCGCGCGAAGGCGGGAGGAGGCGGCGGATTACGTGCCTGCCGCGATTGTCTCCGGTGCCGGGCCGTGGCGGGTGCTGACGCGCCACATCCTGCCCAATGTCGCCGGGCCTGTCGTGACCCTGGCCGCCATCACCCTGCCGCGCTGCGTGGTGACGGAGAGCGTGCTGTCCTTCCTCGGCCTCGGCGCCGCCCCGGACGCGCCGACCTGGGGCCGCATGGCCGCCGATGCCGCCCGCCTGGCCGAGGCCGCGCCGCATGCGCTGCTGGTGCCGGTGGCGGCCATAGCCCTCGCCACCGCGGCCTGCGCCGCACTCGGTGACGCGCTACGCCGCCGCGTGGACCCGCTGCGGGCATGAGGCGCGCGATGGGCATTCTGGCCACCGGGCTGGGGCAGGGGCTGGCCATCACCTTCGGGCTGTTCCTGCTCTTCGGCGCCATCCCCGGCGATGTGGTGGATGTGCTGGCCTCGGCCGGCGATCTGGACGAGGCCCAGCAGGCCGCCATGCGCGCCGAGCTGGGACTGGACCAGCCGGCCTGGCGGCGGTTTTTCGCCTGGGTCGGCGCGGCGCTGGCGGGTGACCTCGGCGAGTCGCAGCGCTTCGGGCAACCGGTCGGACCCATGCTGTGGGAGGCGGCGGGCGTGACCTTGCAGCTCGGCGCGCTGTCCGGCGCTTTCGGCATCGTGCTGGCTTTCGGGTTGTGTCTCGCCCAGGCCGCCGGCTCGCGCGCCGCGCGGGCGGCGGTGGAGGCGATCAACCTCTGGTCCATAGCACTCCCCACCTTCTGCGTCGGCGTGGCGGCGCTGTTGCTGTTCTCGGTCTGGCTGGGCTGGCTGCCGGCGATCGGCGGGTTGCTGGCGCCGGTGGTGATTCTGGGCATCGACAATGCCGGGCAGCTGGCGAAACCGCTCTCGGAGGAGGTGGCCGAGGTCGCCGCTCGCCCGCATGTGATGGCGGCGCGCGCGCGGGGGCTCGCGCCGTTGTGGCTGGCGCGCTGGCATATCCTGCCGCTGGCGGCGCCGGTGGCGGTCTCCCTCACCGGGGTGATGCTGGCCGGGCTGCTCGGCGGCACCCTGACCATGGAACTGCTTTTCGGCCTGCCCGGCATGGGCGCGCTGGTGCTCAACGGCATCCAGGGGCGTGACCAGCCGGTGGTGCTGGCCGGGCTGGTGGCGGCGGCACTTGCCATCGTGCTGGTGAATGCGCTGACCGCCCTGGTCCAGGGCCTGCTGGACCCGCGGCAGTCGTCACGCGATTGACGCCGAACCGTCATCCCCACGTCGCCGGCTGCGACTAACCCGCGCCTCTCTGAACGGGGGTTTCATGGCGTCGCGGAAGAATGTGCTGCTCATCGTGGTCGATCAGTGGCGGGCGGATTTCGTGCCTGCCTTGGGTGCCGATTTCCTGAAGATACCCAATCTCGATCGGCTGTGCCGCGAGGGTGTGACCTTCCGCAACCATGTGACGACGGCGGTGCCCTGCGGCCCGGCGCGGGCCAGCCTGCTGACCGGGCTGTACCTCATGAACCATCGCGCGGTGCAGAACACCGTGCCGCTGGATGCCCGGCATACCAACCTGGCCAAGCAGCTGCGCCTCATCGGCTATGACCCGGCGCTGATCGGCTACACCACCACGACGCCCGACCCGCGCAGCACCGGCCCGAAGGACCCGCGCTTCACCACGCTGGGGGATTTGATGGACGGTTTTCGCTCCGTCGGCGCCTTTGAGCCGAATATGGAGGGGTATTTCGGCTGGCTGGCGCAGAAGGGGTTTTCGTTGCCCGCCCGCCGCGCCGATGTCTGGCTGCCGGAGGGTGAGGACGCGCTGCCCGGCGCGACCGACAGGCCAAGCCGCGTGCCGAAGGAATTCTCCGACAGCGCCTTCTTCACCGAACGCGCCCTGACCTATTTGAAAGGGAAGGGCGAAAAACCCTGGTTCCTGCATCTCGGCTATTACCGTCCGCACCCGCCCTTCGTGGCCGCGGCACCCTATCATCAGATGTACCGGCCGGAGGACATGCCGGCCCCAATTCGCGCGGCGACACCCGAGGCGGAGGCCGCGGGACATCCCCTGCTCGCGCATTACCTCGGCGCCGTCCGCCAGGCCTCCTTCTTCGAGCGTGCCGAGGGCAAAGCCGCCGAGATGGACCCGGCCGAGTTGGCCCAGATGCGCGCCACCTATGCCGGCATGATCTCGGAAATCGATGACTGCCTGGGGCGGGTCTTCGACCACCTCGACGCCACGGGACAGTGGGAAGACACGTTGATCATCTTCACCAGTGACCATGGCGAGCAACTCGGCGACCATCACCTCCTCGGCAAACTCGGCTATTTCGACGAGAGCTTTCGGATACCGCTGGTGGTGAAGAACCCCGAGGCGCCCGAGCAGGCAGGCCGTATCGAGGACGCCTTTTCGGAAAGCGTCGATGTGATGCCCACCATCCTGGAATGGCTGGGCGGCGCCACGCCGCGCGCCTGTGACGGGCGCTCGCTGCTGGAAGTCCTGCACGGCGAGAAGCCCGCGGATTGGCGCGACCACCTGACCTATGAATTCGACTTCCGCGACCTGCATTACTCCACGCCGGAATCGGCGCTGGGTCTGAACATGGACCATTGCTCGCTGATGGCGGTGCAGGACGCCCGCTGGAAATACGTCCATTTCGCCGGCCTGCCGCCGCTGCTCTTCGACCTGCAGGCCGACCCGAACCAGTTCACCAACCTCGCCGCCGATCCGGCGCACGCCGCGGTCCTGGCCGAATACGCCCAAAAAGCCCTGACCAAGCGCATGCGCCATGCCGAGCGCACGCTGACCCATTTCCGCGCCACCCCCCACGGACTCGAAGAGAGGAATTTCTGATGAGCCTTTCCCGCCGCGCCGCCCTGGCCCTGCCATTGGCCGCGCCCGCCTTCGCCCAGACCGACAACCGCCCCACGCTGACCATCGCGGTCCAGAAAATCTCCAACACCAACACCATGGAGCCGCTGCGCGAGCAGTCCAATGTCGGCAGCCGCACCTGGTTCAACCATGGCGAGACGCTGATCGAGCAGGATTGGTGGGGCGATCTGTCGCTGCGCCCCGCCTTGGCCACCGCCTGGCGCCGCATAGACGACCGCACGGTGGAGTTGACGCTCCGCAACGACGTAAAGATGCATGACGGCCGCACCATGACGGCCGAGGACGTGCAATTCTCCTTCGGCCCCGACCGCATGGGCTGGAATATGGCGACCGAACAGGCCCGCAACCTCTTCGGCTCCATCCCGACCCAGGCCCGCCAGGCGCCGCCCGAGGTGCTGGCCGTGGCGCGCCGCACCTACCCCGCGCTGGAGCGGGTGGAAATCGTCAACCCGACGACCATCCGCTTCGTCAACCGGACCCCGGACCTGACGCTGGAGGGACGCCTCAGCCGCAACACCGGCATGATCATCTCCCGCGATGCCTTCGAAAAGCAGACGAACTGGCTGGAATGGGCGCGCCGCCCGATCGGCACCGGTCCCTACCGCATCGCCGATTTCCGTGCCGACCAGGTGCTGACCCTGGAAGCCTTCGACGAATACTGGGGCGGCCGGCCGCCGGCGCGGCGGTTGCGCTTCGTGGAAGTCCCCGAAGTCGCCAGCCGCATCAACATGCTGCTCTCTGGCGAGGCCGATTTCGCCTGCGACATCCCGCCCGACCAGATCCGTTCCGTGGAGCGCTCCGGCAGGCACGAGATCGTCGGCGGCACCATCATGAACCACCGGCTGACGGTGTTCGACAAGAACCACCCGAATCTGCGCAACCCGCTGATCCGCCGCGCCTTCACCCATGCCATCGACCGTGAGACCATCGTCTCCGCCCTGTTCGGCGGCCGTTCGGTGGTGCCGAAGGGGCTGCAATTCGACTTCTACGGTTCGATGCTGATCGAGGGCTGGGCGCCGCCGCGCTACGATCTGGCCGAGGCCCGCCGCCTGCTGCGCGAGGCCGGCTATCGTGGCGAGCCCATCCCCTATCGCCTGCTCGCCGGCTACTACACCAACCAGCTCGCCGTGGCCCAGGTGATGGTGGAAGGTTGGCGTGCCGTCGGCCTGAACGTGCAGATCGAGATGCGCGAAAACTTCCCGCAGGTGCTCTCCCGCGAGGGCGCGCGCGGCGTGCGCGACTGGTCGAACAGCGCCTCCTACAACGACCCCGTCTCCTCGCTGGTGGCGCAGCACGGGCCGAATGGCCAGCAATGGCAGATCGGCGAATGGCAGAACGAGGAATTCGGCCGCCTCTCCGCCGAGCTGGAAACCGGCACCGACCCGACACAGCGCCGCGCCACCTTTCGCCGCATGCTGGAAATCGCCGAGCGCGAGGACCCCGCCTATACCGTGCTGCACCAGTCGGTGAACCTGACCGCCAAGCGCCGCGATCTGCGCTGGCAGGCCGGGCAATCCTTCGTGATGGATTTCCGGGGGCGGAACTGGGGCGCCTGATGGCGCCGCTGGTCTCGCTGCGCGGCTTGCGCGTGGCCTTCGACGGCGTGCCGGCGCTGCGCGGCATCGACCTGGACGTGATGCCGGGCGAGGCGGTGGGGCTGGTGGGCGAAAGCGGCTGCGGCAAATCCGTCACCTGGCTGGCGGCGCTCGGCCTGCTGCCGCGCCAGGCCAGCGTCACCGGCAGCGTGTTGCTGGAGGGCACCGAACTGCTGGCCGCCCCCGCCCAGGTGCTGGAACGCGTGCGCGGCGGGCGGATCGCCATGATCTTCCAGGACCCCGCCAGTTCGCTGAACCCCGTCCACCGCATCGGCACCCAGGTGGCCGAGGCGGTGGCGCTGCACCAGGGCCTGCCCCGTGGCGCCGCACGCGCCGAGGCGAAACGACTGCTCGACCAGGTCGGCATGCCCGACGCGGCGCGCCGCATGGACGCCTACCCGCATGAGCTCTCGGGCGGGCAGAACCAGCGCGTGATGATCGCCATGGCGCTGGCCGGCCGGCCCGAATTGCTGGTGGCGGACGAACCCACCACGGCCTTGGACGTCACGATCCAGGCGCAGATCCTGGAACTGCTGACCGAACTGCGCCGCGCCCACGGGATGGCCCTGGTGCTGATCAGCCACGACCTCGGCGTGGTCGCGGAAACCTGTGAACGCGTGGCCGTGATGTATGCCGGACGCATCGTGGAGGAAGCGGCGGTGGACGCGCTCTTCGCCATACCCCGGCACCCCTACACAAAGGGGCTGCTCGGCGCGCTGCCACCCATCGACGGGCCGCGAGGGCCACTGGCCTCCATCCCCGGCGGCGTGCCCGACCCTTCGGCCATGCCGCCGGGCTGCGCCTTCGCGCCGCGATGCCCGGCGCATGTTCAGGCCTGCGACGTGGCGCCGCCGGCGCTGCTGGAACGGGATGGGAGGGCTTCGGCATGCCTTCTCGCGGCTTGAGGCGCCCGGTCAGCCCAGCGTGGCGCGGCGCCGCGCCTCAGAGAAATCTGGCCGGGACGGAGGAACGGCGCTTTTGACCGAACAAAGGAACATCGTGTTGGCGGCGCAGGGGTTGGTCCGGCGGTACTCGATGCGGCGGGGGTGGCTGGGGCGGCGTGTCGAGGTGCGCGCCGTTGATGGCGTCTCGCTCACGCTCGAACGCGGGCGGACGCTCGGGCTGGTCGGTGAGAGCGGTTGCGGGAAATCCACCACGGCACGGCTGGTGCTGGGGCTGGAAGCGCCGGACGTCGGCGATGTCGCCTTCGAAGGCGCCGCCATGCCCAGCCCCGGGACCACCGAATGGAAAGCCCTGCGCGCCCGCATGCAAATGGTGTTCCAGGACCCCCTCGGCGCACTCGACCGCCGCCTGCCCATCGGCGTGCAGGTGACCGAACCCCTGGTCATCCACAACCGCCCGACGGACACGCTGGACCGCCTGCTGGCCGATGTCGGGCTGCGGCCCGACCACGCCAGCCGCTACCCGCACGAACTCTCGGGCGGCCAGCGGCAGCGCGCCGTCCTCGCCCGCGCCCTCGCCACCTCGCCCGAATTGCTGGTCTGCGACGAACCCATCTCGGCACTCGACGTCTCCATCCAGGCCCAGGTCATGAACCTGCTGGTGGAACTGCAACAGCAACGCGGCATGGCCATGCTCTTCGTCAGCCACGACCTCCGCGCCGTGCGCCAGGTCAGCCACCGTGTGGCCGTGATGTATCTGGGCCGCATCGTCGAGGAAGGCCCGCCCGACGACGTGCTGCACCGCCCGGCACACCCCTATGCCCAGGCGCTGGTCTCGGCCATTCCGCACCCCGCCCGGCGCGGCAAGCGGATCCTGCTCAGCGGCGACCCGCCCAACCCGGCCGACCGCCCCACCGGCTGCGCCTTCCACCCCCGCTGCGCCCACGCCATGGCGGTCTGCCGCGAAACCTCGCCTGTTCTGGCCGATCGCGGCGATGGCCGCCTGGTCGCCTGCCACCTCGCCCAGGATGCCGCCTGATGCTGCGTTTCATCCTCTCCCGCTTCGCCCGCGCCGCACTCACCATCGGCATGGTCGTGACCTTCGCCTTTGTGGTGCTCAGGCTTTCGGGCGACCCGGCGCAGATCATCCTCGGCGCCGATGCCGAGCCCGAGGCGGTGGATGCCTTCCGGGCCTCCTGGGGTCTCGATCAGCCGGTCTGGCTGCAATATTTCCATTATTTCGGGGCGATCCTCTCGGGCGATCTCGGCCGCTCCATGCGCGACGGGCGCGATGCCATGACCCTGGTCCTCGAACGGATTCCGGCAACCCTGCTGCTGACCCTGCCGGCCCTGGCGATCAAGCTGGCGCTCGGCATTCCCGCCGGCATGCTGGCGGCGCTGCATCGCAACTCCTTCCTCGACCGCGCGGTGATGGCGCTTGCCGTCGCCGGCTTCACCGTGCCCTCCTTCGTGCTCGGGCTGCTTCTGGTGCTGGTCTTCGCCGTGCAGCTGGGCTGGCTGCCCTCGGGCGGGCAGGGGACCTGGCAGCATGCGGTGCTGCCCGTCATCACGCTGGGCGTGGGCGGCGCGGCCGTGCTGGCGCGCTTCACCCGATCCGCCATGCTGGAGGTGCTGGGCCAGCCCTATATCCGCACGGCCTCGGCCAAGGGCGTGCCCTGGGGCGCCGTGGTGCGCGGCCATGCCCTGCCCAATGCCGCCATCCCCACCGTGACCATCATCGGTTTCATGGTCGGCTCGCTGATCGCCGGCGCCGTGGTGGTGGAGAGCGTCTTTTCCTGGCCCGGCGTGGGCCGGCTGCTGGTGGTGGCGGTGGCCAATCGCGACCTCGCCGTCGTGCAATGCGTGCTGCTGCTGGTCGCCGCCACCATGGTCACCTCCAACCTGGTGGTGGATTTGCTCTATGGCGTGCTCGACCCGCGGCTGAGGTCGCGCTGATGCCCGAGGCGCCGCTCATCCCCGTCACCACCGCGCCTGCCGCGCCGCGCCGCCGCCTGCCCGTGCTGGTCATCCTTGCCCTGGGCTGGATCGGCCTGATGCTGGCTGTCGCCGCCCTGGCCGATCTGATCATGCCCTTCGGCATCACCCAGCTCGATCTGCGCAACCGCCTCTCGCCCCCCATTGGTTTCGGCGGCGACTGGCTGCATCCGCTCGGCACCGATGAGCTGGGGCGCGACGTGCTCTCCCGCCTCATCGCCTCGATCCGGATGAGCCTCTTCGTGGCCTTCGGCGCCACCATCATCGGCGCTGTTCTGGGCACCACCTTGGGCTTTCTGGCGGCGCAGTTCCGCGGGTTGGTCGAGCAGGTGGTCCTGGCCCTGGTGGATTTCTCCGCCAGCCTGCCCTTCCTGATCCTGGCGCTCTCCGTGCTGGCGTTTCTCGGCAATTCCATGTGGCTGTTCATCGGGCTGCTGGGTTTGCATGCCTGGGAGCGCTACGCCCGCATCGCCCGCGGCCTGGCCATCGCCGCCGCGGGGCAGGGCTATGCGGCGGCGGTGCGGCAATTGGGCGCCTCGGCGTGGCGGGTGCAGTTGCGCCATGTGCTGCCCAATATCGCCTCCACGCTGATCGTCTCCATGACCCTCGCCTTCCCGGAAATCATCCTGCTGGAAAGCGGCCTCTCCTTCCTGGGATTGGGCGTGCAGCCGCCGGCGACCTCGCTGGGCTCCATGGTGGGCTATGGGCGGGAATACCTGACCACGGCGCCCTGGGTGCTGCTGGCGCCGGCCTGCACCATCATCCTCACCACCTTCGCCGTCTCCATCCTGGGCGACTGGCTGCGCGACCGGCTCGATCCGACCTTGCGCTGAGGCCCCGGCTGCGCTCCCATGCCGGGAAGAAGAATGGGGAAGAGACATGCGCATCCTGTGGCCGGCCGGGCTGATATGAAGCGACGCGAGGATCTCCGCTCCGCCCGTTGGTTCGCCCCCGATGATCTGCGTTCCTCCAGCCACCGCTCGCGCGCGATGCAGATGGGCTACGCTGTTGAGGAATGGGCCGGCCGGCCGATCATCGCCATCATCAACACCTGGTCCGATCTCTCGCCCTGCCATGTGCATCTGCGCGACCGCGCCGAGCATGTGAAACGCGGCGTGCTGATGGCCGGCGGGTTGCCCATGGAACTCCCCGCGCTCTCGGTGGCCGAGGTCTTCGTGAAGCCCACCACCATGCTCTACCGCAACATGCTGGCGATGGAGACGGAGGAGCTGCTGCGCTCCCACCCCGTCGATGGCTGCGTGCTGCTGGGCGGCTGCGACAAATCCACCCCCGGGCTTTTGCTCGGCGCCACCAGCATGGACATCCCCACGATCTACGTCCCCGCCGGCCCCATGCTGCGCGGCAATTTCGAGGGCAAGACGCTGGGTTCAGGCAGCGATTCCTGGAAATACTGGGATGAGCTGCGGGCCGGAAAAATCACTGAGCGCGACTGGCAGGGGGTGGAGGCGGGCATCGCCCGCAGCCATGGCACCTGCATGACCATGGGCACCGCCAGCACCATGACCGCCATCGCCGAGGCGGTGGGCATGGTGCTGCCCGGCGGTTCGTCCATTCCCGCGCCGGATGCCGGCCATATCCGGCTCGCCAGCGACAGCGGGCGGAGGATTGTGGAGATGGTGTGGGAAGACCTGAAGCCGTCGAAAATCCAATCGCGAAAAGCCTTCGAGAACGCCATCGCGGTGGCCATGGCCATGGGCTGTTCGACCAACGCCATCATCCACCTCATTGCCATGGCGCGGCGTGCGGGCACCGATGTGGGGCTGGAGGATTTCGAGAAGGCATCGCGAAAGGTGCCGGTCATCGGCAATGTCCGCCCCACGGGGCGCGACTACCTGATGGAGGATTTCTTCTACGCCGGCGGCATCCGGGCGTTGATGAACAATATCCGCGAACACCTCCATCTCGACTGCCTGACGGTGAATGGCCGCACCCTCGGCGAGAACATCGAGGGCGCGAAAACCTTCAACGACGACGTCATCCGCACTCAGGACCGCGCCATTTATGGCGAGGGTTCGCTGGCCGTCCTCTACGGCAACCTCGCCCCCGATGGCTGCGTCATCAAGCCCGGCGCGATGGACCAGAAATTCCTGAAGCATTCCGGCCCGGCGCTGGTGTTTGACGATTACCCGTCGATGAAAAAGGCGGTGGAGGACGAGAATCTCGACGTCACCCCCGACCATGTCCTGGTGCTGCGCAATGCCGGCCCCCAGGGCGGGCCGGGCATGCCGGAATGGGGCATGCTGCCCATGCCGCGACGGCTGTTGAAGGAGGGCCATCGCGACATGCTCCGCATCTCCGATGCCCGCATGTCCGGCACCAGCTACGGCGCCTGCGTCCTCCACGTGGCGCCCGAATCCTTCATCGGCGGCCCGCTCGCCCTGCTGCGCACCGGCGATATCGTGACCATGGACGTGGCCGCGCGCCGCATCGACATCGCCATCTCCGACGAGGAAATGGCGGCACGCCGCGCCGCCTGGACGCCGCCCGCGAAAAACTACGAACGCGGCTATGGCTGGATGTTCAGCCGCCACATCCAGCAGGCCAATGAGGGTGCCGATTTCGATTTTCTCCGCACCGATTTCGGCGCCCCAGTGACCGAACCGGTGATCTACTGATGAAACCCGAATCCCTCGCGCTGCTGAAGAAGGTCTCGACGGCCACCCTGGCCACCGCCCTGTTCAAGCGCGGCTTCCGGCAGCAATACATCCAGAACGTGCAGCCGCTGCGGGTCCACGCCGAATCCATGGTCGGCCCCGCCTTCACGCTGCGCTACATCCCGGCGCGAGAAGACCTCAACACCATCGACGTGTTCCGCGACCCCACCCACCCGCAGCGCCGGGGGATCGAGGAATGCCCGCCCGGCCATGTCATGGTCATCGACAGCCGCAAGGACGCCCGCGCGGCCTCGGCCGGCGGGATCCTCGTCAACCGGCTGCAGGCGCGCGGGGTGGCGGGCGTCGTCACCGATGGCGGGTTTCGCGACGCGCAGGAGATCGCCGGATTGCGCATCTGGGCCTTCCACCAGCGGCCCTCGGCGCCGACCAACCTCACCCTCAACCACGCCGTGGCGCTGAACGAGCCCATCGCCTGCGGCGACGCGCCCATTTTCCCCGGCGACATCATGGTGGGCGATGGCGATGGCGTCATCGCACTCCCCGCCCACCTCGCCGACGAACTGGCCGATGAGGCGACCGAGATGACGGCATATGAGGATTTCGCCACCGAACGGGTGCGCCACGGCCACACCATCCGCGGCCTCTACCCCGCCACCGACATGGCCAATCTGGCGCTGTTCAATGCCTGGAGGAAAACCCATGACCGTTAGCCGCCGCGCCGCCCTGGCACTGCTCGCAACCCCCGCCTTGGCGCAGGAAACCTGGCCCGCCCGGGGCGTCATCCTGGTGGTGCCCTTCGCCCCCGGCTCGTCCTCGGACATCATCGCCCGCTCCCTGGCGCAGCACATGCAGCAGGCGCTGGAAAAACCCTTCGCGGTGGAGAACAGGCCGGGCGCCAGCGGCATCATCGGCACCCAGCAGGTGGTCCGTTCGGCGCCGGATGGGCATGTGCTGATGCATGCGCCGCTCTCGGTCTGGGCGATCAATGTCGCCCTTCGCCCGAACCTGCCCTATGACCCGACGCGCGACCTCACCCGCATCATGCAGACCGTGCGCACGCCCAATGTGCTGGTGGTGAACCCCAATGTCGCGCCGGTCGCCAACCTCGCGGAATTCATCGCCTGGCTGAAGCGGCCGGGCAATAATGGCGCCTATTCCAGCAGCGGCATCGGCAGTTCCGACCACACCACGGGGGCGCTGTTCAGCCAGGTCACCGGCACCGATTCCACCCATATTCCCTTCACCGGCGGCGGCCCGGCCACGGCGGCGCTGCTGGCCGGCAATGTGCCGTTCAGCTTTCAGAATCTTGGCTCGATCATGCCGCAGATCAGGGATGGCCGGGTGCGGGCGCTGCTCGTCACCTCGGAGGCGCGCCACCCGCTGCTGCCCGAGGTGCCGCATGCGACCGAGGCCGGGCTGCCGGAGGTCGTGGTCTATTCCTGGCAGGCTTTGGGCGGGCCGCCGGGCATGGCCGCCCCCCTGGTCGCCCGGGTGCACGAGGCCGCGACCGCCGCCCTGCGCGCCCCGGCCACGCTGGCGCGGCTGGAGGATCTCGGCTTCGAGGTGGTGGCCAGCCAGCCCGAGGTGTTTGCCGCCTTCCAGGCGCAGGAAATCGCGCGGTGGCAGAGGGTGGTCCGGCAGGGCAATATCCGGCCGGAATAATCCGCCGCACCCTGCTCGCCTCGCTGATCCCTGGTGCCGCTGCGCGAATGGCGGATTTTCCGCGTGGGCCAGCTGTAGCCCAGATCAGTCACCGCGCAGCAGGCTGGCGCGGCTGGCGAGGAAATCCTCCACCGCGGCCACGAAGCCATCGGCCTCCGCCGCGCCGATCTCCAGGCTCAGCGCCATCATGCCGCGCCGGGCCAGGTAGAAGCCGCGTTCGAGCATGTCGAGGAAGAACAGCTCGCGCAGCCCGGCATCGGGCCGGATATCGGCGGGGGCGGCGATGGGCTCGCGCTGGAAATGCGCGGTCATCAGGCTGCCGAGGCCAGTCCATTGCAGCGGCAGGCCGGCCGCCGTGGCGTTGAGCCGGGCACGCAGCGCCTCGCCCCGGTCGAACAGCGCCGTCGCCGCCTCGGGCGTGAACAGCCGCGTGAGACCGGCGACCCCGGCCGACATGGTCAGCACATTGTTGTTGAAGGTGCCGGCATGGGGGATGGCGTCGGGCCGGCGCGGGTCGTAGCGCTCCATGATGTCGGCACGGCCGCCGAAGGCGCCGAAGCTCATGCCGCCGCCGATGTATTTGCCCAGCGTCGTCATGTCCGGCAGCACGCCCAGCCTTGCCTGCTGGCCACCTGCCGACATCCGGCTGGTCATCACCTCGTCGAAGATCAGCACGGCGCCGACGCGGCTCGCCTCCGCCCGCAGCATGGCCAGGAATTCGGCGCGGGCCGGGATGCAGCCGCCCGAGCCCAGCATGGGCTCGACGATGATGGCGCCCAGGCTTTCGTCGATCAGCGCCGGCGTGCCGGCCACGTCATTGTAGCGGCCGAGCACCCATTGATGCGGCGCGTTGATCGGGATTCCGCCACCGCCAAAATACAGCACGCCGCCGTGATAGCCGCCCTCGAAGACCAGCACCCGGCGGCGCCCCGTCACCGCCAGCGCGGTCGCGATCGCCAGCAGATTGGCCTCGGTGCCGGAATTGGTGAAGCGGACGAGGTCGATGGCGGGGAAGCGCTCGCAGACCAGCCGCGCCAGCCGCGCCTCCATCACCCCATGCCCGCCCAGGTTCCAGCCGCCATCCAGCGCGGTGTCGAGGGCGGCGCGGATGACGGGGTTGCTGTGGCCGTAGAGGCCGGCGGTGTATTCGCCCAGCATATCGACATATTCATGGCCGTCGGCGTCCCACAGCCGGCAACCCTCGCCGCGGGCCATGGTCAGCGGGAAAGGGGTGTGGAACAGCACGGTGCGGGTATTGCCGCCGGGCATCACCGCCGTCGCCTCGACATGGCGCGCCAGGCTTTCGGGGTTGGCGGCGACGAAGCGCTCGCGCGCCTCGGCCAGGGCTGCATCCAGGCTGGCATTGAGCAGGGTGTCGGGCATGGCGGCTTCCGTGCGGCGAGATGGGGCGGGCAGCATGGCGCCAATCCCGGCCGCGGAGAAGCGGCGCCCGCATCTAGCCCGCGGCGCCGCCTGGGCGGACACTGCCAGTCGCATTGAGGGGGAAGACGCATGCGACGACGTTTCGAAGGCGAGGTGGCGCTGGTCACCGGCGCCGGCTCGGTGGGGCCGGGCTGGGGCAATGGCCGCGCCACGGCGGTGGCGCTGGCGGCCGAGGGCGCCGCGGTGGTGGGCCTGGATCGCAACCCCGAAGCCATGGCCGAGACCGCTTCCCGCATCGCCGAGGCCGGTGGCCGCTTCGAGGCGCTGGCCTGCGATGTCACCGACAATGCCGCCGTCGCAGCCCTGGTGGCCGATGTCGTGGCGCGCCACGGGCGCATCGACGTGCTGGTGAACAATGTCGGCGGCTCCGCACCCGGCGGCCCGGTGGAGATGAGCGAGGAGGTGTGGGACGCGCAGATCGACCACAACCTCAAAAGCGTCTTCCTGCTGTGCAAGCATGTGCTGCCGGTGATGGAGCGGCAGGGGGGTGGGGCGATCGTCAACCTCGCCTCCACCTCCGGCATTCGCTGGACCGGCTCGGCCCAGGTCGCCTATGCGGCGTCGAAGGCGGCGGTGATCCAGCTCTCCCGCGTGGTGGCGGTGCAATACGCGGCCCGCGGCATCCGGGTGAACACGGTGGTGCCGGGGCAGATGCACACGCCGATGGTCGAAGCCCGCCTGGCCGGCCAGCGCGCCGGCGGCGATGTGCAGGCCATTCTGGCGCAGCGGGTCGCGCGCATCCCCATGGGTTTCGCCGGCGACGGGCGGGACACGGCGGCGGCCGTGCTGTTCCTCGCCTCCTCCGAGGCACGCTTCATCACCGGCACCGAGATCGTGGTGGATGGGGGCATGTCGGTGCGCTGTGGCTGAGGCGGCACTGGCGCTGGCCATGCTGTTCCTGGCCGGGCTGCTGCGCGGGTTTTCCGGCTTCGGCTTCGCCATCGCCGCCATGCCGCTGCTGAGCCTGCTGCGGCCGCCGGCCGAGGTGGCGCCGGTGGTGCTGCTGTTGCAGGCGGCGATTTCCATGCAGGGGCTGCGCGGCGCCTGGGGTGCGGCGGATTGGCCCTCGCTGCGCTGGATGCTGCCCGGCGCGGTGATGGCCACGCCTTTCGGGTTGGCGGCGCTGGCGCTGCTGCCGCCGGCGCCGGTGCGGCTGGTGATCGCGGCGCTGGTGCTGGCGACGGTCGCGGTGCTGGCGCGCGGCTTTCGGCTGGCAGGCAGCGCCAGCCCGCGCGCGGCGTTGGGCGTGGGGGCGCTGGCCGGGCTGTGCAACGGGCTGGCGGCCATGCCAGGCCCCCCGGTCATCGCCTACTACCTGGCCGCGCCGCTGCGCGCGGGGGCGGGCCGGGCGGCGATGATCGTGCTGTTTCTCTTCACCTCGCTGGCCGGGCTTGTGCCCCTGGCGCTGCTCGGACGGCTGGGGCTGGAGAGCCTGGTGCTGGCGGGCCTGGGCGTGGCGCCGGTCTGGGGTGGCTCGGCGCTGGGGGCGGCGCTCTATGCCCGCAGCCCGGAGGCGCGCTACCGCCGCGTCGCGCTGTGGATGCTGGCGGCCACCGGGGTGGCGGCGGCGGCGCGGGTCTTTCTCGGCGGCGCTTGACAGCCGGCGGCGGCAGGATCGACGCTCCCGTCATGGGAGAGAAACGTCATGAGCGCGGCACGCGAGCCCATCCATCTCGGCGCCGTTGTGGCCGATCCTGTCGCCCGGGCGCGGGCGCTGGCGCCGGCCATCGCCGCAGCGGCGCCGCGCATCGAGGCCGAACGGCGGCTGCCGGCCGATCTGCTGGCGGCGCTGCATGACGCCCGCATCTTCCGCGCCCTGATCCCGCGTGCGCTGGGCGGCGATGAATGCCCGCCTGAAACCTTTGTGCGGATGATGGAGGTGCTGGGCCGGGCCGATGCCTCCACCGCCTGGTGCATCGGCCAGGCTTCTGTGTGTTCGATGTCCGCGGCCTATATGGAAACAGCCGCGGCGCGGCAGGTCTGGGGGCCGCCAGACGCGGCGCTGGCCTGGGGCGCCATCATGCCCGGGCAGGTCGCCCGCGCGGTGCCCGGCGGCTATCGCGTCACCGGCACCTGGCCCTTCGCCAGCGGCGGCCGGCACGCCACCTGGTTCGGCGGGCATTGCAAGCTGCAGGAGGAGGATGGCGCCTGGCGGCTGGGCGAGGATGGCCAGCCGGTGGACCGGACCATGCTGTTTCCCGCCAGCGACACGGTGCTGAACGGCGTGTGGAACGTGATGGGGCTGCGCGGCACCGGCAGCGACACCTACGCGGTGACCGACATCTTCGTGCCCGAGGCGCTGACGGTGCGGCGCGACCGGGAGGAGGAGCGGCGGGAGCTCGGCCGCGGGCCGCTCTATCGCCTTTCCACCACGCATGGCTATGCGGCGGGGTTTTCCGGGCTGGCGCTGGGCATCGCGCGGGGCATGCTCGACGCCTTCGTGGAACTCGCCGCCGAGAAGACCCCCTCGGCCACCGCGCGGCGGCTGGCCGACAACCCCATCCTGCAAAGCGGCCTGGCCCAGGCCGAGGGGCAATGGCGCGCCGCCCGCGCCGGGCTGCTGCTGGCCCTGCGCGAGATGTGGGAGACCGCCGAGGCCGGCGGCACGCCCAGTCTGGACCAGAAGGTGGGCATCAGGCTGGCCGCCACCTTCGCCATCCACCAGGCCAAGGCGGTGGCGGATTTCGCCTATGCCGAGGCCGGCGCCACCGCGATCTTCGAAAGCGGGCCCTTCGAGCGCCGCTTCCGCGACATTCACGCCGTCACCCAGCAGGTGCAGGCACGCAAGAACCACTTCGAGACCGTGGGCCAGCATCTGATGGGCCTGTCCCCCAATCCCCGTTTCCTGTGAGGAGAATGCCATGCCGTTGCTCGGCCTGAACCACTACACCATCCGCGCCAAGGATCTGGAGAAGACCCGCGCCTTCTACGTGGACGTGCTCGGCCTGCCCGAGGGCGAGCGGCCGCCGCTCGGCTTTCCCGGCTACTGGCTCTATGTCGGCGATGTGCCGACGGTGCACCTCATGGGCGACCGCGGCGCGCGCGATGCCAAATACGGCCCGCGCGAGGCGGGGCAGACCGGGCTGCTCGACCACATCGCCTTCTCCTGCACCGGCCTGGCCGAGATGAAGGCGAAGCTGGCCGAGCATGGCGTGACCTATGAGGAGCGGGTGATCCCGCGCGACAAGCAGACGCAGCTTTTCATCTTCGACCCCGACGGGGTGGGGGTGGAGCTGAACTACCCGCCCTCGGAGACGGTCGCGGCATGATCGCCCGGCGCGGCTTGCTGGCGGGGGCGCTGGCCAGCCCCGCCTTGGCGCAAAGCGGCTGGCCCAGCCGGCCGGTGCGCATCATCGTGCCCTCGCCCACCGGCGCCTTCGACATCTATGCCAGGATGATGGCGCCGAGACTCGCCGAGCTCTGGGGTCAGCCGGTGGTGGTGGACAACCGGCCCGGTGCCAATGGCAATATCGGCATGGCCGAGGTGCAGCGCGCGGCCCCCGATGGCCACACCATCCTCTTCGCGGCGGTGGGCTCGCTGTCGATCAACATCAGCATCTACCGCAACATGCCGCTGGACCCGATCGAGGATCTGGCGCCGGTCGCCATCTCCGTCACCTCGCCCATGGTCTGGGTGGCCAATCCGCAATCCGGCCTCGATTCCCTCCAGGATGTGATCACCCGGGCACGGGCGCAGCCGGGCCTGCTGCCCTATGCGCTGCCAAGCTCGGGCACCATCAATCATCTGATCGTCGAGGCCTTCAAGCAGCGCCATGACCTCGATCTGCCGGCGGTGCCCTATCGCGGCACGGCGGCGGCGCAGGTCGATGTCATCGCGGGCCAGGTGCCGCTGATGGTGGACAGCCTGGGGGCGGGCTTCGGCCACATCTCGTCCGGCCGGATGCGGGCGCTGGCGCTGACCTCACGCGCACGCAGCCCGCGCGTGCCCGCGGTGCCCACCGCCATCGAGCTGGGGCTGGAGAGCCGCGAATACGTCGCCTGGTATGCCTATATGGCGCCGAAGGCGACGCCGCCCGAAACCTTGGCCCGGCTGAACGCCGGCTTCAACCAGGTGGCGATGGGCGATGAGGTGGCCGAGCGGCTGCGCGGCATGGGTGCGGCCCCGCACGCCGTCACGATGGCGGAACAATTGGCCTTCATGCGCGCGCAGCGGGCGCAATGGGGCGCCATCGCCCGTGCCGGCGAGGTGGAGGTGCAATAGGGCATCGTTTCCGCGCTTGCCACGGGCCTGCCGCGCCGCCATACAGTTTGCCAAGGCGCGAGGCTGAATAACCGCGCCGCAACAGGCGAGAGAGAGAAATCCGGGTGAGCGACACCATCCTGGAAACCCAGGGTTTGACGAAGGAGTTCCGGGGATTCGCGGCCGTTTCGGACGTGAACCTCAAGGTGAAGCGCGGCTCCATCCACGCGCTGATCGGGCCCAATGGCGCGGGCAAGACGACCTGCTTCAACCTGCTCACGAAGTTCCTGACCGTGACGCGGGGCTCCATCCGCTATGACGGGCGCGACATCACCGCGCTGAAGCCGGCCGAGATCGCGCGGCTCGGCCTCGTGCGCAGCTTTCAGATCTCGGCGGTGTTTCCGCATCTGACGGTGCTGGAAAACGTGCGGGTGGCGTTGCAGCGGCAGCGTGGCAACAGCTTCGATTTCTGGCGCTCGGGTTCGCTGCTGGACCGCTACAATGACCGGGCGATGGAATTGCTGGCCGATGTCGGCCTGACCGAATATGCCGAGCTCAGCGCCGGGCAATTGCCCTATGGCCGCAAGCGGGCGCTGGAAATCGCCACCACGCTGGCGATGGAGCCGGCGATGATGCTGCTGGACGAACCCACGGCGGGGATGACGGCCGAGGATGTCGACCGGATCGTGACCCTGGTGAAGCGCGTCTCCGTCGGCCGCACCGTGCTGCTGGTGGAGCACAATCTGAAGGTGGTGGAGGGGCTGTGCGACACCATCACCGTCCTCGCCCGCGGCCAGGTGCTGGCCGAGGGCGATTACGCCGCCGTCAGCCGCAACCCCGATGTGATCGCGGCCTATCTCGGCACCGACCCGGCCAGCGTGGGCGTGCCGGAGCAAGGCGGGGGGCAGGCGCATGGTTGAACCGATGCTCAGCGTGAAGGGGCTGGAGGCCTGGTACGGCGAATCCCATGTCCTGCATGGCGTGGACATCCACATCAACCAGGGTGAGGTGGTGACGTTGCTGGGCCGCAACGGCGCGGGCAAGACCAGCACCTTGCGCGCCATCATGGGCCTGACCGGCCGGCGCGCGGGCTCCATCAAGTTCAACGGGGACGAGCTTGTGGCGGCGCGCTCCGACCTCATTGCCCGCAAGGGGATTGCCTATTGCCCCGAGGAGCGCGGCATCTTCGCCTCGCTCGACGTCACCGAGAATTTGCTTCTCCCGCCGCAGATCGCGCCGGGGGGCATGTCGGTCGATGAGATCTACACGCTCTTCCCCAATCTCAAGGAACGCGCCCGTAGCCCGGGGACAAAACTCTCGGGCGGCGAGCAGCAGATGCTGGCCATCGGCCGCATCCTGCGCACCGGGGCGAAACTTCTTCTGCTCGATGAACCCTCGGAAGGGCTGGCCCCGGTCATCGTGCAGCAGATCGGCCTGACCGTGCGCGAGTTGAAGAAGCGCGGCTTCACCGTGCTGCTGGTGGAGCAGAATTTCCGCTTCGCCCAGACGGTGGCGGACCGGCATTACGTGATGGACCATGGTGTGGTCGTGGACCACGTGGCCAACCACGAACTGGCCGGGGCGATGGACCGGCTGCACCAGTATCTCGGCGTCTGAACCTTTTTCGAAGGACACAATCCATGAACCTCAATCGTCGCACCATCCTCTCGGCCGCCGCCGCCACGCCCTTGCTGGGCGCGCGGGGCGCGCGGGCGCAAGCCGCCAATACGATCAGGATCGGCATCCTGAACGACCAGTCCGGCCTGTATCGCGACCTCTCCGGCCCGGGCTCGACCCAGGCGGTGCGCATGGCCATCCAGGAAAGCGGCATCACCCAGCGCGGCGTCAATGTGGAGGTGGTGCAGGCCGACCACCAGAACCGCCCCGATGTGGGTGCCACCGTGGTGCGGCAATGGATCGACCGCGACAATGTCGATGTGATCGTCGATGTGCCGACGTCGTCGGTAGCGCTCGCCGTCAACACCATCGTGCGCGAGAAGAACAAGGTGTTCCTCAATTCGGGTGCGGCGACCTCGGACCTCACCGGCGCCGCCTGCTCGCCCAACACCATCCACTGGACCTATGACACCTGGATGCTGGCGCGTTCCACCGGCGGCGCCATGGTGCGCGCGGGCGGCCAGACCTGGTTCTTCATCACCGCCGACTACGCCTTCGGCCATGCGCTGGAGCGGGATACGGCGGAATTCGTGCGCTCCGCCGGCGGCCGGGTGCTGGGCCAGGTGCGCACGCCGTTTCCGGGCACGACCGATTTCAGCTCCTTCCTGCTGCAGGCCCAGGCGTCCCGCGCGCAGGTGGTGGGGCTGGCCAATGCGGGCGGCGACACCATCAACTCGATCAAGCAGGCCGCCGAGTTCGGCCTGACGCGCGGCGGGCGGACCAAGCTGGCGGGGCTGCTGGTCTTCATCACCGATGTGCATTCGCTGGGGTTGCAGACCGCGCAGGGCCTGGTGCTGACCGAGACCTTCTACTGGGACCTGAACGACAAGACCCGCGCCTTCACCACGCGGCTCGGCGCCATGCCCGGCAACATCAAGCCCTCGATGGTGCAGGCCGGCTGCTATTCCGCCGTGCTGCATTACCTCAAGGCTGTCGGCGATATGGGCGTCTCGGCCGCCAAGGCCTCGGGCCTGGAAGCGGTGAACAGGATGAAGGCGATGCCGACCGATGACGATGCCTTCGGCCCGGGCTCGGTGCGTTCGGATGGCCGCAAGCTGCACCCCTCCTACCTGTTCGAGGTGAAGACGCCGGCCGAGAGCCGGGCACCTTGGGACTACTACAAGCTGCTCGGCACCACCGCCGCCACCGACAGCTTCCGCCCGCTGGGCGAGGGTGGCTGCACGCTGCCGCGTTCGTAAGACCCGGGTCCGATCCGCGAAGGCGCCAGCCGCAGCGGTGAATCGGCCCCGTAGAACCGATAACCAGGGGGCAGGGCGGCGCTGAAGACTGCCCGCCCCCGCAACAGGGAGAGTTGTTCATGACCAGGATCGAACGCCGGGCGCTGCTCGGAACCGCCGCCGCCGCCGCCGTCGCGCTGCCCGGCCGCCGCGCGCGGGCGCAAGCCGCGAACACCATCCGGATCGGCGTGCTGAATGACCAGTCCGGCCCCTATCGTGACCTCTCCGGCCCCTATGGCGTGCAATGCACGCTCCAGGCGGTGCAGGAATTCGGCAATCGCGGCTTCAACGTCGAGGTCGTCAACGCCGACCACCAGAACAGGCCGGATGTCGGCGTGAACATCGCCCGGCAATGGTACGACCAGGGCGTGGACATGATCATCGACGTGCCCACCTCCTCGGTCGGCCTCGCGGTCAACAATGTCGCGCGCGAGAAGAACAAGGCCTATGTGAACACGGGCTCCGCCACCTCCGACCTCACCGGCGCGCAGTGCAGCCCCAACACCGTGCACTGGATGTACGACACCTACATGCTGGCGAAGTCCACCGGCGGCGCCATGGTGCGCGCCGGCGGCGACAGCTGGTTCTTCATCACCGCCGACTATGCCTTCGGCCATGCGCTGGAACGCGACACCGGCAATTTCGTCCGCGCCGCGGGCGGGCGGGTGCTGGGCAGCGTGCGCTACCCCTTCCCCGCGACCAGCGATTTCTCCTCCTTCCTGATCCAGGCGCAGGCGGCGCGGCCCAAGGTCATCGGCTTCGCCAATGCCGGAGCGGACACCATCAACAGCATCAAGCAGGCGGCGGAATTCGGCGTCACGCGGCGCGGCATCAAGCTGGCCGCGCTCTTGATGTTCCTGCCCGATGTGCATGCCATCGGCCTGGAAACCGCCCAGGGCCTGGTGCTGACCGAGAGTTTTTATTGGGACCTGAACGACCGCACGCGCGCTCTCACCCAGCGGCTGCAGCCCCGCCTGCGCGACCAGGTGCCGAACATGGCCTCGGTCGCCAATTATTCCGGCACGCTGCATTACCTCAAGGCGATCGCCGATATGGGTGTGGCGGCGTCCAAGGTCTCGGGCGTGGAGGTCATCAACCGGATGAAGGCGATGCCCTGCGATGACGACGCCTTCGGCCCGGGCATCATCCGCGCCGATGGCCGCAAGCTCTGCCCCAGCTATCTGTTCGAGGTGAAGTCGCCGCGCGAGAGCCGGGGACGTTGGGACTACTACAAGCTGGTGCAGACCACCCCGGCCGAGGAGGCCTTCCGCCCGCTCGGCGAGGGCGGCTGTTCCCTGGTGAGGAGCTGAGGCCATGAGCATCGTCGATCGTCGTTCGCTTCTCGTCGCTGGCGCCGCGCTGGGGCTGTCCCCGGCGCAGGCCCAGTCGCAGACCATCCGCATCGGCGTGCTCACCGACATCTCCGGCCCCTATCGCGACCCGACGGGGCCGGGCAGCGCCGTGTGCACCGAGCAGGCGGCGTTGGAATTCCAGGGCCGCGGCCTGACCATCGAGGTGATCCGCGCCGACCACCAGAACAGGCCCGATGTCGGCGCCAATATCGCCCGGCAATGGTATGACCAGGGGGTGGATGCCATCGTCGATGTGCCGACCTCGTCGGTGGCACTCGCGGTCAGCCAGATCGCGCGCGAGAAGAACAAGGTTTTTCTCAATTCGGGGGCCGCCAGCTCGGACCTGACGGGGCCGGCCTGTTCACCCAACACCGTCCATTTCACCTATGACACCTATATGCTGGCGCGCAGCACCGGCGGCACCATGGCGCGGGCGGGTGGCGATACCTGGTATTTCGTCACCGCCGACTACGCCTTCGGCCATGCCCTGCAACGCGATGTCACGCGCTTCGTGGAGCAGGCCGGCGGCCGGGTGCTCGGCGCCGCGCGCTATCCCTTTCCCAACACCACCGATTTCTCCTCCTTCATGGTCCAGGCCCAGGCCAGCCGCGCCAAGGTGCTGGGCCTGGCCAATGCCGGCACCGACACGGCGAATTGCATCAAGCAGGCGCGTGAATTCGGCCTGACGCGGAACATGAAGATCGCGGGGCTGCTGCTCTCCATGATGGAAGTGCATTCCCTCGGCCTCGACGTCGCCCAGGGCCTGGTGCTGACCGAGCCCTTCTACTGGAACCTCAACGACCGCACCCGCGCCTTCACCGCCCGCGTCCGCTCACGCCTGCCCAATGGCTGGCCGCCGGCGCAGGTCCAGGCCGGCTGCTATGGCGCCACGCTGCATTACCTCAAGACGGTGGCCGATATGGGTGCGGCGGCGGCCAAGGCCGATGGCGCGGCCGTCGTGGCGCGCATGAAGGCCATGCCCACCGATGATGATGCCTTCGGCACCGGCCTGATCCGGCCAGACGGACGCAAGATCCACCCCACCTATTTGTGGGAGGTGAAGACGCCGGCGCAGTCGCGCGGGGCGTGGGATTATTTCAACCTGCTGGCCACCACCCCCGCCGAGGAGGCTTTTCGGCCCCTCGCCGAGGGTGGCTGCCCGCTTGTGACACGGAGCTGATCGCCTCTCATGGATCTATTCGGCATACCGGCACCGCTGCTCTTCGGACAGTTGCTGCTCGGCCTCATCAACGGAGCCTTCTACGCGCTGCTCTCGCTGGGGCTGGCGGTGATCTTCGGCATGCTCAACGTGATCAACTTCACCCACGGGGCGCAGTTCATGATGGGCGCCTTCGTCGCCTGGATGCTGCTGAACTGGCTGGGCATCGGCTATTGGGGGGCGCTGATCCTGGCGCCGATCATCGTCGGCATCACCGGCATCATTCTCGAACGGCTGATGATCGCCAAGCTGTACAAGCTCGACCACCTCTATGGGTTGCTGCTGACCTTCGGCCTGGGGCTGATCATCGAGGGGCTGTTCCGCAATGAGTTCGGCTCCTCCGGCCTGCCCTATCGCATCCCCGCCGAACTGACCGGCGCCTGGGATCTCGGCTTCATGTTCATGCCGGTCTATCGCGGCTGGGTCGTCGTCGTCGCCTTCGTGATGTGTCTGGCGACCTGGCTGGTGATCGAGAAGACGAAGATCGGCTCCTACCTGCGCGCGGCGACCGAAAACCCGGCCCTGGTCCAGGCCTTCGGCATCAACGTGCCCAGGATGATGACGCTGACCTATGGCGCGGGGGTGGCGCTGGCGGCCTTCGCCGGCGTGCTGGCCGCACCCATCTATTCGGTGAACCCGCAAATGGGCTCCAACCTCATCATCATCGTCTTCGCGGTCGTCGTGATCGGCGGCATGGGAAGCATTCTCGGCTCGGTGCTGACCGGCTTCGGCCTCGGCGTCATCGAGGGCCTGACAAAAGTGTTCTATCCGGAGGCGTCCTCGACCGTGATCTTCGTCGTGATGGCGATCGTGCTGCTGGCGCGCCCCGCCGGCCTGTTCGGGAGGAGCTGAGACATGGCCGGTCCCGCCGCCGCCGGTGCCTTCGAGGGCATCGATGCCGAAAAGGAGGCCCTGTGGGGCTTCACCAAGCCGCAGCTCCTCGCCTTCGGGGTGATGCTGGCCTTCATCGTGATCAGCCCCTTCTACCTCTACCCCGTCTTCCTGATGAAGGTGCTGTGCTTCGCGCTCTTCGCCTGCGCCTTCAACCTGCTGATCGGCTATGTCGGGTTGCTGAGCTTCGGCCATGCCGCCTATTTCGGCATGGGGGGGTACCTCGCGGGCCACGCCGCCAAGGTCTGGGGGGCGACGCCCGAGGTCTCGATCCTGATCGGCGGCTTCGTGGCCGGGCTGCTGGGCTGGGCGATCGGCGCGCTGGCGATCCGCAGGCAGGGCATCTACTTCGCCATGATCACCCTGGCCATGGCGCAGATGGTGTATTTCTTCTGCGTCCAGGCGCCCTTCACCAATGGCGAGGACGGCATCCAGGCGATCCCGCGCGGCGCCTTCCTGGGGCAATACAGCCTGGCCTCGGATTTCACCCTGTACTGGATGGTCGCCGGCATCTTCCTGCTGGGCTTCCTGTTCATCCACCGCGTCATCCACTCGCCCTTCGGCCAGGTGATGAAGGCGATCCGGGAGAACGAGCCGCGCGCCATCTCGCTGGGCTATCGGGTGGATGACTACAAGCTGATGGCCTTCGTCATTTCGGCCGCCCTCTCGGGCGTGGCCGGCGGCACCAAGGCGATCGTCTTCGGCATCGCCACCCTGACCGACGTGTTCTGGACCATGTCGGGCGAGGTGGTGCTGATGTCCCTCGTCGGCGGGCTGGGCACGCTGTTCGGGCCGGTGGCGGGGGCTGCCATCATCATCACCATGCAGAACTACCTGGCCGAATTCGGCGCCTGGGTCACGGTGATCCAGGGGGTGATCTTCGTGCTCTGCGTGCTGGCCTTCCGCCGCGGCGTGATCGGCGAGATCGGGCGGGTGCTGAAGGTCAGGCTGTAATGGGCGAGGGCGCGGCGGCCTACCGGTAAGGGTCGGCCCCCGCCAGCACCCGCACCGTCGCCGCCACACCTTCCTCCAGCCCGGTCATCCCGGCATTCCACCCCGCCGCGCGCAGCCGGGTGAGGTCGGCCAGGGTGTGGTACTGGTATTTGCCGCGGATCGCCTCGGGCATGTCGATGAAGCGGATCGCGGGTGCGACGCCCATGGCGGCACCCACCGCGCGCACGAGGTCGAGCCAGTTGCGCGCCACGCCCGCGCCGAGATTGAGCAGCGGCGGCGCTTCACCGCGCGCCAGCAGAAACAGCACGACACGCACCACGTCATCGACATGGACGAAGTCCCTGAGCTGCTCGCCATCGGCGTAATCCGCGCGGTGGCTGCGGAACAGCTCCACCACGCCGCCGGCCGAGAGCGTCTCGAACACCTTGTGCACGACGCTGCGCATCGGCCCCTTATGCTGCTCATTGGCGCCGTAGACGTTGAAGAATTTCAGCCCGCAGCACAGCGGCGGCAGCGCCTCCCCCGCCTCGCGCCTCGCCGCCACCGCCTGGTCGAACAGATGCTTGGACCAGCCATAGAGGTTGAGCGGCCGAAGCTCGCGCAGCGCCGCGGCGCTGGCATCGTCATCATAGCCCCGCGCGCCATCGCCGTAGGTGGCGGCCGAGCTGGCGTAGAGGAAGGGCACCTGCCGCGCCGTGCACCAGTCCAGCAGCATCAGCGAGAAGCGGAAATTGCGCCGGATCACCTCATCGCCATCGCTGGCGGTGGTGGAGGAATTGGCGCCCATATGGATCACCGCCCGCGGCGCGTGCCCTTGCAGCCAGGCGGCCAGCTCCTCGGGCGGGACGATGTCGGCGAGCTGGCGCTTGCGCAGATTCTGCCATTTCTGCCCCTGGCGCAGCAGGTCGCTGACCACCACGGGGCCTTGCCCGGCCTCGTTCAGCCCCGCCACGATGTTGCTGCCGATGAAGCCGGCGCCGCCGGTGACGAGGATCATCCCCCGACTATGCCACCGGCCAGCCGCTTGTAGAACATGGTGGTGGCGGTGGGCTGGCCCTCCACGCTCAGGGCATGGCCCGGCACCTCGCCAAAGGCGACCCAGCCCTGGCTGCGATACAGCAGGTCGCCGGCGCTGCCCGTCGTGGTGTCGAGCAGCAGCAGGTGGCGGCCGCAGGCCAGCGCCGCGGCCTCGGCCGCCGCCAGCAGGGCGCGGCCCAGCCCCTGCCGCCGCATCGTCGAATGCACCAGCATCTTGCCGATCTCGGCGCGATGCGGCCCGTTGGGCTGCTGCGCCAGGAACAGCAGCACGGTGCCGACCAGCCGGCCCTCGGCCTCGGCCACGAAGAGCCGCGTGGCGCCGGTGCGCAGGCCGGGCAGTTGGCCGGCCCAAAAAGCCTCGCCCTCGGCCCGCGAAAACCCGGCCAGGAAATTCACCGAGGCACCCTGCGCGACGGCGTCGACAAGGATATCCGCCAGTTCGCCCAATCGGCCCTCGGCCTCGCCGGCCGTGACTTCGCGGATCATGTCAGCGGATCGTGAAGTCGATCATGCCCTCGGTGGTCGAGCCGTCGCGGCTCGACCGCGCGATCCAGCGCAGCACATACTCGCCGGGCGCGAGATTGCCGGCCACGGCATAGAGCGTCTCGGGCGAGGAATTCAGCCGGGGCCGCAATTGGCGCAACTCCTGCCCATCGCGCAGGATGATCAGGCGGGAGGTGTTGTGGTTCACCGGCTCGCTGAAGCGCACGAAGAATTCCTCGCGATTGCCCGACATCACGCCGCGCGCGCTGGGCGAGGATTCGAGGACCCGCATGGGCTGCGCCCAGGCCGAAACCGACAGCAGGGCCAACAGGCAGGCCAGGCGAAGAATGGAGGACATGGCGGATTCCTTTCGCGCAGCCAGCATGCCGGCTTTCGCCCCTCCCGCAAAGCCGCCGATGCGGCGCTGGACCACGCTGCATTCCCTCCGCATGGTCCAGCCGGTGCTGAGAGGATGATGCAGCGTTTCGGCGATTCCGCCTCATCGCATCATGCTCTAGACCACGCTGCGTTCACATGTGTTCACTTCGCATGGTCTAGCCGTTGCTGAGAGGATGATTCAGCGTTTCGGCGATTCCGCCTCATCGCATCATGCTCTAGCCTCGCCGCCATGGAAGATGTCCGCCTCGAAGCCCCCTCCGTCGCCCGCAACCGCGAACCGATCCTGACCGCACTGCGCGGGCTTTTGCCGCCCGCGGGCCTCGCGCTGGAAATCGCCTCGGGCAGCGGCGAGCACGCCCTCGCCCTGGCCCAGGCGATGCCGGGCCTGACCATCCAGCCCAGCGACCCCAACGCCGAGGCGCGCGCCAGCATCGATGCCTGGGCGCGGGGCCAGCCGAATATCCGCGCCGCCATCGCGCTCGACGCGGCCCAGCCCTGGCCTGCGCTGCGGGCCGACGCCGTGCTGTGCATCAACATGATCCACATCGCGCCCTGGGCGGCGACGCTGGGGCTCGTCGCCGGCGCCGCGGGCGTGCTGAACCCCGGCGGCTTCCTGTTCCTCTACGGCCCCTACCGCGTCGCCGGCGGGATGGTGGAGAGCAACCAGGCCTTCGATGCCTGGCTGCGCGAACGCAACCCCGAATGGGGCGTGCGCGACCTGGAGGCGGTGGCGGCGCTGGCCGCGGCACAGGGCTTCTCGGCCCCCGACATCACGGCCATGCCGGCCAATAATCTGGCGCTGGTCTTCCGGCGATAGCGCTACAGGCTGCCGACATAGCCGTCGCGCTGCGGGTCGGCGCCGCCTTCCAGCCTGCCATCCCACATCGTGATGCCATGCACGGCGGCGAAGGCGTGGGAGAGCGGGCTGCGCTTCGTCGCATAGCCCATCGCCTGCAGCCCCGCCTGCGCCGCGCGCGGGATGCGGTTGGACAGGTCGATCACGTCGGAGGTGGCGGAGAAGCGCGGCGCCGCCGCCGCCTCCTGCATCCCCATGCCCCAGTCCAGCAGGTTGAGCAGCGCCTGCGTCACCGCGATACCGATCCAGGCGCCACCGGGAGCCCCCAGCGTGGCCACGGCGCGCGGGCCGTCGAAGACGATGGTCGGCGTCATCGAGGAGAAGCGCCGCTTGCCCGGCGCGATCGAGCCGGCACGGCCCGGACGCGGGTCATACCAGTTCATCGCCCCGTTCAGCATGAAGCCCAGGCCCTTGGGCATCACTCCCGAGGGCAGGCCCAGCGTGTGGGTGAGGCTGACCACCATCCCATCCCCGTCGACGCAGGAGATGGTGGTGGTATGGGCGGGCTCGGGCAGGCGGGTCAGGCTGGCCCGCGTGCCGGCGCGTATCTGCGCGGCCGCCGCATCGGCATGCGCGTCGCCGAGCAGCATCGCCAGCGGCGGGCGGGTGAAATCCGGGTCGCCGATATGCTCGTCCCGGTCGCTTCCCGCGATCCGCATGGCCTCCGCCGCCACCGCCATATAGGCCGGGCTGTTATGGCCGAGTGCGACGAGGTCGAAGCGCTCGAGGATGCGCAGCATCTGCGCCACGAAGATGCCGCCAGCGGGCGGCGGCGGCACGGCGATGGTCCAGCCGCGATAGGTCACGCTGAGCGGCGCCAGCTTGCGCGGGCGGAAATGCTGCAGATCGGCGCGCGTCAGCAGCCCGCCATGGGCGGCCATGTCGGCGGCGATGCCGGCCGCGATGTCGCCGCGATAGAAGGCCTGGGCGCCGTCGCGCGCGATCAGCGCCAGGGTGTCGGCCAGGCTCGGGTTGCGCACGGTGTCGCCCAGGCGTTTGGGGCTGCCATCGGGGCGGCAATACAGCGCCCGGCCCGCCTCGCTGAACCCCAGCTTGCGGGCATAGGGCAGCCGGCCATGGGGGGCTTCGTCGAGGTGGAACATCGCCGCGACATGCGGCCGCACCAGCCAGCCGGCGCGGGCGGTGGCGATCGCGGGCTCGAACAGATCGGCCCAGGGCAGCCGCCCGGCCTCGCCATGCGCGGCCGAGAGGGCGGCCAGGATGCCCGGCACCGTCACCGCCTCATGCCCCAGCTCATTGGCGTGGTCGCTGAGGATATAGCCGTAGCCATCGGGGCATTCGCCCCTGAAGCGCGCCGCGAACATCTCCGGCCGGGCGGCGGCGGGGCAGGTGGAGAGGCCGTCCCACACCTCGTGCCGGCCGCTGACGGGGTCGTGCAGCTGGAGGACGCCCAGGCCACCCAACCCGCACATCATCGGGTCCACCACGCCCTGCGCCAGGGCGCAGCCGATCACGGCATCGAGCGCATTGCCGCCGGCGCGCAGGATCTCGAGGCCAGCCTCCACCGCCTCGGGCTGCGGGGCGGTGAGCATGGCGCGGGGCTCGGGCAGGCGGCGGGCTGGGCGCATCGCGATGTCTCTCTGCTGCGGCGCATCATGCACGGGCATGACGGTGATTGTATCGCCAGAGTTGGGTACGGACGCCTTGCGCGCGCTTGGCGCCGGCGCCGGGTGGCTGTTAGCCTGATCGCATCGTTCAGGACAGGGAGTACCCGATGCGACGCTTGATTGTGGCTTTCGCCATCCTGCTGGGGCTCGGCGCCATCGCGCCGGCCTCGGCACAGAACCGTTTCTTCGTGGTCAACAATTCCGGCCAGCAGATCAACGAGTTATACGTCTCCTCCTCCCGCGTGCAGGCCTGGGGGCCGGATATTCTGGGTGCGGCGGTGCTGCCCGCGGGCAACCAGGTCTGGGTCACCCCCACCTTCGCCGATTGCGTGCTGGATGTGCGGGTGGTCTATCTCGGCGGGCGGGAGGAGACCCGGATGGGCGTCAATGCCTGCTCGATCAGCCGGATCACTTTCGGCGGCGCCAACATCATCCAGCAGGCGCCGGGCGCGGGCGCGGGCGCGATCATCGGCGGCGGCCCCGGCAACCGGGTGGTGGGGCAGGGCAATCCCAGCTTCGTCTTCATCAATGCCACCGGCACGGTGATCCGCGAGATCTACGCCTCCGCCAGCTCGCAGGGCGGCTGGGGCGCGGACCGGCTTGGCGCCAACACGCTGGCGCCGGGCGGGCAGCTCAATATCGGCCTGCCCAGCGGCCTGGGCTGCAACACCGATGTGCGGGTGGTGTTCATGAATGGCGCGGCGCAGGAACGACGCGGCATCGAGACCTGCACGATCAGCAGCCTCACCTGGCGGTGACCGGGGGGGCGCTGGCACGCTCCGCCCAGGCCCAGGCCAGCAGCCCGGGCAGATAGAGCACCACGTCGCGGAAGCGCCGCGTCACCGCCAGCGCCGCCCCCATGGCGGGGTCCAGCCCCGCCAGCACGGCCAGGCCCACGAACCCCGCCTCCTGCACCCCCAGCGCGCCGGGCACGATGAAGGCGGCCGAGGCCAGGGCCTGGATCAGCGCCTCGATCATCAGCGCGTCGGCGACCGAAATCGGTACCCCCAGCGCCCAGCAGGCCACCCAAATCTCCAGGCCGCCCGCCAGCCAGGCGGCGAATTGCCAGGCGGTGCAGGCGAGCAGCGCCCGCGGCCGCGCCCAAAGCCGGCGCAGATAGGTGTCGAGCCGCCGCGCGCCCTCGGCCAGGCCGGCCAGGCGGTCCTGCGCCAGGCGGTTGAGCACCGTCACCGCACGGCCGATCAGCCCCGCCCGCAGCGCCGCGATGAACCCGCCGGCGCAGGCCGCCCCCAGCAGCAGCCCGCCCGCCAACGCGCCCCAGCCCAGCGCCGCGCCGGCCATGGCCAGCAGCGCCAGGCCGAGCAGCGCGAAGAGCAGCTGCGAGACCAGCGACAGCGCCACATCGGCGATCAGCCCGCCCGCGGCCGGCGCGGCGCGCATACCCTGCCGGCGGAGCAGGCGGTAGCAGACCAGCTCGCCCCCCACCCGGCCCACCGGCAGCAGGGCATTCACCGCCTCGCGCACCCACACCTGGAAGACCATGCCGGGCAGGCCAGGGCGGCCATGGCGCGGCATCAGCATGGCCCAGGCCTGGGCGTTCAGCACCATGGCGGGGATATGCGACAGCGCGGTCAGCATGAGGCCGACAATGCCGGCACTGGCCAGCAGCCCGCCCACCGCAGCCAGATCCTGCTGCCAGACCACCCAGCAGGCGATGCCGAAGCCGGCCAGGGCCAGCAGCAGTCCGGCGCGGTTCATGCCCGCAGCATGGCGGCATAGCCACCGCGCGGGATCGCCGCGACCGCCTCGATGACGCGTGGGTCGGTGAGCGCGGCCAGCTCGTGCCTGTAGCGATAGCCCGGTGCGCCGCCGGGCACGTCATCGCTGGTGGCGGGGTGGAAGTAGAATTCGGTGACGCCGGGCTGCGTGCGGGGCAGGGCTTCCAGCAGCCGCTCGGCGGTGAAGGCGCCGGACCAGCGCAGGCCCACCACGCGGTCGGGCGCGGCCAGGCCCCAGGCTGCGCCGCGCCGGCGCATCACGCCGCACCAGGCGTTCTGGATGCGGCCGCCGCCATCCTCGGCGGGCAGGCGCCAGGCGCGGATTCCGGCGCCGGCGGCGACCTGGGTCAGCGCGGCACCGATCAGCGGGTGGAGATGGTAATGCTTGTGGGCGTTGACATGGTCGGCGATCAGGCCGGTTTCGGCGAAGAGGGCGACCTGGGCGCGGATTTCCGCCAGCATTTCCGCCCGCGCTTCCTGCGACAGCGCGAGCAGCAGGCCCAGCCCGGCCATATCGTCGCGGAAGCGGCCATTCTTCTGCGTCAGGGCGGGGATGCGGGCGGCGGGCAGCACCGGCACGCCATCGGTCAGCACGACATGCAGGCCCACGGACAGGCCGGGGTTGCGCCGCGCGATCGCCACCGCCTCCGCCATGCCCGGCGAGCCGACCATCAGCGAGGCGGCGGTGAGCACGCCCTGGGCATGGGCCTGCTCCACCGCCTCGTTGACGCGGGGGTGGAGGCCGAAATCATCGGCCGTGAAGATCAGGCGGGTGGTCATTCCGGGCGGCGCAACAGCCGCTCCACCGCCGCCCGTGCCATGTCGTGCTGGCTGGCCAGCGTGGCACGGCGGCTGGCGCTGCGTCCGGCATCCTCGGCTCTGGCATAGACGTCCTCGACCGAGTTGATCCGGCCCGCCATCTCCAGCCCCAGCAGAAGATCGCGCGTGGTGATCGGGATCATCCGCTCGGTCAATTCCGCTTCCAGGACCAGGACGCGGCGCAGCACGCGGTCATCCTCGGTCAGCAGCAACGCCCGCTCACTGGCCTGCAGGTGGACGGCGTCGTGGATGGCCTCGATGGCCGCGCGTTCGCCCAGGTCGCGTTCGCGATGGCCGGGGCGGGCATTGTGGGCGGCCACGAAGTTGAAGAAGGTTTCCGTCGGCAGGGTGCGCACCGCATCGGCGCGCGCCTGCGCCCATTCCAGGATGGCGGCGGCGCCCAGCGCATCGCCATCGCGTGTCGCCTCATACAGCACGGCGTCAGGCAGGTAGACCGGCACGCCAGCGTAAAGCAGGTAGTCCAGCGACTGCGCGGCGGCGAGGGTGATCAGCGGGCCGGTGTCGAGCACGATGATCCGAGCAACCAGCTCAGCCGCCACCTGCCACCCTTTCGGCCAGCGCTCGCACCAGCCGCACGCCGGGGGATTGTGGATCGGCCGGCACGCGCGGCAAGGTCAGGCGGTGCTCATGCACCGCCAGAAGCAAGGCGCCGAAACCCACTTGCATGTCGAGCCGATCGGCGATCTCCCGGCGGGTGATCTCGCCGCGGCTCCACGCCTCGACCAGATCGCGCGACAGAGGCGCCGCAAGGTCGCTCACGCCGCGGCTTTCCGCTCCCGCAGGAAGCGGAAGAACTCCACCCCTTCCCGCAGCCGGCGCACCAGCATCTGCCGGTCGCGCACCATCTCATTGCAGATCGAGGCGATCTTCGGCGCCCGGAAGTAGAATTTTTTGTAGAATGCCTCAACCGAGGTGAAGATCTCGGTGTGGCTGAGATGCGGATAGGCCAACGGCGCGATCTGCACCCCATGCGCATCGACATATTCGGTATTCGCCGTGTCCAGCCAGCCCTCACGCGCCGCCTGGTCCCACAGGAAGGTGCCGGGGTAGGGCGCGGCCAGCGAGACCTGGATGGTGTGCGGGTTGGTTTCGATGGCGAACTTGATGGTTTCCTGGATGGTCTCCGTCGTCTCGCCCGGCAGGCCCAGGATGAAGGTGCCGTGGATCTTGATGCCCAGCGCGTGGCAGTCCTTGGTGAACTGTTTTGCGACGTCGATCCGCATGCCCTTCTTGATGTTCACCAGGATCTGCTGGTTGCCGGTCTCGTAGCCGACCAGCAGCAGCCGCAGCCCATTCTCCGCCATCACCTTCAGCGAGGCATAGGGCACATTCGCCTTGGCGTTGCACGACCACGTCACGCCCAGCTTGCCGAGTTCCTTGGCGATCGCCTCGGCGCGGGGCAGGTCGTCCGTGAAGGTGTCGTCGTCGAAGAACAGCTCCTTCATCTCCGGGAAGGCCTTGAGGATGTATTTCACCTCATCGATCACATGGCCGACCGAACGCGTGCGGTAGCGATGGCCACCGACCGTCTGCGGCCACAGGCAGAAAGTGCAGCGGCTCTTGCAGCCCCGCCCGGTGTAGAACGACACATAGGGGTGCTTCAGGTATCCAATAAAGTACTTCTTCCAGTCGAGGTCGCGCTTGTAGACCTCCGACACGAAGGGCAGTTCATCCATGTTCTCGAGCATCGCGCGGTCGGTGTTGTGCACGATCACGCCGGAATTGTTGCGCCAGCTCAGGCCCTTGATGGCCGAGAGGTCCATGCCCGAGGCCACGTCCTTCACCGTGAAATCGAACTCGTTGCGCGCCACCCAATCCACCACCGGCGCGTCGCGCAGCGATTCCTCGCTCTGCACCGCCACCTTGGCGCCGATCAGCCCGACCTTCAGCGAAGGGTTCACCGCCTTCAGCGCCTCGGCCACCTTCACGTCGGAGGCGAAGGAGGGTGTCGAGGTGTGCAGCACCACCTGGTCGAAATCGCGCGCCATCGGCGCCACATCGGCCAGCGTCTGGCTGTGCGGCGGCGCGTCCACCAGCTTCGAGCCGGGGATGAGGGCGGCCGGCTGCGCCAGCCAGGTCGGGAACCAGTAGCTGCGGATTTCGCGCTTGGCCTGGTAGCGGGAGCCTGCGCCACCGTCGAAGCCGTCGAAGGTGGGGGCCTGGAGGAACAGGGTGCGCATCATGCGGGCGGCGACCTTATAAAGAACGTTGACGGTTTGCGGGAAGCGGCGGCGAAGCTCAAGTGGCTTTTGCCGCGACCCGGTTCAACCGCGCCGCATACGCCCATCCGGCGCGATACGGAAGCGCTCCCGCCCCCAGCGCACCGGCCCCGGCCGCAGCCCGGCCAGCCAGACGGCGAAGGACAGCGCATCCCGCGGCAAAACCCAGCCCGGCCGGGGGCGCAGGCCCAGCGCCCGGTCGACCCAGGCGCAGGCGGCGAATCGGGCGGCCAGCGCCAGCCCGGCCACCGCCAGCATCGGCGCCCCGGGGGCGGCGAGCAGCGCCAGGCCGGCCCAGGGCAGCGGATGGGTCAGCGCCAGACCGGCATAGCCGGCGGGGTTGAGCAGCCGCACCGTGCGCGCCCAGCGCAACTCATGCGCCCAGAGGCCGGCGAACGCCGATTCGCTCATCACATGCCCCGGCAGTTGCGGCGCCAGCACGACACGCAAGCCAAGCCCACGCACCGCCTCGCCCATCGCATGGTCATCGGCCAGCAGCTCCAGAAACGCCTCGAAGCCGCCGATCGCGGCCAGGGTCTCGGCCCGCAGCGCGATGGTGGCGCCGTAGCAGCCCCTGGCCTGGCCCAGCGCCTCGCCCAGCGCGGCATTGGGCAGGAAATGCCAATCGACCGAGAGCGCCGTCAGCCGGGACCAGAAGCCGTCATCGCCGGCCACGCCGCGATAAAGGCAAGTGACCAGCCCCACCCCAGGCTCGGCCAGCGGCGCCGTCACCGCCGTCAGCCAGTCCGGCCCCACCGCCATGTCGGCATCGGCCAGCACCAGCACGTCGGCATCGGTGGCCGCGGCGAGGTGCACGAGCTGCGAGACCTTGCGGTTGGCGCCGAGCACCGGCCCGCCCAGCAGAAGCCGCGCCGGCGGGCAAAATGCCTCGGCGACCGGACGGGCGGCATCGGCCGGATCGGCCACCGCCATCAGCAGCTCGAACGGGGCGGCGTGGCGCTGCGCCAGGCTGGCGGCCAGGTTCGCCGCCAGCCCCGGCTCGGCGCCATGCAGCGGGCGCAGGATCGCCGCCGGCAACGCCGGGCCGCCTGCCGGGGCAGCCGCCGCCAGCCTGGCCGCGGCCCGCGCCGCCAGCAGCACCTGGGCCGAGGCCGCCAGCGCCAGCCCGGCCAGAATCCAGACGAGAATCGACAACAGAAAGATCATGCCCCCAACATGGCCCAGACGATGGTTTTTCGGTATGCTCGCCGCATGCGCGCCCTCTCGCTCCCGCTGATTCTCCTGCTGGCCGGTTGCGGCGACACGCATGTGATGCGCGGCGGGGTGGAGGTGCCCACCGCCGCCTCGCAATACGCCGGCACCACCGATGCGGGCGACCCGTTCGAGCGGGCGAACCGCCATGCGCTGGACTTCAACACCCGGCTCGATGACAGCGTGCTGCGCCCGGTGGCCGAGACCTATCGCGGGCTGGTGCCGGAATTCGGCCGGCTGCGTATCCGCGCCTTCGTCAACAACCTGGGCGAGCCGCTGATCTTCGCCAACAACCTGCTGCAGCTGCGCTTCAGCGATGCGGGCACCACGCTGGGCCGCTTCGCCATCAACACCACGCTGGGCGGCGGCGGGCTGTTCGACCTGGCGACCGGGCAGGGGCTGGCCCGGCAGACCGGCGATTTCGGCCAGACGATGGCGCGCTACGGCGTGGGCTCGGGCCCCTATCTCATGCTGCCCGTGCTCGGCCCCTCCAATCTGCGCGACGCCTTGGGCGAGACGGCGGATGGCTTCGCCAACCCGCTGCTCCTCGCCCTCGGCCCGGTCTTTTCCAGCTTCACGCTGGGCGTGCTCAACACCTCCCGCGGGACGCTGGGCGGCATCGACATGCGGGCCGAGAATATCGACACGCTGGATATCCTGCGCAGCGACAGCCTGGATTATTACGCCAGGCTGCGCAGCGTGGTCAGGCAGCGGCGCGATGCCGAACTGATGGTGCTGGGCCGCCCGGCCGAGGCGGAAACGCTGGACGACCCTGGCAATGCGCCGGCGACGCTGGATGACCCGGGGACGGGCAGCGCGCCAGCCGCGGCCCAGGCCGCCCCGGCGCGGCCGGCGCCCCCCGGCGTGCCGCGGGAATGGGCGGCCAGGGCGCTGCGCCAGGCCGACCTGGCCACCCCGGGCGAGGCCGAGGGCGCCGAACTGCCGGTGGCCCGGGCGCTGGATCCGGGATTTGCCGAGCGGGTGCTGCGCGGGGCGCGGCTCGCGCCGTAACGCCGTGGAGCGATATCCGACCGGATGTGATCATTTGGTCGGATTGCCTGCGTGAGTTCCGGGCCTTGGTGAGAGGATGATCCACCGTTCCGGTGCTTCCACCGCCAGGCCTCGTCCGTCTAGCGCCCCGGCATCCTCGGGCTCACGCTCGCCGGCTCCTGCCCCAGCCCGAACAACCCGCGCAGGAAGCCCGGTGTCAGCGTGGTGAGCGGGTTGACCTGCACCTGCGGGTCCCCGGCCGGCCCCTGCGCCCGGAACGCCGTGGCGAAGACCCCGCCCCCCGGCTCCGGGCTGAACAGCCGCCCGACCAGCGGCAAATTCCCCAGCATGGTGTTGAAGATGTAGGCCGGCACGATCGTGCCCTCCAGGTCGATGATCTCCGCCTCCCGCAGCACGCGGCCGCGCGCGGTCAGCCCCAGGCTGGGCGAGAAGGCGCGCGCGTCGTTCAGGGTCAGCACCTCTGATGTCAGCGTGAAGGGGATTTCGGCACGCACGAAATTCAGCCCCTGGCCGCCCTGCAGCGCGTCGGTCAGGCCATACAGCGTCATCGCCTGCAACACCTTGCCGATGGCCGGCGCGCCGCGGACGACGAAGTTTTCCAGCGTGGCGGTGGCGTTGAGCGGGGCGTTGGGCTCATTGCCGGCCCAGCCGCCCTCGATGGCCAGGCGGCCGCCCTCGATCGAGGTCAGCCCGTCGAGGGCGCGCAGCACCGCGCCGCCATTCTCCGCGGTGATGCGCAGGGAACGTCCGGCGCCGCGCGGCGCCACCGCCAGTTCGAAGCCGCCCCCCGCCATGCCGGTCCGTCCGCGCAGAAAACCCTGGCGGAGGACGCTGCGTTCATCCACCACGGCGCGGCCCTGCACGCCGAACAGCTCGCGCCGCTCGCCCATGGTGATGCGGTCGAAGCGCGCCTCCAGCACCAGGGGCGGGGCGTTGTTGCTGGCGGTGTCCTCCGCCGGCCGCGGCCCCGCGCCGAAGATCGGCCGGAGATCGAGCAGAGGTCCGCGCAGCGACGCCTGCCAGGGCGCGCCGGGCTGGCTGGGCGGGCGGATATCGCCCTGGAAGCGGCTGCCGCCGAAGATGCTCTCGGCGATCTCGTAGCGCTCGATCCGGCCGCGATTGACCACGGCGCGGCCGCGCAGCGCGAGTTCCAGCACGTCGATCCGGCCATTCTCCACCGCCACGAGATTGTCGCCCTGCAGCCGCAGCAGCGCCTCGGCATGGCCTGGGCTGCCCACCGGCTTGCCCCAGCGCGCGGCCGGCAGGCTGATCAGCGCGGGTGCAAGGTCGCCGCGCAGCTGCACCGTGGCCTGGCCGTTGCGCCGGCGCTCGGTGCGGGCGTCGATGGCGATCGAGCCGCCCAGCACATCGCCGAGATCGAAGCCGATCTGCGCCAGCTGCGCAGCACTCGCCGTGCCCTGCACGCTTTCGCGGCTGATGATCTGGTTGGCTGGTCCCTGCCTGAAATCCATCTCCGTCAGCAGCCTGAGCGGCGCCCCCAGCATGGTGGCGGTGCCCTGCACCCGCAGCCGGTCCTGGTCCACCACCAGATCGGCCTGGCCCTGCTCCAGGTCGCGGCCCAAAAGCGCGCGCACCAGCCGAAGCCCGGTGACCCGGCTTTCCGCCCGCACCCGCAGGGCGTCGTTGGGGATGTCCTGCAACAAGGGCAAGGCGATGGTCACGCGCGTGTTGTGGCTGCCGGCGCCCAGGTTGAGGTCGAGCGGCCGGCGCTCGAACAGCCTGAGCCGGGGGTGGCGCAGCACCTCCAGCATATCGACCATGGAGCCTGTGATCTGCAGATTGAGCTCGGCCCGCTGGATCGGTGCCTGGAGATCATAGAAGCGCATCTGGCCGGAGGGCAGCTCGATGCCGGTCAGGCTGCCATCGGCGCGGGCCTGCCGGCCGCCCTCGGTGGTGACGGAGATGGCGTCGGGGCTGAACACCGCATCGGCCGAAACACCGATGGCGGGGGGGATGGGCGAGAGCCAATGCACGGTCGCGGCCTCGGCCCGGAGCCGGCCGGACAGGGCGAGGAGCTGTGGCGCGCCGTCATCGGGCAGCAGCAGCTCGGCCTGCCAGCGGCCGTCGCGCAGGGTGCCGGCGGTGAGATTGTGCACCAGCCAGTGGCGGCCATTGCCGCCCACCCCCTCGGGCCAGAGGGTCGCGAGATCCGCCAGGCTGGCGCGGTCCAGGGTCAATTCGGCGCCGGCATGCCAGGCGGCATCGCGCCGTTGCAGGCTGGCATTGGCCTCCAGCCGGGTGGCGGGCAGGCCCGGGCGGGGGGAGGGCAGGACCAGGCTTGCCTGCTCCACCAGGAAGGCCCGCGGCGTGCCATGCGCCACCAGCAGCGCCTCGCTGAACCCAAGTCCGGCCGGCCCCAGCCCCAGCCGCCCGGCGACCAGCGGCAGGTGGAGCGCGGCCGAGGTGACCTCCAGCCCGGCCGGGCCCTGGGCCAGCGCCACCCGCGCCTCGGCCGCGCGCAGCATCCCCGCCGGCACCATCCGCAGCACCTGGGCGCGGGCCTCCGGCGCCAATGTCTCCGGCCAGAGCCGGGGCAGGGCGGCGAGGTCGAGCGCCGGCAGCCGGGCCTGCGCCTCGGCGCGCCATTGCCCGGCCTCGCGCCAGGCGCGGCCCTCGCCCTCCAGCGTCACCCCCCCGGCCAGCAGCAGCCGGGCCTGTTGCAGCTCGACCAGATCGGGATGCAGCTCGGCCCGCAGCTGGCCGGCCTGGAAGTCGATGCCGCCGCCCGGCAGCGCCTGGCGGCCGGGGCCGCTTTCCAGCTCCAGCGTCACGCCGCGCGGGGTCAGCGTGGCGTCGAGCCGCAGCGCGAGGCTGGCGGTGATCTCCGCCTCCAGCCCGGCCAGCGGCGCCAGAGCGGGAATGTCCATCGCCAGCCGGTCCGGCCGCAGCCCCGCCGCGCGCAGCAGCAGGGCGCCGCCACCCAGGGCGCCCTGGCCCTCGACGGTGATCGGGATGGCGATGCCGGAGACCTCGAGCCTGGCGCTGCCGGTGGCGCGCAGCCCCTCGCGCCCGCGCAGCGCCTCCAATGCGATGCCCTCCAGCGCCATGGCCGGCAGCGTGCCCTGGGCCGGCAGCAGGATGGCGCCATCGCGCACCCGCAAACCGCGCAGGGCGAGGTGGCGCTGCTCCTCATCGGGCGGCGCCAGCCAGGGGCGCATGGTGTTGGGCACGTCCTGCGCGCCGCCCATCGCGTTGCCTATCGCGTCGCCCATTCCGTCGCCGGTGGCGGATTGCAGGCGCACGCGCGGGGCTGATAGTTCGAGCAGCGTGGGCGCCAGCTCGCCCCGCAGCAGGGCGGACATGGAAAGATGCACCAGCACTGTCTGCGCCGTGCCCTGCAATCCGGGCATGCGCAGCTCCACCTCGTCGAGCTGGATGGCCGGGAAGGCTGAGGCGCCGCTGCGCCAGCCATCCCAGGCCAACGCCACGTGCCGGGCGCGCAACTGGGTGTCGCCGCCCAGCTCGATCCCGGCGCGCAGCCGTGACTCGGCCCAGGTGATCTCCATCGGCCCCTGCGCCAGCCGCCAGGACAGCACCCCCAGGGTCAGGCCCAGCGCCATGGCCAGGCCCAGCACCAGCCGGAACGCCAGGCGCATGGACCGCCGGGGCGCGTGGCGCCGCCACAGCCAGCCGGCATGGCGTAGCCCGGCCCAGCCGCGGCGCAAGCCGCGCCGCATGCCCGCAAACATTCCCTCGGCTGATGCGGCTTGACCTGTCATCCCGACCCGCTTCCCATCCCCGCCCATGTCGCGCAACCCCAGCCTGCCCGAGCCTTTCGATTCCGTCGCGGTGACGCAGCTCCGCCAACGGCTGGAGGAGGGCGATGCCACCGCCCAGGCGCTGCTCGGCCACCCCGAGGCCGCCCCCTGGCTGGCCGCCCTGGCCGGCCACAGCCCCTTCCTGGCCGAGCTTGTGGCGCGCGAGCCGGCCAGCCTGCTGCGGCTGCTGGAGCGCGGCGCCGATGACGCCTTCGCGCTGGCCATCGCCCCCCTGGCCCGGGCCGATGCCGCCA